>NZ_JAHAHT010000131.1 GCF_018373095.1 Haemophilus parahaemolyticus
TAACGCACGAGCAACAACAAGAAGCGGTTGAAGAAATTCAAAAGCTTGTCCAACAAGGTATTAGTATGGGACAAGCAATCCAAATTGTTGCAAGTCAGTTAAGAGAACAATATCAACAAAATCACCTAGATAAAAAGGAAAAAGTTCAATGAAAAAAATGATGATAGTGACCTTAGCTATGCTTTCAGCTACTACAATGGCTGCGACTAAAACAAACATTAAACCTGAAAATACACCAGCAGCACAACCAACAGTTGTGTTAAGAGTGCTTGATTTTAGCTCAAAAACACCTCGCCCGCTGACAGAAAATAAGCTCTCTCAAAGTAAAAATCAGCAACTTTGCTGGTCTTCAGTGAATGTGCCATTAAGCGGTAAAGTACAATTTGCTGAAGCGTTCTATGCTCCAGCTGCAACTACTTTCACTTCCGAAGGCATGAGTGTGACTGCATCAGAAGATAAAAAAGAGTTTTTAATTGTAGGCAATGTTACGTTTAAAGATAATACTAATCTTACCCGCTGTTGGAAATTCACTAAAGAAGATCCAGTGGGGCACTACAGATTAGATATTCAAATCAATGACATTGTTTTCAAAGGCTTAGCATTTGAAGTGGTAAAATAATCAATTGTTTATCAGTTTATTACTCTATTAACTTTATAAGTTAATAGAGTTTTTTATCACTAAATTTTAGCTTACCCCCTCAATAATATGCTTGAATTTTAGCTAAATTGGTTGTAAAAAGGAGAGAAAATAATGTTATTTTAGGAGAAACCTATGCCTCTACCAAATTACTTCCAAGACTCAAACACGCTTCACATCAACACCACGCCGCATCACGCCTATTTTATTCCTCATCAATCTTTGGAAACCACAAATTCGCGTGAGCAATCGCTTTATTTTACGCTTCTCAATGGCGATTGGGATTTCAACTACTACGCGAGCTATCACGATTTACCAGCAGATTTTTTGAATACTACCTTTGAGCACAAAATCCCTGTGCCGTCTAACTGGCAAAATCACGGTTTTGACCACCATCACTACACTAATATCAACTATCCGTTCCCCTTCGATCCGCCTTTTGTACCACACCAAAACCCGTGTGGGTTGTATCATCGTACTTTCCAATTTGAGCCAAACGGCAACCGTTATTTACTCAATTTTGAGGGCGTAGATTCCTGCTTATTTCTCTATGTGAACCGTCAATTTGTTGGCTATAGCCAAATCAGCCATTCCACCAGTGAATTTGATATAACCGATTTGCTCACTCAAGGCACAAACCACTTACATGTGGTCGTGTTGAAATGGTGTGATGGCAGCTATTTAGAAGACCAAGATAAATTCCGAATGTCAGGCATTTTCCGCGATGTTTACTTGCTTGAACGCGAACCTAACTACTTGCAAGATTTCTTTGTTCGTTATGAACTCAGTGATGATTTAAACGAAGCCATTCTTTCCCTTGATTTACAATTTACAAATGAAAATCGACCGCTTGAGGTAGAGCTGCTTTCACCAGAAAACATCTCTATTTTCCGTAAACAAGCGGTGAGTTTCAACGAAAAGATTGTAAATGTGCAACTTTGGAATGCAGAAAACCCTCAGCTGTACACACTAATTTTGCGCAGTGAAAATGAAATCATTGTACAAAAAATCGGTTTTAGAAAAGCGGAAATCAAAGAGGGAGTATTCTATTTTAATAATCAGCCGATTAAATTTAAGGGCGTAAATCGCCACGATAGCGATCCGAAAACAGGCTATGCGATTAGTTATGCACAAGCATTGAAAGATTTGCAGTTAATGAAACAGCACAACATCAACGCAATCCGAACTGCCCATTACCCAAATGCCCCTTGGTTCACTGAGCTTTGTGACCGCTACGGTTTTTATGTTATTGCAGAGAGTGATGTGGAAGCACATGGGGCTTCAATGTTGGCGGTGAAAACGCCTGAGCCAAGCATTTTCTTAAACCACGAAAATGTTCCTGAAACGGCTCGCATTCGCCAAGATACGATTGACAATTTCTGCTATTTCGCCCGCAATCCTGCTTTCAAAAAGGCGATTTTAGACCGCCAGCAAGCGAACATAGAACGCGATAAAAATCGCACTTCGGTGATTATTTGGTCTCTTGGCAATGAATCGGGTTATGGCGAGAATTTTGAATCGGCAGCAGCGTGGGTTAAACAACGCGATCCAAGCCGTTTAGTACATTATGAAAGCTCAATTTATCAGCATTCTGCCCATCAAAACGACCTGTCCAATTTGGATTTTTACAGTGAAATGTATGGCTCAACCGAAGATATTGAGCACTATTGTGAAACACTAAAAACGAAGCCATTTATTCTGTGCGAATATAGCCACGCGATGGGTAATTCGAACGGAGATATGGAAGATTATTGGCAGACTTTCCATCGTTACGCTCAATCTTGTGGCGGCTTTATTTGGGAATGGTGCGACCACGCACCATATCATAAGAACGGGCAATTTGGCTATGGAGGTGACTTCGGTGAAAGCCCACACGATGGCAATTTCTGTATGGATGGTTTGGTCTCACCCGACCGCATTCCGCACAGCAATTTAAAAGAGGTGAAAAATGTGAATCGCCCTGTGCGTGCTCGTTTTGAAGATGGCAAAATCGTACTGCATAACTACTTCGACTTTACCAATTTAGCCGATGTGCTCACAGTGAATTACGAATTTATGCAAAATGGCATCACGACAAGCGGTGGATTTTTAGAAGTAGATTGCGAACCGCATAAAAGCGTAGTTCTGCCGATTGCCTTACCTGAAAACAACGGTTCGCATTGGTTGCTCAACCTCTCTTACACGCAGAATTGGGATACCGATTTGATTGAAATGGAACACGAATTAGGCTTTGACCAAATCAGTCTCTATCCGCAAAATAGTTTGAAAAAACAACCGCTTGTAGCAACAAAAACAGCTTTTTCTGTGAATGAAACCACATTAAATATTGAAATCTGCAACAAAAATTACCGCTATCTTTTCGATAAACAGAAAGGGATTTTTAGCCAAATAGAGAAAGCAGGCGAGCCATTGATTGAGCAGCCGTTAGATTTCCAAATTTGGCGAGCACCAACCGACAACGACCGTTTAATTCGTGCGGCGTGGCAAAATGCAGGTTATGATAATGCTTACACGCGTGCTTATGAAACAGCGGTGAACGTGAGCGAGCAAGCGGTGAAGATTTATGTAAAATCTGCAATTATGTCGATTTCACGTGGCAGAATTTTAACTCTTGATCTGGTTTATACAATTTTGGCAGATGGACAACTTTCGGTGAAAGTACAAACTCAACGTCCAGCACATCTTCCATTCTTGCCACGTTTTGGCTTGCGTTTTGCTTTACCCAAAAATATCGGCGAAGCGGAATATTTTGGCTATGGTGAATTGGAAAGCTATGTCGATAAGCATCATTTAGCGAAATTGGGCGTGTACAAAACTTGTGCTGAACAAAATCACACCGATTATGTTAAACCGCAAGAAAACGGTAGCCATTTTGGTTGCGAATATGTGAAATTTGACTGCTTGTATGCAACTGCTAATCAGCCGTTTAGCTTCAATCTTTCACCTTATACTGCAGAAGAATTAACCGCTAAAACGCACTGTTATGATTTAGTGGAATCGGCTTATACGATTTTCAATATCGACTATAAAATGAGCGGGATTGGTTCTAATTCATGCGGTCCGAATTTGAAAGACGAGTACCGTCTGAATGAGACGAAATTTGAAGTAGAATTTCGATTTGTTTTAGACTAGACATCATAGGGCGGATTAAAACCCGCCCTCATTTAAGCATAAACATATAAATATTAAGCTGTTTATGCATTTAATTGATGCTAT
>NZ_JAHAHT010000132.1 GCF_018373095.1 Haemophilus parahaemolyticus
GAATACGTTTACCGCTAAAGTACGAGCATCTTCTGCAACCACGTTTGCTAATTGACGAAGTGGCGTTGCCGCACCGTAATATTCCACTTGGATGCCATCTAAAAGGCTTGGTTGTGCACGACCTGTGCGGATTTTAGAAATGTGGCTTTTTAACGCTTCTAAGCTTTTTTCCATACGCTGTTGCGTATCTTTTTTGATTTCGTTAATCATCTATTTTTCCTTTGATTGAATAAATTTAGAACAGCTAAATTAAAATTAAGAAATAGTAGTACCTTCAGTCGTTCCCGTAATTACTTCACGTAACGCACCTGCTTTCCCCATATTAAACACACGAATTTGCATACCGTGGTCACGTGCAAGCGTAAATGCAGCTAAGTCCATAACTTGTAACTCTTTGTCGATCACTTCAGCATAAGTCAATTGATTATATAACACTGCATCAGCAAATTTTGCAGGATCTTTATCATACACCCCATCCACTTTTGTCGCTTTTAACACTACATCCGCTTCAATTTCGATACCACGTAAGCAAGCCGCTGAATCTGTTGTAAAGAATGGGCTACCTGTTCCCGCAGAGAAAATCACTACACGACCTTCACGCAACATTTTAATCGCTTCAGACCAGTTGTAGGTATCGCAAATCCCGTTTAATTGGAATGCAGACATCAACTTCGCATTGACATCCGCACGATGCAACGCATCACGCATCGCCAAGCCATTCATTACGGTTGCAAGCATCCCCATATGATCGCCGACTACACGGTTCATCCCTGCTTTCGCTAATTTTGCACCACGGAATAAATTACCGCCACCGATTACGACGCCAACTTCCACACCCATTTCGATTAGTTCTTTAATCTCAAGTGCCATACGATCCAAAATCGAAGGATCAATACCGAAGCCTTCATCGCCTTGCAAAGCCTCACCACTTAATTTTAATAAAATGCGTTTATAAATCGGTTTGCTCATTTTAATTGCCTCTGTTTGAAGTGAAAACAAAAATCGCGGTATTATAGAATAAAACGATTGGATAAACTAGCTCATTCTTCTATCTCAAACTCGGTCTTCCACGATGAATTTTCTCTTGGATGGCTTCCATCACAAACGCATTCAACGAACGATTGCCTGCAGTTATGGTTGCTTCACGCTGGAACTCTTCGCCAATTCTTACATTATAAATACACCTTTGAAAGGTTTATTTGGCTCTTTATCTCACTCTACACAATCCTGTAAATCATCAACCGACTGTCTAAACTCTTTTTCAAGCTCTGGTAAAGTTTCTGCTCAGGTTTTTCCTTATTAAATTGATTTCTCTAAAATATGTAAATATTCAAATGTTGAATCTGCTTTATGATTACGGTTCTCTGTTTTATCTGCTTTAAAACGCTGATATTCCGTTTGAATTAAATCATACTTTCCGTAACGCTCAAAAATCTCTCTTACCTGCTCAACAGACATCAAACCTTCATTATTATAACTTAAAAAAACGTATTTAAAATTTGCATCTTTAATCAGTGCTTCAAACGCTGAAGCTACTTCTGATTTTGAACAATATTTAGATCGATTATACTCTCTTAATCCCGTTTTTCCTTTAGGGGTAAAATTATCATAAAGGGCTATCGTATTTAACATATGATAGTTTGCACCATATTGACGGGCATTATAGGGCGGATCAAGGTATAAAATATCCCCTGAAATATTTTTTATTAGCTGATTTGCATCCATTTGATAAACTTGGTGATCATTACAGTTAATCTCAAATAATGCTGGCTCAAGTGATAACGGCTTTAATGCAGATCTTTTAAGATTTTTCAAAAAAGCCCCATAAACCGATGCCGTATTTGCTACCTTATCTGCATTTTCTAACAAAGTTGCTAAGAGGAAATAGTAAGTGTCTTCATCGATATAGTGCGTATTCTTCCATTCTTCGATTTGCATTCGAATTGAATCAATTTTTTTACCATTTTCATCACTAAAATATTGACGTTCTGAGCCTGACCCTAAACAATAATTTTGATAAATAAAGCCTTCTTTCGGTAGTAAATTTTCTAATTCTTGTAATAATTCATCGGCTTTTAAAATTGTTTGATGATTGCCAATATAATTTCTATTTAAAACATAACTGTAATATTCCATATCATTCGCAATCACTTGCTTTACATTTGTTTTAAATTTTCTACCAACAACCCCTGTGCCTGCAAATAAATCACAAAACACTTTATTAGAAAGAGAATCACCAACAACATTAGTGATTTCTGCCTCTAGCCAGCTAGAAAGTTTTAGTTTTGAACCGATATAATTCATTCGTTCTCTTCTGAATATAATTTATTAAAAATGTAGTCTGATGTATGTTTGGCTGCTTCAGCAGAAATTCGTTTCACACTGCTTTTTCGATATTCCACTGGATCATATTGATAGCACCCAACACAACCCAATTCTTCCGAATAATTTTCATCACCTTGATAAAACGCATAAGGATTACCTAAAATATTCTTAGCACTCCAACGTTTATTGGTTGCTTTGCACTCTTTGCAAATTTGACGTTTAGCATCATTAGCAGCCTTACAAAGCGGTTGAAAATCTTCTAATTTTTGCGTTTTGGTATCACTGACACGATGATCGTTTTTTCTGCCATCTTTATGATCAATTTCAATCTTGGTATTTTCGGATTTTCCATTTATCCCCAACATCACACAATTTTTCGTTTTGAGTGTATCTTTAATATCTTTTCGAATATGTTGTTTAAAATGCTTTTCTTGATTAAAACCATTGAGCCTAATTGCATCAATAGAATTACCAGATGTACGACTTTTATCAAATTCAACAATATAATCTCTTGCTAATGGAGAACTTGCACGACACCAACTTCCACCATTACCTAATTTTAAATCTTTATATTCACCAACAAATTCACTTACATTAACCCAACGAGAAATACCTTGCTCATTTGGCTTGGCTAATCTTAAAAATAGTTCTGTTTTTGTGATTTTCATACTCAAAACTCTTTTTTAAACACCATAATATATTCATGTTTGAAAATATAGTAATCACTACTTAATGCTCGATAGCGCCAAATACCACCAAAATTGAGCTTCCCTCTATTGCCTTCAATATTTTTCACTATGATACCTTTTAATTTCACTTTAAAATTTCGTTTTATCATATCCATACAATAAAAACTAAGTGGCAAAACTTCACTATTTTTATAGACATCTCCAATCACTAAAGCAAAATATCGACCTTTATCAAGGTGTTTTAAACTATTCTCACAAACAAGTTTAAACTTTCGCACAAACTCATTGATACTATCACATTGAGAAAGATCGTTAGGATTATCTGTAAACTTGACAATATCCATATAAGGTGGATGCATCAGTAAAAATTGTGCTGTTTTTCCATATTCTTTAAAATGTTCGTCGACGGATATCTCATCCATTGAGTTACAATTTGCAATATAGAAATCATTTATTTTTTCTTTATCAGCATTTTCTCTCACATAGTCAATAATATGAGGATTAAGATCAAAGCCAATATATTCTCTGTTTAACGTTTCACACTCAAATAATGTTGTCCCACTGCCCATAAAAGGCTCAAAAACACATTCATTCTCCTTTGTGTATCTACGAATCAATTGATTAGGAATCTGGGGAATAAAGTTTCCGTGATACACATTTTTGTGCTTTCCTGTTTTATCTCTTGTTGGAATCATCCAAAGACTATCAGTATTAATATCAAGCGCTTGCCATTGAGATAAATCCAAAT
>NZ_JAHAHT010000133.1 GCF_018373095.1 Haemophilus parahaemolyticus
TGGGCTTGTTGCATATGGAGATCATTCAAGAGCGTTTAGAGCGTGAATACGATTTAGATCTCATTACTACTGCACCAACGGTAGTCTATGAAGTAGAGCAAACGAATGGTGAAACTGTCTATGTGGATAGCCCATCGAAATTACCACCGATTAGTAACATTAGCGAAATTCGGGAGCCGATTGCAGAGTGTAATATGCTTGTGCCGCAAGAGTATTTGGGCAATGTGATTACCCTTTGTGTGGAAAAACGTGGCGTGCAAACTAATATGGTTTACCACGGCAACCAAATCGCTTTAACCTATGAAATCCCAATGGGCGAAGTGGTGTTAGATTTCTTCGACCGTTTGAAATCAACTTCACGTGGTTATGCCTCATTAGATTATGGTTTCAAACGCTTCCAAGCAGCGGATATGGTGCGTGTGGATATTATGATCAACGGTGATCGCGTGGATGCATTAGCGTTAATCGTCCACAAAGATAATGCACAATATCGTGGTCGTGAGTTGGTAGAAAAAATGAAAGATCTTATTCCACGCCAACAATTCGATATTGCGATTCAAGCAGCTATCGGCAACCACATTATTGCACGTTCAACCGTAAAACAGTTGCGTAAAAACGTATTAGCAAAATGTTACGGTGGTGACGTAAGCCGTAAGAAAAAACTTCTACAAAAACAAAAAGAGGGTAAAAAGCGAATGAAATCCCTCGGTAACGTAGAGGTGCCACAAGAGGCGTTCTTGGCGATTCTTCATGTGGGTAAAGATTAATCCCCAAAAAGGGAATTTTGCATTAATCAAGCGGTCGAATTTGCAGATGAATTTGTAAATTTAACCGCTTGTTAAACTAAAAGGAGAAGTTATGGCACAGATTGCCCCTATTATTTTTATCGGGATTTTATACGGCATTTGGAAATGGTTAGATTCAATGCAGTTGCCGAATACTATTTCTATTTTGTTGGTCGGTTTAGTAGTCGTTTGTGGCGGTTTTTGGTTCTACAATAAATTTAACCCAAGTAAGAAAAATGGCTTTACTGATTTCTTCGGTTCACTTTTTGGCGTGTTGGCATTAGTGACCATTTTACGTTCATTTGTGTTTGAACCTTTCCAAATTCCAAGTGGCTCAATGGAGCCAACTTTGCGTGTCGGTGATTTTCTTGTCGTGAATAAATTTAATTACGGCATTAAAGATCCTATTTGGCAGAAAACGCTTATTGAGAACGGACACCCAGAGCGTGGCGATATCATTGTGTTCAAAGCTCCAAAACAACCGCACGTTGATTACATTAAACGCGTGATTGGTATCGGTGGCGATACGGTAAAATATGATATGGCAACCCAATCGCTTACCGTAACCAGCAAAGATGGTACTGTAAATGTGTTTAAATATGAAAATGCGAAACCAAATGCTGATTTCTTCTATCACGGCGAAATGCAGGTAGAGAAAACGGAAGTTGGCAGCGTAACGCATCAGATTTTGAATAATCCATCGCCATTTAACTATGCGCCTTATTTCTTCAAGCAAGAGGGGCAAATTGACGGCGAATGGGTGGTGCCAGAGGGGCATTATTTTGTGATGGGTGATAACCGTGATAACAGCGAAGACAGCCGCTTCTGGGGTTTTGTGCCTGAACAAAATATTGTAGGTAAAGCAACATTTATCTGGCTAAGTTTAGATAAAAAACCAAATGAATTCCCGAAAGGCTTACGTTTCGACCGAATGTTTACTTCCATTCAATAATTTCAAGCGGTTGAATTTGCAAAATGTTTTGTAAATCTAACCGCTTTCATTCTATTTTAATGGGGAAAACCCCAAAAAATTATGCAACTAGAACGATTACAGAAAAAATTGGGTTATCAATTTGAAACCCTTGATTACCTCACTCAAGCCTTAACGCACCGCAGTGCGGCATCAAAAAACAATGAACGCCTTGAATTTCTGGGCGACTCTATTCTTAACTTTACTATCGGCAAAGCTTTATTTGATAAATTTCCAAAAGCGAATGAAGGCGAATTAAGCCGTATGCGTGCCACACTTGTGCGAGAGCAAACCTTAGCCATTATTGCTCGCCAATTTGATCTAGGGGATTATATGAAACTTGGTGCAGGCGAACTCAAAAGCGGTGGTTATCGTCGCGAGTCTATCTTAGCCGACTGTGTGGAAGCGATTATTGCCGCAATCTATTTGGATAAAGGAATGGATCAGGCAATGCAGAAAGTGAATGACTGGTATATCACATTTTTAGCTGAGATCAGCCCAGGCGATGCACAGAAAGATCCCAAAACTCGCCTACAAGAATTCTTACAAGGTCGCAAATTACCACTGCCTGAATATGACGTGATTGATATTAAAGGAGAAGCCCATAACCAAACCTTTAAAGTGACCTGTAAAGTGAAAAATGTGGATGAAGTGTTTACAGGTATTGGTACAAGCCGCCGAAAAGCAGAACAGAATGCAGCGGAGAAGGTATTAAACGTATTAATCAAGTAGGGGGTGTGGATTAAAAATATACGCACGCAAGCGGTTGAAATGTGAAAAGCTTTTGCAAAAGCGTGCGTGAAACCAGTTTCACACACCTTACAAAAAGGAACAAGAAATGACAGAAAATCAAAAAACATATTGTGGCTTTATTGCTATTGTGGGTCGCCCGAATGTGGGTAAATCGACCTTACTCAACAAAATTTTAGGACAAAAAATCTCTATTACTTCGCGTAAAGCCCAAACCACTCGCCACCGTATTGTCGGGATTCAAACCGAAGGTGCATATCAAGCCATTTATGTGGACACACCAGGGTTGCATATTGAAGAAAAACGTGCCATCAACCGTTTGATGAACCGTGCGGCAAGCTCGGCAATTGGTGATGTGGATCTGATTATCTTTGTGGTCGAAGGTACAAAATGGACAGAAGATGATGAGATGGTCTTAAACAAATTGCGTGCGGCAAAAGCTCCTGTAGTGTTGGCAATCAATAAAGTGGATAACATTAAAGAAAAAGATGAATTGTTGCCGTATATTACCGAGCTTTCACAAAAATTCGATTTTGCCGAAATCCTGCCGATTTCAGCCCAACGTGGTAAAAATGTCCATCTGCTTGAGAAGATTGTACGTCAATCTTTACGTGAAGGCGTACACCATTTCCCTGAAGAATATGTAACCGACCGCAGCCAGCGCTTTATGGCATCAGAAATTATCCGCGAAAAATTGATGCGTTTCACGGGCGAAGAGTTACCTTATTCGGTGACGGTAGAAATTGAGCAGTTCAAAGTGAATGAGAAAGGGATTTTCATTATTAATGGCTTGATTTTAGTTGAACGTGAAGGTCAGAAAAAAATGGTCATTGGGGCGAAAGGCGAGAAAATTAAAACTATCGGGATTGAAGCCCGTAAAGATATGGAGCGTTTGTTTGATGCACAAGTTCACTTAGAGTTGTGGGTAAAAGTGAAAGCTGGTTGGGCGGATGACGAACGTGCATTGCGTAGTTTGGGGTATATTGACGAATAGTCTTGTAGGGTGAGCTTTCCCACCATTTTTATCATTAGTGATTAAATGAGCAAAAACTTTGAAGTCCAGCCCTTACAGCGAGCGTTTGTCTTACATCGGCGAGAATATAGCGAAAGTAGCCTGTTAGTTGATTTCTTCACGGAACACAACGGGCGGATGACGCTATTAGCAAAAGGAGCGAGACGCCCTCGCTCTCCAC
>NZ_JAHAHT010000134.1 GCF_018373095.1 Haemophilus parahaemolyticus
GGGACAATTATACCACTTTCAGCCAATCTATTATGGCAATTGGCAACGCACGGGGTATTGAGCCAAAGTGAGTTTGCAACATTATTAAAACAAGATGCAACCTTAAACGGCTTAGTAAAAGCAACAAGCCAAATCACGGGTAGCACCGTTTTAGGCGAAATGGTACGAATTTTCTCTACATTAGCATTAATTACCTCATTCTTAGGAGTTGCAATGGGGATTTTTGAAGGTGTGGGAGATTTATTAAAACGCGTGCAGTTGCCAAACAATCGCTTGATTTTGACACCATTAACCTTTATTCCACCGCTTGCGTTTGCATTGTTCTATCCAAATGGCTTTATCGCAGCTTTAGGTTATGCGGGCTTACTTTTCGCTTTCTATGGCTTAGTGCTTCCAATTGGTTTGGCGTGGCGTGCTCGTCAATTGTACCCAAATCTACCATATCGTGTTGCAGGTGGGAATACTGCGTTAGTCATCGCGTTGATCATGGGGGTGGTTATTATGATTATTCCATTCTTAATACAGGCTGGTATTTTGCCATCAGTGGCTGGTTAATAGAAAAGCATAACGCTTCCTCTTCTAATAAAAAGTAAGGAAGCGTTTTTTAATTACCTAGGCTTGCTAATTCGCCATACGCGGTTAAATATTGGTGAAGGGATACAACATCGCCAAGGCAAGTGCAGCTGACCAGCCAAGCGGATTTTTGATCTGTTTATCGCCTTTACCAAGTAGTAGCCAAGCTAAAATTGCAAAAATCACAAACTGAATGCTGAAGTAGATAAAATAAGGCACAAGAGACATTTCAGGCATCATTTGAAGCTGTTGATAAAGCACAAAAGCCACCCAAATATAGTTCAAAATGAGCATAAGCAGGGCAAGCTGTACGAGCAATTTAAAGAAACCGTCTAAACGGCTTTTAGCAAGCATTAAATACCAACCCGCTAATAAAATGCCCAGCAATAATTGAGCAAAATTATTGGCACGAATGCCGTTGAATAAAGAAGGGATTTCTACCCAATAAATTACTAAATATTGCACAATCGCCAAGCCACAAATGGCAAAACAACCGTAAGCGACTGCATTGGCTAGACGTTCGGTATTGCTGACATTCCAATAGATTAACGAAATGAGAATAGTGGCAATCGCCACCATTGCCATTGGGATATGTTTGGGCGTGAAGGTAAGCGAATAGGCAAGATTTCCTACTGCAAAAATGAGGAAAAATTTAAAGACAAAAAGCAATCGATTTGCTTGCCCTGGGCAGATTTGCCCTTTCCAAAGCACAAAAATGCTGATAACAATTGCGACCAAAAACGCCAATAAATAAGGTGAGATAAAAATCATATTAGCGGGTGCAGTAGTGTAATTTAGCAACATTTGCACAAAAAGCATTGCCATTAAAGGGACTAATGCGTGTGTCGCAATTTCATATTTTTTTTGAGAATCGTGATCGTGAGACATAGCGTAAATTTTAAAAATGACTTTGTATAGGAATTATGCCATAATACTCAAGTTTTTTTAATGATTAAGGGGGTTAATATGATGAAAATTTTACATACTATGTTACGTGTAGGTGACTTAGAACGTTCAATTAAATTCTATACGGAAGTATTAGGGATGAAATTACTCCGTACTAGTGAAAATACGGAATATAAATATACGTTAGCATTTGTTGGTTATGAAAATGATCCTGAAAGTGCTGAAATTGAATTGACTTATAACTGGGGTGTTGAAAGTTACGATTTAGGCACGGCTTATGGACATATTGCACTAGGCGTAGACAACATTTATGAAACCATTGAGTCTATTCGCATGGCAGGAGGGAAAATCACTCGTGAACCTGGTCCTGTTTTAGGTGGTAAAACCGTGATTGCATTTGCAGAAGATCCAGATGGTTACAAAATCGAGTTTATCGAAAATAAACAAACTCAAGATGCGTTGGGAAATTAAAGATTATTTATGAAATTTATCTCTTTTAATATCAATGGATTACGTGCTCGCCCGCATCAGCTTGAAGCGATTGTTGAAAAACACCAACCTGATGTTATCGGTTTGCAAGAAATTAAAGTATCAGACGAAGATTTTCCTTACGATCTGGTAAATCACTTAGGCTACCACGTGTTTCATCATGGACAAAAAGGGCATTATGGTGTGGCACTTTTAATTAAAAAACAACCGCTTGCTGTCCGTAAAGGCTTCCCAACTGATAGTGAAGATGCACAAAAACGAATGATTATGGCGGATATCGAGACTGAATTTGGCGTGCTTACCGTATTAAACGGCTATTTCCCGCAAGGTGAAAACCGCAAACACGAAACCAAATTCCCTGCGAAAGAAAAATTCTATGCTGATTTGCAAAATTATTTAGAAACAGAATTGAAACCTGAAAATCCGATCGTGATTATGGGCGATATGAATATCAGTCCAACTGATTTAGATATCGGCATTGGCGAGCCAAATCGTAAACGTTGGTTACGTGATGGAAAATGTTCCTTCTTACCTGAAGAGCGCGAATGGTTGGAGCGTTTGCAAGGTTATGGATTAGTAGATACATTCCGAGCAATGAACCCAGAAGCAGATGATAAATTCTCGTGGTTTGATTACCGTTCAAAAGGTTTTGATGATAATCGCGGTTTGCGTATTGATTTAGTGCTTGCCTCAAAATCATTGGTGGAACGTTGCGTAGAAACAGGCATTGATTTGGAAATCCGCGCGATGGAAAAACCTTCTGATCACTCCCCTGTTTGGGCAGTATTCGAATAATTGTTTATAAGTCTAATCTATTCTTATTGGTTAAGCTTATGTTTAAAACATTTTAGCATTCCCCTCTTTGAGATGTGATTTTGATCATATTTTTTACTTCTTAGTTGGAGTAATATTTCTGGTATTATGTAGCCAGTTACATAAAGACTTAAAAATCATTTTACCTGCAGTAAAATTCAGTGCCCTTAGCTTAATAAGGGTATTTTACTTTTCTCAGTTTCATCGATTTTCCCAAAAATATCTTTAATTTCTCTGATTACAGACGTAGCTCATCCGTTTTACCTTGTTTCAGATAGGCTTTTCTCTTTTTCATCTAAGGTTAAATGTTGGAATTAAAAGGTGTAGTAGAACGACTAGAAAGGAGCGTAACTGATGTCAAATGGCAACTGAAACAAAAATAGCAGTATTTTTACTACTATTTTCTATTCTTACTCAAGTTCTTTCAACCGACAATAAATTACCTTGTCTATCGTACATTTCTCGACTAATAATTCATCTTTCAAATAGTACAACGTACAAGTAATCGTTTGTGAGTTTGGATAAATCTTTGTGCAACTTCCACATAATACCGAAATGTTGCAAGAAATTGATTGTTTTCTGTTTTGCTGGAATTTCTGATAAAATACACGCAATTTTTCTTTTTAAAAGGACATTTTTATGACACAACCATTAAGCGTGGTGATTTTAGCCGCGGGCAAAGGTACGCGTATGTATTCTGACTTACCAAAAGTATTACACCCAATTGCGGGCAAACCGATGGTAAAACACGTGATTGATACGGTAAAACAACTTGATGCACGTCAAATCAACTTAATCTACGGTCACGGTGCAGATTTATTAAAAGATCGTTTA
>NZ_JAHAHT010000007.1 GCF_018373095.1 Haemophilus parahaemolyticus
AATAGTCACGACCGCAAATTCGCCTTGTTTATTGATTTGTGCGATTTTGCCCACTTCTTCGATAATGCCTGTAAACATAATTTATTCTCCTAACAAGTTCCCCTCTTTAGAAAAGAGGGGGGAGGCGAGATTTGATTGTGATGTTTATATCTTGTATGAGCTTCGTTTTCACTTCTGTCTAATTTTCCCCTATCCTCTTTAAAGATGAGGGATTATCTCGTAATCAATCAAAATATCTTCCCCAACCATTTCCATTGAAACTAGCTTCAACTTCACGGCTTGGGATAAATCACCAATGCCTTCTCCGCCAATCGGCGTTTTCGCCTGTTTGCCACCGACCAATTTCGGGGCGATGTAACAATGCACACGGTTTACCACGCCACTTTCTAAAGCACTGAAATTAAGGCTGGAACCGCCTTCAATCAAAAGACTGTCAATCTGCATTTCGCCGAGCTTTTGCAAAAGATCGTCTAAATCCACCCGCTTGTTTCTGGCTTTGCAAACCATCACTTCCACCCCAAGCGGTCGATATTGCTCAATCTTTTGCAAATCCTCACAAACTGTCGCAATTACTGTACGGTATTCCTTGGCGGTTTGCACTAATTGGCAATCTAGCGGGGTGCGTAATTGGCTATCGCACACCACGCGAACAGGTTGTTTCGCATTCGGCATTCGAGCATTCAACATTGGATTATCAGCTAACACCGTGTCCACACCGACCATAATCGCACTATATTGGTGGCGGGTTTGTTGCACTTTGGTGCGAGCCGTTTCGCCTGTAATCCATTTGGATTCGCCCGTACTGGTCGCAATTTTACCGTCAGCTGTCATCGCATATTTCAACAATACATAAGGGCGCTTGGTTTGAATATAGTGGAAAAAAATTGGGTTAAGTTTATCGCACTCTTCACGCATAAAATCTTCCACCACTTCTATGCCTGCTGCACGCAATTGTTTAGCCCCTTTACCCGAGACCAACGGATTTGGATCGCGAGAGCCGATAAAGACTTTTTTAATGCCACGTTCAATCAATAAATCGGAACAAGGCGGTGTGCGACCATGATGACAACAAGGCTCAAGGGTCACATAAGCTGTCGCACCACTAAGATCAGTATCGCTATTTAAAATTGCATTTCGCTCAGCGTGCCAGCCCCCAATTTTTTCGTGGTAGCCTTCGGCAACAATTTTACCATTTTTGACAATCACACACCCCACCAGTGGGTTTGGACTTGTCCAGCCTCTGCCCTGTTCGGCAAGGCTGATGGCTCGTTGCATATAGTTTGCGTCAGTCATATATTTTAATTTTGTAAAATAGGTTTCTAGGGCGTGTTGCATACACCCTCTTTATTCAAGGCTGGATTAGGCGTGTACAACACGCCCAAAAAGGCTAGATAGAAATGAAAAAACCTCGAAATCTTTCGATCTCAAGGCTTGCAAAAAAGACATAGAAAACCACCGCTTGCACGGGGTTATTTTTACGCTCTTCTTCCATCCAGACTATACTGTCGGTACTGGAATTTCACCAGTTCCTGCTAAGTGTTTTGCTCAGCTCGCGGACTTTACCGCCGATCGGGAATTTCACCCTGCCCTGAAGATTTATAAATTGCTAAGGATTTTGCTCGCCTTTTCTCCAAATGTCAAGCCGTTTACGGTGAATGCTTAAAATCATGGAACGGAATATTTTAATAACATTAATCCTAACTTGACACCCCCAACCTATGTGATAAAGTCCACTCTATTCACTTTTATACACACAACATTTTGGAGCGTGAATATGCAGCACAAATTAAAATCTCTACTTTGTTCTTTAGGCTTAGCTACAACAGCATTACTTGCTTCTCATACTGTTCAAGCAGAAGGACGTTTAACCATTTATTGCACGGTGCAAAATGCATTGTGTGAAGATGTGGCTAAACGTTTCTCAGAACAATATGATGTACAAACTTCATTTATTCAGGCAAGCACAGGCACGATTTTAGGTAAATTAAAAGCTGAGAAATCCAATCCGCAGGCAGATGTTTGGTATGGCGGTACAATTGAACCTCACTTCCAAGCGGCTGAATTAGGTTTATTAGAAGCGTATCGCCCGAAAAATCAGGCAAACATTTTGCCACAATTCCAAAAATTAATGGCATCAGACAAAGGAAACTATACCTCTGCGACCTATATGCTCGTGCTTGGTTTGGGTGTGAATAGCGAAAAGCTCAAATCATTAGGGCTTGAAATGCCGAAAAAATGGGAAGATTTGCTCAATCCAAAACTCGCTGGTGAAGTGCAAATTCCAGATCCTCGCTCATCAGGCACAACTTATACGATTATGGCAACCCTTATTTCTCTTTGGGGAGAGGAAAAAACTTTTGATTACCTCAAAAAATTGGATGCTAATATCTCGCAATATCCAAAAAGCAATCTAGTCACTTCTAATCTTGTACGTGGTGAAGTATCGGAAAGCATCGGTTTTACACATGCCTACATTACCGAAAAAGAGAAAGGCAACCCAATTGAATATGTAATTCCAGAAGGTAAAGTGGGTTACGCATTAGGCGGAACCAGTATCGTGAAGAATGCACGCAATTTAGATAACGCTAAACTTTTCACAGATTTTGTGCTTACCAAGGAAATCCAAGAGTTACCTTGGCGCAAACACCATCTTTACCAATTACCTTCAATCGTTGGGGCAGAGGTTGCTCCATTGATGCCTAATGCGGAAAAATTAGATTTTGTGGAATATGATTTCAATAAATTTGGCTCAAGCGAAGAGGGAAAACATTTGATCAATAAATGGATGGAAGATGTAAAATTAGGCGATAAACTCACGAAATAGCCTTATTTCCCCGCAAGCGGTTAAATTTTTGTTAGAATTTATAAAATTTGGAGAAATTTAACCGCTTTTTCTTTGAGCAAATATAACGTTAATGCCGATGTTTTCTACCCACTCTCGATTTTGGTTGATTTTGCCTTTGCTTGCCTTCCTCGTTCTGCCGTCACAAGCGTTGCACTACGGGCTTTTTGACTCCACTTCAAAAGAAATTTTTTTGGCGATAGGCTGGCGTAGTCTTAATATCACGTGGCTTTGGTTTTTGCCTTTATTGGCAATATCATTTTTTAAACAGCCTAAAGCAAAAATTAGCTTTTTGGTCGCTTTTTTAGGGTTAGTTTTTCTCTCGGCAAAACTCACAGCAACCAGTTTTGGCTATGCTACACTCTTTTTATTTTTATCCATTTTTATTTTACTAACCGAAAACATTGCTAAGCTCGGCATTTTACGGGGAGATCGCTTTATTATTGGAGCTCTGCTTGCCAGTTTTGTGGTGCTTTGCACTTTCATTCTCTTCCCGGTGTTTTCGATTTTAAGTGCGATTGTTTATATAGATGGTGCATTTTCACTTAATGACGCACTTAATACTTTCCAACAACCCCATTTACTTAAGGTTATTTGGCAGTCTATTAGCGTCTCTGCGAGTGTTAGCGTGCTTTCCACTTTCTTTGGACTTTGTTTTGCCCTTTATACCACTCGCATTGCTAAAAAAACGAGATTTATCAGTAAGTTATTCTCCATCTTACCGATTGTAACACCGCCTTTTGTTGTCGGGTTAGGTGTGGTGCTATTGATGGGGCGAAACGGTACGATTACCCATTTTTTAGTTGAACATTTTGGTATCAATAAAAACTGGCTTTATGGCTTTAACGGCATTTTATTGTCACATACGCTTGCTCTTACACCGATGGCATTTATGATTATTGAAGGTGCGTTGCGATTTTTTCCCGCTCAACTGGAAGAGGCAAGTTACAGCCTTAAAAGTTCACCCAACCAAACCTTTCTCTATATTTTGTTTCCACTGTTGAAACCTGCATTGGCGAATGCCTTTTTGATTACCTTTATTCAATCGCTTTCTGACTTCAGCACACCATTTGTCTTAGGCGGGAATTATGATGTGCTGGCAAGCCAAATCTACTTTTATATCGTGGGCTCACAACCTGACTACACTACTGCAAGTACCATGGGCGTGATTTTGCTTGCCTTTTCATTGGTAAGTTTTTTCATTCAATATCAATGGCTTGGTAAATACTCTTATCAAACTTTAGCAGGTAAAGGCAATCAAATCAGTCATTTGCCTCTTGCAAGCGGTATAAAATGGTTAATTTCTTGCATTTTGCTTGTTTGGGTTGCTTTTAATGCAATTCTATATGGCTCCATTTTCTTTGGGAGCTTTGTCGTCAATTGGGGCGTGAACCACAGTTTTACGCTTGAGCATTATCTCCGTTTATTTGGGCAAGGTCTGGATTTTGGTGGTTTCCCATCATTTATTCATACACTGATTTTTGCTCTTTGTGCAGCACCAATTACAGCGCTGTTTGGCGTTTTGATTGCCTATTTAACCACTCGTGTACAGTTCAATGGAAAATCCTTTTTTGAGTTTGTCGCCCTGCTTTGTTTTGCAATTCCAGGCACAGTCGCAGGTGTTTCTTATGTAATGGCATTCAATGATGCCCCGATTTACCTCACGGGTTCAGGAGTGATTATTGTGCTCTCAATGGTGACTCGAAATATGCCGATTGGAATGCGTTCCGCCATTGCAGGGCTGGCACAAATTGATGCAAATTTGGAACAGGCTTCTCAATCGCTTAAAGTCAGTTCGTTCAAAACCTTCCTATTTATTATTCTACCTTTGCTTCGCCCAGCGTTACTTTCGGCATTGGTAACCAGTTTCGTTCGTTCAATGACCACGATGAGTGCGATTATTTTCTTGGTCACGCCGAATACGCAAGTCGCCACAGCCTATATTTTGAACCGTGTGGAAGATGGCGATTATGGAATGGCGGTTGCCTACGGTGCGACACTTATTGTGGTTATGATGCTTGTGATTTGGGGCTTTAACAAATTGATAAATCGTAAAGGTTTGTGAAATGAAAGGTTATTTGAGATTAGAAAACATCCATAAATCCTTCGGCAATACCGAGGTAATTAAAGGCTTTGATTTGAGTCTAAAACAAGGCTCTATGACCACGTTGCTTGGTCCATCAGGCTGTGGGAAAACTACCATTCTTCGCTTAATTGCAGGCTTAGATCTGCCTACAAGCGGTCAAATTTACTTGGAAGATCGCGAAATTACTCAAGCTGCTCCTCAAGATCGCGACATCGGCATCGTATTCCAATCTTACGCTTTATTCCCACATTTAACTGTTGCAGAAAACGTAGGTTATAGCCTTAAAATGCAGGGCATTGCCAAAGCGGAAAGAGAGATGAAAGTAAAAGAAGCCCTAGCATTAGTGGAATTATCAGGCTTGGAAGCACGAATGATCGACCAACTTTCAGGCGGTCAACAGCAACGTGTGGCATTAGCACGCTCATTGATTTTAAAACCGAAAGTGCTACTCTTTGATGAACCTTTGAGTAATCTGGATGCAAATCTTCGTCGAGTGATGCGGGAAAATATCCGCCATCTTCAGCAAAAACTTAACATTACCGCTCTTTATGTTACCCACGATCAAGCCGAAACCTTTGCGGTTTCAGATGAAGTGATTGTGATGAATAAAGGCGAAATCGTGCAACAAGGCTCACCACAAACGCTTTATCGCCAGCCAAAAAATACGTTTATGGCAAAATTTATGGGTGAAGTGAATTTATTGCCCGCTGAAAAACAGGGAAATCAGCTTAAAATCGGCGAACATCTTTTAGTTGTTGATGAAGATCAATTTCCGCAAGCGGATGGACTATACACACTTGGTATCCGCCCAGAAGTGGTGAAATTATCTCAAGATCTTACAAATGCGGAATATATCGGCGAAGTACACAATGCTGTTTATATGGGAAGTTATTGGGAGTTGCAAATTCACTGGCAAAATCAAATGCTTACCGTTTATGCAAGCATTGCGGAGTATGATGAGTATCAGCAGATTTATGGATTGTCATTCAAAAATAAAGGAATTTTTTTGCTGAATGAGTAGCAAAGAAACTTATATAACACTAACTTTATTTTTGAAATATAACGTAAGATGTAAATTAATTGAATAAATATGCATTTTTATTGAAATAAAATTCAATCCAATATAAACTACTCAAAACTCAAAAAAACAGGAAACCAATATGAGCAAATACAAAATTTTCGTCGATGGTGCTGTCGGCACAACAGGTTTACGCATTTTCGATCGCTTAGGACAAGCAGACGATATTGAATTACTGAGCTTACCAGAGGAACAACGCAAAGATTTGAATGCTCGTGTGGCAAAAGTAGCTGAGGCGGATTTAACTTTTCTTTGTTTGCCAGATGAAGCCTCAAAAGAGCTTGTCGCTCACGTGCCTGTGAACGCTCGTATTTGCGATACTTCAACGGCTCATCGGGTTAATCCTGATTGGGTTTATGGGTTTGCAGAACTTTCAGGGCAGCGTGAAAAACTCCAAAATGCGAACCGCGTTGCTGTGCCAGGTTGCCACGCGACAGGCTATATTGCTTTGGTTCGCCCATTGATTGAAAAAGGCATTTTGACTGAGGATTACCCACTTTCTTGCCACTCTTTAACAGGATATTCGGGCGGTGGTAAAGGGATGATTGCGGAATATGCAGATGCAAAGCGTGCTGAAAAATATGATGCCCCGCGCGTGTATGGCTTAAGCTTGAAGCACAAGCATTTGCCTGAAATGCAAGTGATGACAGGGGCAAGCCAACCACCCATTTTTACTCCTGTGGTGGCGGACTATTACAGCGGAATGTTGGTTAGCGTACCTGTACCAATCATTGCCTTACAAGCGGTCAAAAATGGCGAAGATGTTGCAAAATTATTGGCGGATTATTATCAAGATTCTAAACTGATTAGTGTGCATAATTATGCAGAAATGCCAGAGGATAATATGCTTGCGTCGAACCAATTAAGCGGTAAAGATAACCTCGAAATTTTTGTTTATGGTAACGAGACTCAGCTGTTATTGGTTGCTCGCTTTGATAATTTGGGTAAAGGTGCATCGGGGGCAGCGGTGCAATGTATGAATATTATGCTTGGGCGTGAAGAAACCGCTGGGCTTGAACTTTAAGGAAAAATATGCAAACAGAAGAGATTATCCAATTCGCAAATATATTAGAAAAATCGACCGTTTACCTCGCAAAATGGCAAGGTAAAACCCTCGTGGTGAAATATGGCGGCAATGCGATGATCAATGAAACGCTCAAACAAGCAGTAATGAAAGATATTTTATTACTCAATCAATTAGGTGTAAAAATCGTACTAGTACACGGCGGTGGTCCTGAAATTTCTCAAGGTATTAAGTTACTCGGCAAGGAACCGCAATTTATCAACGGATTGCGTGTTACCGATAAAGAAACCATCGACGTGGTGCTACAAATGTTGGCAGGAAAAGTGAATAAAAGCCTTGTTGCTTTGCTTAAAGGCAAAGGCGTAGGGCTTTGCGGGGCAGACGGTGCAATGATTGAGTGCGAGAAATTGCAAGCGGAAGTAGATTACGGCTTTGTGGGAAGTATCACCAAAGTGAATACTCAGTTGTTGGAACTTGCACTGAACGCCAACCTGATTCCCGTGATTTCAACGGTCGGTGTAGATACAAGCGGTCAAATTTATAATATCAATGCCGACACCGTCGCAAGTGAAATTGCAATGGCATTGAAAGCGGAAAAATTAGTGAGTATGACCGATATTGCAGGGTTATTACGTGATCGTTTTGATGAGAGTACGCTCATTCCCGAAGTGAATGTTGAAGACATACACGTCCTCATTGATGAGAGCATTATCGCAGGCGGAATGATCCCGAAAATTGCTTGTTGTACGGATTTTATTCAAGCGGGTGGCAAAGAAGCTTCTATCATCGATGGACGAGTAGAACACGCCATTTTGCTTGAAATGTTGAGCGACAAAGGCAACGGCACAAGGTTTTATGCGTAAAAATCCCCTTCTTTAGAAAAGAGGGGTTAGGGGAGATTTGATTGCGATATCAATTTCCTCTATGTAGCTTAATTTTGCAAACATTATCGAAAAATTAACCGCTTTCTTCGGTAATACCTTCTGCTAAATCTCCCCCAGCCCCTCTTTGCTAAAGAGAGGAGCTATAAACAAGCGGTGAAATTTTAAAGGAAAAAACACAATGACAAACACAACCAGCAATGAAATAAAACAATTAGACAGCGATTACATCGCCCAAACTTACGGCAGATTTAACCTTGCACTCTCACACGGCAAAGGCTGCCAAGTGTGGGATTTTGAAGGCAACGAATATTTAGACTTTACTAGCGGTATCGGCGTAAACAGCCTTGGTTGGGCAGATGAAGATTGGCTAAAAGCAGTGGTACACCAAGCAAGCTCGCTTGCCCATACTTCAAATTTATTCTTCACCGAGCCTTCTTCTCGTTTAGCTAAAAAATTGGCAGAAGCAAGCGGTCTAAAACGTGTCTTCTTTGCCAACTCTGGTGCAGAAGCGAACGAAGGGGCGATTAAAACTGCACGTAAATATAGCCACGATAAATATGGAAAAGATCGTGCAACCGTTTTAACTCTGGTCAATTCTTTTCACGGACGCACCATTTCAACCCTTTCTGCTACAGGACAAGAGGTATTCCACCAACATTTTTTCCCATTCACCAAAGGTTTCGATCACACGCCAGCCAATGAACTACTAGCACTTGAAACGCGTTTAGGACAAAAAGATGTGTGTGCCATTATTTTAGAAGTCGTGCAAGGTGAAGGTGGGGTTTGCTCGTTAGATCACGAATATTTACAAGGCGTGCAAGCACTTTGTCATCAATATGATGTGCTGTTGATTATTGACGAAGTGCAAACGGGGATTGGTCGTACAGGCACAATGTTTGCCTACCAACAATTTGGTTTAACACCAGATATCATTACGCTTGCCAAAGGCTTGGGTGGTGGCTTACCTATCGGGGCGTTTGTATTGGGCGAGAAAGTGCAAGATACTCTTGGCAAGAGTGATCACGGCTCCACTTTCGGGGCAAACCCTGTAAGCTGTGCAGGAGCGAATGCAGTGCTTGCGAAAATTGATGATGCATTTTTAGCTGAAATCAAACGCAAAGGCGAAAAATTGCAAAAAGCATTAGCAGCATTGCCAAAAGTAAAATCCGTTTCAGGCTTAGGCTTGATGATTGGTGTAGAGTTTGAAGAAGGCACAAAAGCTGCGGAGATTGTTGCAAAATGTATCGAAAAAGGCGTGCTTTTCCTAACGGCTAAAACCAAATTACGCTTATTACCGCCGTTGATTATCAACGATGAACAGATTGAGAAAGGGATTGCGGTATTAAAAGAAGTGTTGGGAGAAATAAATTAATTTACTATAAAAAGAAATAATAAAAAAGGGAGCAATTTTAGTGAATTGCTCCCTTTTTCATTCAACTACCGATTTTCAATCACAAGTTTTTCACCTGAATAATCTACTATAACAGGGCGGTTTGGTAATAATTTACCGCCGAGGATTTGTTGAGCAAGTGGATTTTCAAGCTCTTGTTGGATTGCACGTTTAAGTGGACGTGCACCGAACAATGGATCAAATCCAGCTTTGCCAATGTGGTCGATAGCTGCATCAGTAATGGTTACTTCATAGCCACGCTCTGCCATACGTTTAATCAAGCGTTCTAATTGAATACGTGCAATTGAACGAATGTGTTTTTGACCGAGTGAGTGGAACACAACGGTTTCATCAATACGGTTAATGAACTCTGGGCGGAAGTGTTGGCTTACCACCGACATCACCACTTCTTTCAATTCGCCATAGGTTGCCTCTGGCATTTCTTGAATGAGATGTGAGCCTAAGTTTGAAGTCATAATCACCACGGTATTACGGAAATCCACGGTTCTGCCTTGTCCATCGGTTAATCGTCCATCATCTAACACTTGCAGTAAGATGTTGAACACGTCTGGATGGGCTTTTTCCACTTCGTCTAATAACACCACAGAGTATGGGCGACGGCGAACAGCTTCGGTTAAGTAACCACCTTCTTCATAGCCAACATAACCTGGAGGTGCACCGACCAAGCGAGACACGCTGTGTTTTTCCATAAATTCCGACATATCAATGCGAACCATCGCATCAGGATCATCGAATAAGAAATTCGCTAAGGTTTTGCAAAGCTCGGTTTTACCTACCCCTGTTGGTCCTAAGAACAAGAATGAACCAATCGGTTTGTTCGGATCTGATAAACCTGCACGGCTACGGCGAATTGCATTTGCCACCGCTTCCACCGCTTCATTTTGTCCAATTACACGGCTATGTAAAACTTCTTCCATACGCAAGAGTTTTTCTTTCTCGCCTTCCATCATTTTTGAAACAGGAATGCCTGTTGCTTTAGAAAGTACTTCTGCAATTTCTTCGTCTGTGACTTTTGTGCGAAGTAAGTGGTTTTCGCCACCTTCTTCTTCACGTTTTACCGCATCTTGAAGTTGTTTTTCAAGGGCTGGAATTTTACCGTATTGTAACTCAGACATTTTTTCTAAGTTGTTTTCACGGCGTGCTTGTTCCATCGCAATGCGAGCATTTTCTAGCTCAGTTTTAATGTGTTGTGTGCCAAGTAAAGCTGATTTTTCAGCTTTCCAAACTTCTTCCAACTCGGAATATTCACGCTCTTTAGCGGTCAATTCTTCGTCTAATTTTGCAAGGCGTTGACGGCTCGCTTCATCTTCTTCTTTTTGTAACGCTTGGCGTTCCAATTTTAATTGAATAATACGGCGTTCCAATTTATCAAGCGGTTCTGGTTTGGAATCAATTTCCATACGAAGGCTTGAAGCTGCTTCATCAATTAAGTCGATTGCTTTATCTGGCAATTGACGGTCGCTGATGTAACGGTGTGAAAGCACAGCTGCCGCTACAATTGCAGGGTCTGTGATTTGAACGTGGTGATGGATTTCATAACGTTCTTTTAAACCACGCAAAATTGCAATCGTATCTTCAACACTTGGTTCATCAACTAATACTTTTTGGAAACGACGTTCTAATGCTGCGTCTTTTTCAATATACTGGCGATATTCGTCTAAGGTTGTCGCCCCAACACAGTGCAATTCACCGCGAGCAAGAGAAGGTTTGAGCAAGTTGCCTGCATCCATTGCACCATCGGTTTTGCCTGCACCGACCATTGTGTGAATTTCATCAATAAAGAGGATTACCTGCCCTTCTTCTTTCGCCAATTCGTTTAACACCGCTTTTAAACGTTCTTCAAACTCACCGCGATATTTCGCACCAGCAATCAACGCTCCCATATCAAGGGAAAGTACGCGTTTGTTTTTCAACCCTTCAGGCACTTCGCCATTGACGATACGTTGTGCTAAACCTTCAACAATTGCAGTTTTACCTACACCAGGTTCACCAATTAACACAGGATTATTTTTAGTACGGCGTTGTAGTACTTGCACTGCACGGCGGATCTCTTCATCACGACCAATCACAGGGTCTAATTTGCCTGCTTTGGCACGTTCAGTTAGATCAATAGTATATTTTTGTAATGCTTGTCTGGTTTCTTCTGCGTTTTGATTATTCACGGTTTCTCCTCCTCGAATTTGACTAATTGCTTGAGTGAGTTTTTCTTTTGTTAAGCCAAATTTTTTCAATAATTTTCCTAAATCGCCACTGTCTTCAATGGCAGCAAGCACGAACAATTCAGATGAAATAAAGCTATCGCCGAATTGTTGTGATAATTTATCTGCTTGATTTAATAAGCGAATAGTTTGTTGCGAAAGTTGTGTTGTGCCACCCTGAACTTGTGGTAATCGGTCTAAAATTGCGGATAATTCACTTTCTAACTGTTTTGGTTGAACGTTTAATGCAGTAAAAAGTGGAGCAATTGAACCATCTGCTTGTTTTAATAAAGCATAAAGTAAATGAGCAGGTTCAATATATCCATTATCTTTGCCGACGGCTAAAGACTGAGCTTCAGCTAAGGCTTCTTGTAATTTTGTTGTGAATTTTTCAAAGTTCATATTCTTTCCTCTTTCTTTGAATTTGTACCCGTTTCACATTAGCGTGAAACTTTAGCACTACACTAAATGGAGCTCATCAAGATTATTTCAAGAGAAAGAGGGAAGAAAGGACATAATTTTTATATGCTTTTATTAGATTGCTTTACCAAATAATGAAAGATAAGAGAAATGAGGAATGGAAAGACGTTTTAATGCAAAATAAAAACTGATAAGCATCATTATTGATAATGCTACTTATCAGCTTATGTAGTTAGCGATAGAAATTATGAAAAGGTAATATTGTGATTTAACAAACATCCCCAACATTTTTCACTGGAATTTGATTTTTAGTGCCTGTTGCCATTTCAGCCAAGGTGTCCATTTGATTAATGGTAATGTATTTGCCTTGAACGGTAATCATACCTGATTTTTGGAAGCGTCCAAGTAAGCGACTAATGGTTTCAATAGTTAAACCGAGATAATTACCAATATCTCCACGCGTCATCGTTAAACGAAATTCACGAGCAGAGAAGCCTCGAGCTGCGTAACGTTGAGATAAATTGTGTAAAAATGCAGCTAATTTTTCTTCTGCACTCATTTTGGAAAGTAACAAAATCATTTCTTGATCACTTTTAATTTCATTACTCATTAAACGCATGATTTGATGTCGGATTTTTGGCATTTTTCCTGCAAGATCATCAAGAATATCAAATGGGATTTCGCAGATCATTGCAGTTTCTAAAGCTTGAGCGAAACCAATATGCTTCATATTCATGATAGCATCGAAACCGATGAGATCGCCTGGAAGATGAAAAGCCGTGATTTGTTCTTCGCCATTTTCGCTTAATGTATAGCTTTTTAATGTACCAGAACGAAGGGCATAAATTGAGCGAAGTTCATCGCCAGATTGGAAAATAATTTGGGATTTTTGTACAGGTTTTTTGCGCTCAATGATGTTATCAAGTTGAGTTAATTCATGTTCGCTTAACGTAAAAGGGAGGCAAAGTTGGCTAATACTGCAATTTTGACAGTGGATCGTACAGCCTGTTCTTCCTTGTGTTTTTGCCTCTGGCACAATTTTCATAACCATTTTCCGCATAAATTCTATAAAAGTTTGATTTAACGCAAAGTTTACCATTTATTTTTGAATGAAGAAAGTATAACTTTTACCCCAAGAGAGTTAATTTTTTTTGTGAATTTATTTCAAAATTTTTCAAAAATGAGAAGTATCTCTCATTTTTCTTCACAATTATTTGCTAATATACAAGCAACAAAAAGACCAATACAGGGACAATAAGGAGTCTATTATGTACAAACACATCTTAGTTGCAGTCGATCTTTCTGAAGAAAGTCTTGTTTTATTACGTAAAGGTGCTGGACTTGCAGAAAAATGTGGTGCGAAATTATCTGTTATCCACGTAGATGTAAATTTTTCTGATTTATACACTGGTCTGATTGACATTAATATGTCAGCCGTGCAAGATAATGTTTCAGTTGAAACAACGAAAGCATTAGATGAGCTTGCAAGCAAAATAGACTATCCTGTTTCAGAAAAACTTAATGGCACAGGCGACTTCTCTCAAGTGATAGAAGAAGCTGTAAGTAAATATGGCGTTGATTTATTAATTACAGGGCATCACCAAGATTTTTGGAGTAAGTTTATGTCATCAACCCGCCAAGTGATGAATAACGTTGCTATTGATATGCTTGTTGTCCCTCTTGATGATGAATAAGTCTTAATTTTACATTTGTTCATTTTATACCGCTTGTAGTTAGAACAAACTCAAGCGGTTATTTTTTGCTAAAAAATTGCTAAATTAGTAACAGATAAATAAAATTCATTGCTTTTATTGGATTATTTTTCACAAATTCAATTGAAAAGTGTGTAGAATAATGCAGTTATAAATAAACGATTTGAACAATTTTTTAGTCTTTAAACAGAATGAGCGTTAATTAGAATGAAAACGACATCGCAAATTAGACAGTCCTTTTTGGATTTTTTCCATAGCAAAGGACATACTGTAGTAGAAAGTAGTTCGTTAGTTCCTGAAAACGATCCTACTTTGCTTTTTACCAATGCAGGTATGAACCAATTTAAAGATGTTTTTCTCGGTGTAGAAAAACGCCCTTATACTCGTGCAACGACAGCACAACGCTGTGTGCGTGCAGGTGGTAAACACAACGATTTAGAAAACGTAGGCTATACAGCTCGCCACCATACATTTTTCGAGATGATGGGTAACTTTAGTTTCGGTGATTATTTTAAACGTGATGCTATTCAATTCGGTTGGGAATTTTTAACTTCTCCAGAATGGTTAGCTTTGCCGAAAGAAAAACTTTATGTGACTGTTTATGAAACAGATGATGAGGCTTACGATATTTGGCATAACCTTGTAGGTGTGCCAGCAGATCATATTATTCGCATTGGCGATAATAAAGGTGCACCTTATGCTTCAGATAACTTCTGGGCGATGGGCGATACAGGTCCTTGTGGTCCTTGTACAGAAATTTTCTACGACCACGGTGAAAAATACTGGGGCGGTTTACCTGGTACACCAGAAGAAGATGGCGACCGTTATATCGAAGTTTGGAACATTGTGTTTATGCAATTTAACCGCTTGGCGGATGGCACAATGGAAAAATTACCGAAACCATCAGTAGATACGGGGATGGGGTTAGAGCGTATGACTGCGGTAATGCAGCACGTAAACTCAAACTATGAAATAGATATTTTCCAAACCCTAATCAAAACAACAGCGGAATTATTGGGTGTTAAAGATTTAGACAATAAATCATTACGCGTAATTGCAGACCACATCCGTTCTTGCTCATATTTAATTGCAGACGGTGTTATACCTTCAAATGAAGGCCGTGGCTACGTTCTCCGTCGTATTATCCGTCGTGCAGTGCGTCACGGTAATTTATTAGGTGCAAAAGAAGCATTCTTCTATAAATTAGTACCAACACTTGCAGAAGTAATGGGACACGCAGGTGAAATCGTTGCACAGAAACAAGCTTTCATCCAACAAACATTAAAAGCAGAAGAAGAGCAATTTGCTCGCACACTAGAGCGTGGTTTAGCACTGCTTGAAGATGCATTAGCGAAAGTGGAAAACAAAACCCTTTCAGGTAAAGTAGCATTCAAACTTTATGATACTTACGGCTTCCCACTTGATTTAACTGCTGACGTTTGTCGTGAGCGTGATATTTTAATTGACGAAGCAGGTTTTGATGCTGAAATGACAGCTCAACGTGAGCGTGCAAAAGCAAGTAGTAACTTTGGTGCAGATTACAGCAATATCATCAAGGTGGACGGTATAACTGAGTTTGTCGGCTACGATCATGTAACAGCTGATGCGACTGTAGTTGGCTTATTCAGTCAAGGTAAAGCGGTTGATGTAATTCAATCTGGTGAAACTGCGATTATTATCTTAGACAAAACGCCATTCTATGCAGAAATGGGTGGTCAAGTGGGTGATAGCGGTCTAATCTCATCAGAAATTTGCCAGTTTAATGTTGCTGACACCCAAAAATATGGGCAAGTGTTTGGTCATTATGGTCAAGTAGAATCAGGCGAATTACGCATAGGCGATAAAGTTTCTGCTGAAGTAAATGCAACTCGTCGTCATAGCATTGAACTAAACCACTCAGCAACGCACTTATTGCACTCTGCATTACGTGAAGTATTAGGTGAACATGTTGCTCAAAAAGGTTCATTAGTCAACGAAAACGGCTTACGTTTTGACTTCTCTCAACCAGAAGCAATCACTAAAGTTCAACTTGAAGAAATTGAGCGTATTGTAAACCGTAAAATTCGTGAAAACATCCCTGTCATCATTGAAGAAATGGATATTGACTCTGCGAAAGCAAAAGGTGCAATGGCTCTCTTCGGTGAAAAATATGGTGATGTGGTACGTGTGGTTGAAATGAGCGAATTTTCAATTGAACTTTGTGGTGGTACACACGTCCAAAGTACAGGAGACATTGGTTTCTTTAAACTCACTTCTGAAGGTGCAGTTGCGGCAGGCGTTCGCCGTGTTGAGGCAATTACGGGCGAAATAGCTCTTGCTTGGATCCATCAATTACAACAAGTATTACAACACTCTGCAGAATTATTAAAAGCAGATAATACCTCACTTGTAGAAAAAATCCAACAATTACAAGACAAATCAAAACGTACTGAAAAAGAGTTACAACAACTTAAAGACAAACAAGCCGCTCTCGCAGGCTCTGAAATTGCTAAACAAGCTCAGCAAATCAATGGCGTAAATGTGGTGGTAACTCAATTAGACAATACTGAAGCGAAAACCCTAAGAACGATGGTTGACGACTTGAAAAATCAACTCGGAAGTGCCATAGTTGTTATAGGAACAGTAGCTGATGAAAAAGTGAACTTGATTGTAGGAGTAACCACTGATTTAACTTCAAAAGTGAAAGCTGGCGAGTTAGTCGGTGAAATGGCAAAACAAGTCGGTGGTAAGGGCGGTGGCCGTCCAGATATGGCAATGGCTGGCGGTTCTGAACCACAAAATTTATTACAAGCACTGAACTTTGCACAAGAATGGATTCAAGCAAAATTATAATTTAATACCTAGGCAGGGAAGAATGAATCAGACTTGCCTTGACCTTAAAATTTTATTGGGTCTTTTATCTTGGAGGTGGCGATGCTTATTTTAACTCGGAAAACAGGAGAAAGTTTACTCGTAGGAAACGATGTCGAAATTACCGTACTAAGCGTACGTGGAAGTCAAGTGAAATTAGGTGTGAATGCACCGAAAGATATTGCAGTTCATAGGAAGGAAATCTATCAAAAAATTAAAGATACTGAAGCACAACAAACTGAGTAATATTGATATAATAAGAAAGAGAATATTGATAGTTACGTACTTTTTAACTAAGTATTCAATTTGTGTTTTTAAGTGTTTTAGTCAATTTTCTTGAATTTTAAACTATCGGATCATTTTATTTCTATTTCCTGAATATTAAATCTCGGCAATAAAACCCACTTACTGTATACAATAAGTGGGTTTTCATTTTTTAATCACTCTAAAAATCAACCGATCTTTAGAACTTTATTAGTTCGTTATCTTCAGAATAGCAATGTTTTTGATGTGATGATTACGTTCATTGAAGCTTATGAATACTCTTCCTTGCCGTGCGTAAGTTGTTGGAAGTTTTGATGTAAGAGTTTGAGGGGAAGGATTAGGAAAAAGCGGTTTTTATTACATTTTCGTCCAAGTAAAATTACTATGTAGGTTACCTGCGAATTCTCAGTAAAATAGCGGTTGATCTTTGCTCCACTTTCACTTAGAATACGCACTCTTTTAGGCGTTAGATATAAATCTAGCATGTTATCAATTACATATGGTACTTATCAGCGGTTCAATTTTATGTTGAAACAAGATAAGTGGCGATATGGCTTCTTATGAGGTTTTCCAATGAAACAAGGTATTCATCCAGAATATACTGAAATTACGGCAACATGTTCATGTGGTAACGTAATTAAAACTCGCTCAACTGTGGGTAAAAGCTTAAATTTAGACGTATGTGGCAATTGCCACCCATTCTACACGGGTAAACAACGTGTGGTTGATACTGGTGGTCGTGTTGAACGCTTTAACAAACGTTTCAGCATCCCAAGCACAAAATAATGTATTTTATAAAAAGAACCTCGCTTTAGCGAGGTTCTTTTATGGCTAGCTTTTACTGCTAGATGCTTAATAAAAAGAGTTGCTAAGAGTATTAAAAAATAAACATTAGCAACTCTTATCTAATATACTTTTATTTGATAAGTTCTTTCAATCTTTGTGTAGAAAATTAACCCATACCGTATTTTTTTAATTTTTTACGTAATGTACCACGGTTAATGCCAAGCATAGTTGCGGCACGAGTTTGATTACCGCGTGTATATTGCATCACCATATCAAGCATTGGATGCTCAACTTCAGATAATACTAATTCGTATAATTCTGTTGGATCTTCATTGTTTAATTGTGCTAAATAATTCTTTAATGCTGCTTTTACGTTATCACGTAGTGGTTTTACTACTTGTTGAGCTTGTGCATTTAGCATCGTAACCGTTAATGGGTTGTTTACTGGTTGTTCAATCATTTCCTTTATCCACTTAATCTAAGAGATCTTCTACAAAACCTTCTAATGCATTGAGTTGTGCTTTCGTACTCTCTAATGCATTAAAAGCACGCTTAAAAGTTGAGTTTGGTGCTAAATTTTCTATATACCAACCGATATGTTTCCGAGCAATTCGATATCCTTTTTCTTCACCATAGAACTGATGAAGATCTTGGATATGTCGCAACATAAAGCGACATTTTTCTTCCGTTGGTAATATAGCATAATAACCATTCTCTAAAAAATCATTCACTTCCTTGAATATCCAAGGGCGACCATAAGCTCCTCTGCCAATCATTACAGCATCTGCACCCGTGTAATCAAGCACAAATTTCGCTTTCTCAGCAGAAGTAATATCCCCATTGGCAATAATTGGAATGGAAACTGCATTTTTGACCGCTTTAATGCTCTCATATTCTGCTTCTCCGTTGAATAAACAACTTCGTGTACGTCCATGAAGCGTTAAAGCCTGAATTCCCGCTTGCTCTGCAATTTGGGCAATTTCTACGCAATTTCGATTCTCAAGATCCCAACCTGTTCGAATTTTTAAAGTAACAGGTACATCCACAGCATTAACCACAGCATTTAAAATATCAGCGACTAAATCTGGCTCACGCAAAAGGGCAGAGCCTGCCATTTTTTTGTTTACCTTTTTAGCTGGGCATCCCATATTGATATCAATAATTTCAGCACCATAGCTCACGTTTACTTTTGCTGCTTCTGCCATTTCAATAGGATCAGCTCCTGCAATTTGTACAGCATTAATTCCAATTTCTTGGTGATGAGCTAAACGCAGTTTAGACTTTTCGGTATGCCATACATCAGGGTTAGTTGACATCATTTCAGAGAAGGTAAGCCCAGCACCAAGCTGGCTACATAAACGGCGAAATGGTTGGTCAGTGACCCCTGCCATTGGTGCGAGGAAAATACGGTTTTTAAATTCATATTGTCCAATTCGCATTATTTCTCCGTATTCTTCTTAAAATATCAACGAAAAAAGATGCAATTCCATACTGCATCTTTTTACAATTTTGCTTAATTGTTATTCAACATCAGCAATCAAGGGAGCGTATCATACGCATTTTTCACACGTTTGAGAAGAGTGATTTTTAAACAATTTAATAAAAAAGGTGAAAAAATCTGCTTGATTTTTTTGTTTAAGCCATTTTCTCTTGTAAAAGCACACCTTTTAGCCCATTCCAATGGATTTCAGCTATCACAGCAGGGTAAAAATGTACGCTTTGTTGATATTGTGTGAATGTTTGGACTAAATCAAATACAAGAGGTAAATGTGAAACAATAAGCACCTGATTTGCCCCCTCTTCATTTAAAAAGGCAAGATAATCTTGGATCATATCAGGCGAACCATTTGGTGTAATCTCATCCCACTCCTCAATAATATTTGCAAAATTTTGTGAAAAGCCAACCGCTTGCATTCCTTGTGTCAGAGCCGTAAGCGTTTGCTTAGCTCGAAAATAAGGGCTAACCAATATTTTATCGAGCTGAATATTTCTTTTTATACACTGTTCACCTAGCCATTTTCCCTGTAAAAATGCTGCATTTTTTCCCTTTTCTGTTAAAGTTCTTTCGCTATCTATTAGAGCATTAAAATCTGCCTCACCATGACGCATAATCCAGATGTTCATAAGCTGTTTCCTATTTTTTATTTCAAGAATTATATTTTAGGCGTATAATACCCCACGTTTTGTACAGTTATTACTGTATCAAGAAAATTTTTTAAAATCTAACTTTCAATATTGGAGTAATCAATGTCTCGAAAATTAAGAAGAACTAAAATTGTTACCACATTAGGTCCTGCAACAGACCGTGGCAATACTTTAGAAAAAATTATTGCAGCAGGTGCAAATATGGTTCGTATGAACTTTTCTCATGGTGTTCCGGAAGATCACATTGAGCGTGCAAATAAAGTGCGTGAAATTGCGGCTAAATTAGGGAAAACCGTGGCAATTTTAGGTGACTTACAAGGTCCTAAAATCCGCGTTTCTACGTTTAAAGATGGCAAAATCTTCTTAAACATCGGCGATAAATTTACTTTAGATGCAGATTTACCACGTGGTGAAGGCCACCAAGATGCGGTAGGCTTAGACTATAAAAACTTACCAAACGATGTAGTGCCAGGCGATATTCTTTTATTAGACGATGGTAACGTTCAATTAAAAGTATTAGAAGTAGATGGCGTGAAAGTTCATACTGAAGTGACAGTTGGCGGCCCTTTATCAAACAATAAAGGGATCAACAAATTAGGTGGTGGCTTATCTGCACCAGCATTAACTGAAAAAGATAAGAACGACATCAAATTAGCTGCGAAAATCGGTGTGGATTACTTAGCGGTATCATTCCCACAATCAAGTGCAGATTTAAACTACGCACGTCAATTAGCACACGAGGCAGGTTTAGATGCAAAAATCGTGGCGAAAGTAGAACGTGCTGAAACCGTTGCAACAGAAGAAGCAATGGATGATATCATCTTAGGTGCAGACGTAATTATGGTGGCACGAGGTGACTTAGGCGTTGAGATTGGTGATGCAGCATTAGTGGGTGTTCAAAAACGTTTAATCCGTCGTTCACGTAAATTGAACCGTGTAGTGATTACAGCAACCCAAATGATGGAGTCTATGATCAAAAAACCAATGCCAACCCGTGCAGAGGTAATGGACGTTGCGAATGCAGTATTAGATGGTACTGATGCAGTAATGCTTTCAGGCGAAACGGCAAACGGTGATTATCCAGTTGAAACGGTGAAATCAATGGCTGAGGTGTGTTTAGGTGCAGAAACAATGCCAAGCATCAACATTTCTCGTCACCGTATGGAAGGGACATTCACGCACGTTGATGAGGCAACGGCAATGTCTGCAATGTACACTGCAAACCATTTAGAAGGCGTTTCTGCAATTATTGCATTAACTCACTCAGGTGAAACGGCTAAATTAATGAGTCGCATCAGTTCAGGCTTACCAATTTTTGCATTATCACGTAATCCGCGTGCATTAAATCGTGCAGCATTATATCGTGGTGTAACACCAGTATTCTACGATGAAGAAAGCCGCACAATTGATGGTGCGAAAAAAGCGTTAGCATTATTAAAAGAGCAAGGTTATTTATTAGCAGGTGATTTAGTGTTATTAACGCACGGCGATGAATTAAAAGAAGGTGGCACAAATACTTGCCGTATCTTAAAAGTTGAGTAATCTTTAGTAATTTTAAGATAAATAAAAGGCTAATTCTATGATGGAATTAGCCTTTTAGTTATTTATTAGTCTTGTTGTTACTAAGATTATTTTGCACAACCGCAAGTGTTTAATTTATCTTCAAAACGGCGTGTTGCTTCGTCCCAGTTTACTACGTTCCAGAATGCTTTGATGTAGTCTGGACGACGGTTTTGGTAGTTTAAGTAGTAAGCGTGTTCCCAAACATCTAAACCTAAGATAGGGTAACCTGAAACTCCAGACACAGCTTTACCCATTAACGGAGAATCTTGGTTTGCGGTTGAAACAACAGCTAATTTTCCATCTTCTAATACTAACCATGCCCAACCTGAACCGAAACGAGTTGCTGCAGCTTGTTCAAATTGTGCTTGGAATGCTTCAACAGAACCGAAATCACGCACGATCGCGTCTTTTAATGCACCTTGTAAAGTTGTACCAGTTTTTAAACCTTTCCAGAATAACGTATGGTTCACGTGACCGCCCACATTGTTACGCACTGCAACACGTTTTTCTGCTGGAACTTGCTCAAGGTCTGAAATTAATTTACCTGGACATTGTTCTAATAATTCTGGATATGCTTCTAATGCTGCATTTGCATTATTCACATAAGTTTGGTGATGTTTAGAATGGTGGATTTCCATTGTTCTTGCATCAAAATGTGGTTCTAATGCACCGTATGCATAGCCTAATTCTGGTAATGTGTATGCCATTGTTATTATCCTCAAATATATAAAATAATAGGTAAAACTTGAGTTAAAACTCGCCGTAAATTCTACCAAAAAATAGTCGGTTAATACACTTTAATTTGATCTATCGCAAATATTTGTAATATTTTGAGACATCAACAAGTTTTAATGTGTAGATTGTTATTTTTACTGCCTATTGTATACTGCTGACTAAATCTTAAATTCAGCATTTAAAGTATTTCTTTTTAGAATATGTCAAATTTTACAAAAAATCCCCCATTTTTCACCGCTTGCATCATCAGTTTTCTCTTTGGCACAATCGGCACACTCGCCTTTTCGCCTTTTGATTATTGGATTATTGCCTTTGTTTCCGCCTTTGGCTTAATCTGGTCAGCCACTTTATCACAACGTAAAACCGCATTGTGGGCAACTTTTGCCTGGTCGATTGGTTATTTTGGCATTGGTGTAAATTGGATTCACGTCAGTATGATTCAATTTGGTGGTGTGCCTGTCGTGATTAGCCATCTTGCAGTTCTGCTGCTTGCTTGCTACCTCGCACTCTACAATCTGCTCTTTACTTGGGGTGTGCATAAATTTAAGCTGAAAAATCCGTTTGTGCTTGCAAGCCTTTTCACTGGAACGGAATATCTCCGTGGCATCGTTCTTACTGGTTTCCCTTGGCTTCAGCTCGGTTATAGTCAAGTTGATAGCCCTTTTGCCCATATCGCCCCGATTTTTGGCGTAGAAGGTGTTACTTTCTTCATTATTGTGATTGCTACTTATCTTATTCAATTGATTTTGCAAGAAAATCGAAAAATTAAACCGCTTGCGACTTTTACGTTGCTCATAGCGGTCGGCTTTGCCACACGTTTTGCCAATTTCTGGCAAATTGATGCTGAAAAACAACCGCTTACCGTGAGCCTTGTACAAGGCAATATTGAACAAAAAATGAAATGGGATCCTGCTCATTTCGACTATTCGGTGCAAACCTATGTGGATCTTATTCGTCCATTGCTTGGAAAAAGCGAGGTGATTATTCTGCCTGAATCGGCAATTCCTGCATTGGAAAATCAGATTTCCCCATTGCTTAGCTCAATGCAAAATGTGTCTGCGGAAAGCCAAAGCGACATTATTATCGGCACGCTTTATCAAGATAATCAAAATCAACTCTTTAACAGCGCGTTATTACTGAATGAACAACCTTATGATGCGGAACAAGCACCTCGCTATAAAAAGCATCATCTCGTACCTTTTGGCGAATACGTGCCTTTTGGCTCAGTGTTAGATTGGATGCGTAAGGTCTTTATTCTGCCAATCAATTTATCGCAAGGGGAATTTGTTCAGCCTGCATTACAGACGAAAAATACCCGTTTTAATTTAGCGATTTGCTATGAGATTATTTTTGGCGATCAAGTGCAACAAAACCAAAAAAACCACAATAGCGATTATCTCTTAACTATTACTAATGATGCATGGTTTGGAACTTCTATTGGCCCTTGGCAACATTTCCAAATGGCAAGAATGCGAGCTTTAGAACTTGGCAAGCCACTTCTTCGCTCTGCCAATACGGGAATTACTGCAATAGTGGATGCAAACGGCAAAGTGGCTCATCAATTGCCACAATTTGAGAAAGGTGTGCTTACCGCTCAGGTTTCTCCCGTAATAAGCAAAACGCCATTTAGTTTATGGGGCAATACGGTACTTTATAGCTTGAGTGCCTTGATTGTGGCGTTGGCAGTAATAAGACGTAAATAGCTATTTTTTCATAGAATTTATAAAATCTATGAACTAAGCTACTCTCCGTATATCAAATTTATGTTATGATCGGCGACTCATTTGATAGGTAATGATAGATATGAATAAACGTTTAACAGCTATTTTATTGATAGTTGCTGCCTCGTTACTTGGCTGGAATGGTTGGCAATCGTCCCCAAATAATAGTCTAGCACAATTAGTTAAAAAAGATGGTATGCCTGATTACACGGGTGCAAAAATGTCTACTTCTGTGTTTGATTTGCAAGGTAAGCCAGAATATTATGTCGAGGCTGATGAGATTAAACGTTATGAAAATAGTGAAAAAACCGAATTTACAAACCCGTTAGTTAATTTATTTGATAAATTGACCGCTTTAAAGCAGTGGAAATTGAGTGCAGATCATGCAGAAATCAATGCAGAGAGAATTTTAACTCTTTCAGGTAATGTAACATTGCAAGCACTTGAGCCAACTTCAAAATTACAACGTATTGAAACGGATCATCTTTCAGTTAATTTAATTACGCAAGATGTGTTTACTGACAGTGAAGTTAAATCACAGGGCTTAGGTTTTACCACCAGCGGTATAGGGTTGAAAGGAAATTTAAAACAGCAAGTGGCAACCTTGCTAAAAGATGTGAAAAGCTATATTGAGCCGACAGTCATTAAAGCGGCAAATGAGCAAGAGAAGGAAAAACAATGAAATTTGCAATAAAAACAACAATTTTAATCGCTTTATTAGGCGTGAGTTTGTCGGCTCAAGCATTAAAAAATGATACTGGCCAGCCAATTAACATTGATTCAGGCAGTCAATCATTAGATATGAATACAAACACGGTCGTTTTTGATGATGGTGTCACTATTACACAAGGTTCAATTATCGTGAAAGCGAATAAAGTGACAATCGTTCGTCAAGAAGGTAAAAAAGAAACATTAGATGCGGTAGGGTCGCCTGTTACTTTCCAGCAAACTCTTGATGATGGTAAACCTGTAAATGGGAAAGGTTCAAGCGTAAAATATGATTTGAACAGCGAATTTTTAACTTTAACGGGTGATGCGGAATTGAAGCAATTAGATAGCTTTATTAAGGCGCCGTTAATCACTTATGATGTAAAAAAACAGCAGCTTAAAGCAACAAGCGGTGGAAAAACACGCGTGAAAACGGTACTTATTCCCAATCAGTTAAATCAGAATAAAAAATAGGAAAGTTATGGCAACGCTCTATGCAGAACATTTAGCGAAAAGCTATAAAAATCGCAAAGTGGTGAAAGACGTGAGTTTTCACGTGAAAACGGGCGAAATTGTGGGGTTACTTGGTCCAAATGGGGCGGGTAAAACAACGTCATTCTATATGGTTGTAGGCTTGGTTCGTCATGATAATGGCACGATTCGTATTGATAACGAAGATATTAGCACCCTACCTATGCACGATCGTGCGAAACAAGGGATTGGTTATCTTCCGCAAGAGGCCTCCATTTTCCGCCGTTTAAGTGTGTATGATAACTTAATGTCAGTGTTACAAGTACGTAAAGATCTAAATGATAAACAACGCTGCGAATGTGTGGATGAGTTAATTTCAGAATTCCATATTGAACATATCCGCAACAGTCTTGGGCAAGCTCTCTCAGGAGGCGAACGTCGTCGCGTTGAGATCGCTCGTGCGCTGGCAGCTAATCCAAAATTTATCTTGTTGGATGAACCTTTCGCAGGGGTGGATCCCATCTCTGTGATTGATATAAAAAAAATTATCGTTAATCTAAAAGAACGTGGGTTAGGGGTGTTGATTACTGACCACAATGTGCGTGAAACACTTGATGTATGTGAGCGTGCTTATATTGTTGGTAGTGGTGAGATGATTGCGACAGGCACACCAAGCCAAGTGCTTGAAAACCCGAAAGTAAAAGAAGTCTACTTAGGTGATCAGTTTAAACTTTAATCCTTCCAATAACGAATGCCATTGAATTTCAATGGCACTTTTATTATGCAATTAACAGAATTTTTAACCCCAGATCATATTTATTATGATGTAGTCGTTTCAAGTAAAAAACGCTTATTAGAGTTAGTGGGCAAAACAGTCGCCGAATCTATCCAGTTAGAATACTGTCTTAATACAAAAGAGATGTGTCCTGTGATCTGTTTTGAAAATTTGTTCAAACGTGAAAAATTAGGCTGCACTAGCATCGGTAATGGTATTGCATTACCACACGCAAAACTACCATCTGATTGTGCTGAACTTAATCGACCCATTGCTCTCTTTTTTAAATTAGAACAACCGATTGATTATGAAGCTAGTGATAATAAAGAGGTTGATTTGGTTTATGCAATGATGTTCCCTGAAGGCTGTTGTGAAAAATACAAAGGCTGTTTACAGCAAATTGCCCAAAAACTTAGCGATAAAGCATTAGCCAAACAGCTCAGAGCAACACAATCGGCAGATGAAATCTGGCAGATTTTGGCATATATTGATAGACAATCAGAAACAGAAGAGTAGTTGATGAGGCTATTATGGAACTTATCATTATTAGTGGGCGTTCAGGCTCGGGTAAATCGGTTGCATTACGTGCATTAGAAGATGTTGGATATTACTGCGTGGATAACATTCCGCTTCCGTTAATCCCTCAATTAGCAGAATATCTTTCGAAGTCAAAAGAATCAGCGGTCGTTAGTCTTGATGTCCGAAATTTGCCCGAAGATGCAAAAGTTTTAGATGAACTATTTGCCCAGCTTTCACCTTATCACGTGAAATTGTTATTTTTAGATTGCGAACGGAGCACGCTTATTCGCCGTTACAGTGATTCTCGCCGATTACATCCGCTTTCTGGCCAAGATTTATCGCTCGAAAGTGCGATTGATTTGGAAGAACGCTTACTTGAACCATTGCTTCAACAAGCCAATTACATTATTGATACCTCCCACCTCTCTTCACACGAACTGGCAGAAAATTTAAGAATACTGTTACAAGGGCATCAAGAGAAAGAGCTAAATATCGTGTTTGAATCTTTCGGCTTTAAATATGGCTTGCCAGCTGATGCTGACTATGTGTTTGATGTGCGTTTCTTGCCTAACCCGCATTGGAATCCAGAGTTGCGTCCAATGACAGGACTAGAGCAACCTGTAATTGATTTTTTAGAGCGACAAACAGAAGTGCACCAATTTATCTATCATACACGTAACTATTTAGAAATGTGGTTGCCTCAGCTTGAAAAAAACAACCGAAGCTATTTAACTATTGCAATTGGTTGTACGGGAGGCAAACACCGTTCTGTTTTTGTGACAGAACAGCTCGCCAAATATTTCCAAGTAAAAGGCAAAAAAGTGCAAATTCGTCATCGTAGTTTAGAAAAACATCACACAAAAGCGTAAATTTACATAAATATACAAGGCATTACGGAACATTTGTTTTGAAAGTTGGTCTATACATCGTACAATATACTAACCTCTCTATTGAGAGAGATTTATTTTACATAAAGGGAACTTAAATGACTAAATTTACTAAAATCAGTGCAACAGCATTATTTGCATTATTTTTAACCGCTTGTGATAAACCAGCAGATAAAGCTGCTGAAGCACCAAAAGCAGAAGCAACACCAGCAGCACAAACTCAAGCACCTGCTCAAGCTGAAACCACAACACCAGCGGCACAAGCTCAATCACCTGCTCAAACTGAAACCGCAAAACCAGCTGTGCAATTAAGTGCAGAAGAGTTAGCTCAAGGTAAAACAGATTTACAAAAAATCTTAGATTGGAATAAAGCACAAGAGCAAGCAGCAAATGCAGCTCAACAAAAACTTCAAGCTGAGTTAGCAACGAATGATCCTAAAAAAGTAGAAGCTGCATTAGTTGAATTCACAAAAGCTGTAGACGAAACAGTAAAAACTTTAGATGTCGTAGAAGTCAAAAGCCCCTTAGTTGCTGCATTTAAAGCAAAAACAAAAGAAGTTTTAACTTTATCCAGTTCAATCGTAGCAGATTCTGTAAAAGTGATGGCTCAGCCAACACCTGAATCACAAAATGCATTAGCAGAGAAAACACAGCAACTTATCCAAGAAGGCAATGTGTTACAACAATTACAAGCTGAATTACAACAAACTTTCGGCGAATAATTTTAGATTCAAACAATAATAACAATGGCTAGTGTTTCGCTAGCCATTTTTTTGAGGTTAAGATGACTAAATTAAAAACATTAAGTGCGATTGCATTATTATCTGCACTTTTAACCGCTTGTGATAAAGTAGATGAAAAAGTTTCAGCTACTCAAGCAGAAACAACGCCCGCACAAACAGAAAATGTCATTGAAAAAGTTGGTGCAAAAACAGAAACGGCAGAGACTGGTATGCAAGATTACAAACTTTTCAGGGCGTGGCAAAAAGAGCAGGAGCAAGCTATAGAGAAAGCAATTGCTGCCGAAGTTGAAACATTAGGCGATAAAGCTAAAGATGAAAAACTTATTCGTGAAACGATGAATAAAGCCTTATCCACACAGGCTGAATTAATTAAACAAAGTGCCGCCACATTACTGATTACAGATGAAGAGGTGAAATTGTTAAAAGATAAATCATTAGAAGCATTAGCGTTAGGTGTGCAGTTAATGATTGAAAGCGAGAAAATGGCAGAGCAGCCGACGGAAGAAGCGCATAAAGCTTTTAATGAATTGCAGCTAAAATTAGATCAAATTGCTCAAGAAGGTAAAGCGATTGAAGCTGAATTAGTGAAAAAATATGAAATTACTTCAGAGAAAGCACAGGAAAGCACTAAATAATTGGTAATTAGAAAAAAAGGGAAATCATTATGATTTCCCTTTTTAATGTTTATTACCTAGAATTTGCAAATTAGAAACGAATTTCAACCGCTCCTGCAAAGTTACGACCAGGTGCGTAGAAACGTTGTAAACCTTTACCTTCAGGATCTATCGCATCAGTGGTGCTGAATTGGTTAATACCTCGCAACACATCCCAAGTGTGGTATTTGCGATTAAGAATATTGTAGATCCCTGCACGCAAAATAACGTGTTTATTCACTTTGTAGAAACCATAAATATCAAATAATGTAGCAGAACTATTTAAATACGGATAGGTTTTAATCTCTTTTCTAAGCGATGAGTAATCAACAATCTGAGCATCTTTGGCTTTTTTCGCACCTAAATAGGTCGCTCTTGCATTTAAGCCCCAACGGTCTTCAGGATCTTCATAACCAAAACCTAAAATCACTTTAATCGGTTGAATAGAAAGCATACTACTTTCTGTACCCGTTAATTTCCCTTTTGAATAACCTAAATTAGCTAAGAATTTCCATCCTTCAGGAATAAAGCCCATCACTTGATCTAAATTGGTCTTACTCGCGAATTCCACACCTGAAACTGTAGCCTTATCAATATTCACCGCTTGTTGAGCAATTGTTGTATAGAAAAGCGGACCACTTCGGTCATCAGTAAAATAGTAAGGATTAATTTTCTCAAATATAGATTCCTGCTCGGTTAAGAAATTTTTATAACGGCTATGGTAGATATTCGCATTTAAAGTCGCAAGGTTACTTTCTGCTTGAGCATAAATCGAATTATTTAATGCCTGTTCGGCTTTTAATTTCGGATTCGGAAACCAGTTGCCTTGAGGGTGCTCAAAAGAGAAATACATCTCGGAGGCAGTTGGGACACGATAACCTGTCGAAATATTATAACCTAATTTCCAGACATCATTTACTTGAGCACCTAGTCCTGCAGAACCACTTACACTTTGGAACGTATTAGAAGCAGGTTTTACCGAGCAAGCTCGGCAAGCTGCTTTTAGATCTTGGGGTACTAGTTGCTCCCAGTCATAACGCACACCTAACTGGCTAGATAAAATATCATTCCAAGTGACATTATCTTGTAGTTGTGCCATAAAAGAGCGTGTTCTTACTGGGTGCTGGATACTTTCTTCAATTCGTTCTCCGGTATAAAAAGCTTTGTTATTTTCATTTTCAAAATCTTTTTGTGAAACTGAAGTTCTCACTGTGAATTGGTGTGTGCCCCATAAAATTTCCCAAGGCATAGAATCAGCACGTAACGAAGCTCGTTTGAACTTGTTTTTCATATTCGTGGTTTGAATTTCATCTGCGTTTCTTTCAGGTTTCAATGGTTTTGGCCAATAAGGTACAGAGAAATCATATTGCTGATTCCCTTTCGTATTTTCAGAACCAATGTCGGTTTGTT
>NZ_JAHAHT010000008.1 GCF_018373095.1 Haemophilus parahaemolyticus
CCAGCTTTTAGTTGGATAAACCTTCTTAATAAGCGTGTCTAAAGAGAGTTTCCCTGCTCCCTGCGTAATTAAGATTAATAAAGTTACCACATAAATTAAAGGCAATTTATAACCGTTATCACAAACGTTATAACCTGAATCAGCGTGAATACTATACCACGCAACAGAGATTAAAATCGTTAAACCTAATGCACTAAAACGAGTTAGTACCCCGAATATTAGCAAGAAGGGGAGAATTAATTCTGACCCCATTGCAACGTGCCAATTAATATCAGCTGGAATAAGATTAAACGGAAAAGGAAAACGATCTTGTATTTCAGTAAACCAATTTTGACCATTCCATTTTTCTAAACCTGCCTCTAAAAATTCCCACGCAAGAAAAAAGCGTAAAATCAATAAACTCACGCCGCTGCTGATACCTTGCATCTTACAATCTTTCATCTTTTCCCTCTTATTGATTACCTATTTTATGAAATTATTTAGTTCATTATGCTAGGAAATGTTTCCCAGTTATTCTATTAGTCGGAGATGAGCCTTTTTTCTTACACTTTTTTTTCAAAAAAATCGAAAATATTATTTTTTGCAAAAATGCAGATAACATTAAGGGCAAAGATTCTAATGATCTTCGCCCCTTTTATCTTTTAATAATTAACGTGTAATTGGAGTGATTTTTGCACGCTGTAATTTGCGATAAGCATCCAAGAGTTTTTGGTGAGCTGGCATATTTTCTAAAGCTTCAACAGAAGCAGTTAAGCCATAAAAAGGATTACCACCATTTGCAGAATTCCACGCAAATTCGACCGCTTGTTTACCGTACATTTTCTCAAAAACTGCACGATATTGTTCAGGCTTGCGGTTTTCATCGAGGAATAATTCGATAGTTTGAATTAAGCAGCGGTAGTAGTTATTGCGTTCTGCAGTGAAGACGGAAGCGTTCATATTTGCCGTCCAGTTCGCCCAATCTAACGCTTGTTCTAAATTGCCTAGAGCTAAGTGAAGCATGGATTTTAGCTCGCCAATACGTAAGGTTTGTATTGCTGACCCTTTCTCGGCAACGATACCGATAAACTCACGGACACGGGTTAAATCGTCGATGCCTTGTTCATCTAATTCGTCCAATAATTCTTGGTACGTTTCCGCATCGTGGTGGAAATGCGGTAGATCAAGCAAGATTTCACGCCAATCCATCCCCATATTGTTGTTGGCATAAATTAAATCATCGCTTGGATAGATGTTCGACATACCAGGAGCAAGGATACGGCAAGCGTAAACGCCTAAATGCTCATAATCCATAATGTAAACAGGCTGTTCGTATTTGTTGAAGATTGCCATTAAATTATGGAATTCTTGCTCGGTTGTGCCTGAGAAATCCCAGTGAACGAACGGGTAGTCCGCCTCTTTTTTGAAAAGATCCCACGAAATTAGACCGCTTGAGTCGATGAAATGGGTTTCAAGGTTAGCGTGATCGGCAACATCTTCATTATTGAAAGAAGGTGGTGAGAATACGTCTAAATCTTTTAAGCTACGACCTTGTAAAAGCTCAGTTACGGTGCGCTCGAATGCTACTTGGAAATTCGGATGTGCACCGAATGAAGCGAAGCAAGTGCCGTTTTGCGGATTAAGCAAAATCACGCAAATCACAGGGAATTCTCCGCCGAGTGAGGCATCGTAGCAAAGGATTGGGAAGCCTTCTTGCTCTAATTTTTCAATGGAGGCTTTAATGGTTGGATAGCCGTCGATCACCAATTGAGGAATTTCAGGCAAGCTGATCGCTTCTGCGATAATGCGGTTTTTCACAAAACGCTCGAACACTTCAGATAAGCCTTGCACACGGGCTTCGTTTTTAGTGTTACCTGCCGACATCCCGTTTGAGACAAACAAGTTGCCGATAATGCTTTGTGGAATGTAAACCGTTTGGTTGTCCGATTGGCGAACGTAAGGCAAAGCCACAATGCCGCGATCGTAGTTACCTGATTGTAAATCGACTAACAGTTCTGGCGTGAGTTCGCCATTCGGGTCAAAATATTCCCATAAGAAATCGTCCATCATCTCCATTGATGGCACAGCTTCATCTTCAATCGGAAACCATTTTTCAGATGGATAATGCACAAAATCGCCGTTTGCTATCTCTTGCCCTAAATAAAAATCAGCCCAGAAATAATTGGTCGATAAACGCTCAAAATACTCACCTAAAGCTGACGCTAATGCAGCTTTTTTGCTCGCCCCTTTACCATTTGAGAAGCATTGCGGGCAGTCCGCATCACGAATATGCACCGACCAGACAGTTGGCACAGGGTTTAACCAAGAGGCTTCTTCAATGTTAAAGCCAAGGTTTTTTAGTTTGTGTTGGAAGGTAGAGATACTCTCTTCAAGGGCTGCATCTTTACCTGTAATAAAAGTTTGTTCAGACATAAAGTACCTTATCAAATGTCATTTAAACTACATTTTTTCAAGTTTTACTATTTTCACAATTAGAGAAATCATGGACTAAAGCCCGTGATTTTTATCAAATTTTTAACATGACATAAATTATAAATAAAGAAGTTACTAACATTTTCAGCGAAATATTAGTAACTTCTTGTAATATCTAAAAAAGATATAAATAATTATTTCTGACGCATCGCAGGGAATAAGATCACATCACGGATAGATGGTACATTTGCGAAAATCATCGCTAAACGGTCAATACCTAAGCCTTCGCCTGCTGTTGGTGGTAAACCGTGTTCAAGGGCTACCACGAAGTCATCATCAAAGAACATCGCTTCATCATCGCCTGCTTCTTTCGCAGCCACTTGTGCGTGGAAACGTTCTGCTTGGTCTTCTGCATCGTTTAATTCTGAGAAGCCGTTACCAATTTCACGTCCGCCAATGAATAATTCAAAGCGGTCAGTCACTTCAGGGTTTTCATCGTTGCGACGTGCAAGCGGTGAAATTTCCGCAGGATGTGCCATCAAGAAGGTTGGTTGAATCAATTGATGTTCTGCCACTTCTTCAAAAATGGCATTCACTACAGAACCTAAGCCCCAAGATTTTTGAATTTCAATGCCTAAACCTTTCGCGATTTCTACTGATTTTTCGAAATTGTCTAAATCTTCGCGTTTAATTCCGTTGCCGTATTTCACAATCGCATCGTGCATAGTGATACGCTCGAACGGTTTGCCGAAATCAAAGGTATATTCGCCGTAAGGTACGGTAGTTGTGCCAAGAATATCAATCGCTAATTTGCGTAATAATTCTTCGGTGTTGTCCATTAAATCGTGGTAGTCCGCATAAGCTTGGTAGTATTCAATCATTGTGAATTCTGGATTATGACGAACTGAAACGCCCTCGTTACGGAAGTTACGGTTTAATTCAAACACACGCTCAAATCCGCCTACGACAAGACGTTTTAAGTAAAGCTCTGGTGCGATACGTAAGTACATATCCACATCTAACGCATTATGGTGTGTAATAAATGGTTTCGCTGCCGCACCGCCTGGAATCACTTGTAACATTGGGGTTTCCACTTCGATAAAGTCTTTATCTAAGAAGAATTGACGAATACCTGAAACCACTTTTGAGCGAATAATAAATGCACGACGAGACTCCTCATTCGCGATTAAATCTAAATAACGTTGGCGGTAACGAATTTCTTGGTCAGTTAAGCCTTTGTGTTTGTTTGGTAGTGGGCGAAGAGATTTGGTTAAAAGCTGTAATTCGCTGGCACGCACGGTTAATTCACCTGTTTTAGTTTTGAACAGTGTACCTTTTACGCCGATAATATCACCTAAATCCAATAAGCTTACGGTGTTTTGGTATTCACCTTCAGGTAAATTATCGCGTGCCACATAGAGCTGAATCTGACCGCTCACATCTTGAATGGTAATAAAAGTTGCCTTACCCATCACACGACGTAACATTACACGCCCCGCAACCACCGCTGGAATCGCTTTTTCTTTTAGTGCTTCGCCATCAATATCGTTGTATTTTGCATGTAAATCTGCCGCTTTATCTTCACGACGGAAAGTGTTCGGGAACGGATTACCGCGTTCACGCAACTGCGATAATTTTTCACGACGAGCGATCATCTCGCCATTCAGATCTAATTCTGTATTTTCTACTTCAGACATTTTGTTACCTTTTGGGTTAAATTTTGGAAAAAACGCTCGAATTATAGCGGATTTTACTGGTATTTGGTAGGAAACAAGCGGTCAAAATTGGCAAAAGTTTTGCGAAATTTGACCGCTTGTAACTTTACATTACCACCACATCAAACTGATCTTGATGATAATAAGGCTCTAATTTGACCTCGACTTTCTTGCCAATAAAGGCTTCAAGTTCAGCAAGGGAGGCGTGGCTTTCTTCGTTGATTAAATATTCTGCTACTTCTTTAGAGGCATAAATTCGCACTTTATCGGTGTTAAATAAATGATGCACGCGGACAACCTCACGCAGAATTTCGTAGCATACGGTTTCTACGGTTTTAATTGTGCCTCGCCCTTTACAAGCTGGGCAATCGCAGCAGAGAATATGTTCAAGGCTTTCACGCGTGCGTTTACGGGTCATTTCCACTAAGCCAAGCTGAGTAAAGCCATTTACGTTAGTTTTCACACGGTCGCCTTTTAATGCCATCTCAAGTGATTCCAACACGCGTTTACGATGCTCTTCATCTTGCATATCAATAAAGTCGATAATGATGATGCCGCCTAAATTCCGTAATTGCAGTTGATGAGCAATGGCTTGCGTGGCTTCAATGTTCGTATTGAAAATGGTGTGAGCCAAATTACGTGAACCAACGAAAGCACCCGTGTTGATGTCTATCGTAGTCATCGCTTCAGTCTGCTCAATAATTAAATAGCCACCTGATTTCAGATTCACTCGTTTATCTAAAGCACGTTGAATGGCTTCTTCAACGCCATAGGCGTCGAATAACGTTTGCGTGCCAGAATAAAGACTGACGCTGTCTGTGAGCTCGGGCATAAATTCTGATAAGAATTCTTTTACTTGCTCGTAGGTGGTTTTAGAGTCGATTTTAATTGAGCAAATATGTGTGCCAACAAAATCTCGCAATACGCGTTGCGCTAATGCCAACTCACCATAAAGCATTGATTTAGTTGGGTATTTTCCTTTACGCTCTAACACTTTTCGCCATAAACGTTTTAAAAAAGCGGCATCTTGCTCAAGGCTTTCTTCCTTCACATCTTCCGCTGCGGTGCGAACAATAAAGCCGCCTAATTCATCACAATAGGGCTCGACAAGAGCTTTTAAACGGTTTCGTTCTGCTTCGCTTTCAATACGTTGCGAAACGCCTACGTGGCTATTTTCAGGCATAAAGACCAAATAGCGAGAAGGCAAGGTAATATCAGTAGTTAAGCGAGCCCCTTTTGTGCCAAGCGGATCTTTTACGACTTGCACCACAATATCTTGCCCTTCACGTACTAATTCACTGATGTTTTTTACCACAAATTGTTTTTTTTCATTTTCGTCTACGCATTCGGTGTGCGAAACAATATCAGAAGCGTGTAAAAATGCAGCTTTTTCTAAACCAATATCCACAAAAGCCGATTGCATCCCTGGTAATACACGGGTGACTCTCCCTTTGTAAATATTGCCGACAATCCCACGTTTTGCCTCACGCTCAATATGAAGCTCTTTTAAAATCCCGTTTTCGACCAATGCTACCCGAGTTTCACTTGGGGTCACATTGACCAATAATTCAGCACCACTCATTTTGTTATTCCTTGAAATTTGATTGTGGCAAGTTTAACACTTTACAAAAGGGCTGTAAAAATTAACCGCTTGAGCATGATAGAGATACATTTAATATGTAATGAAATGTTATTCAAGATGATTTTCGAAAATGGAAGAGGTATGTCATTTGTATATATAGAGTGAATTTAGGCTGCATCATACCCTTTATCTTCAAGTGTTGGATTTTTTGCGCCTTGCTTTGCCAATTCATCGCAAATTTCATTTTCACGATGCCCAGAATGTCCTTTTACCCATCTCCATTCAATTTGATGACGATGAATTTCTTGGTCTAAAGCCATCCATAAATCTTTGTTTTTGACTGGTTTTTTATCACTCGTTTTCCAGTCGTTTTTTTTCCAATTGAAAATCCATTTTTGTATGCCGTTTTTCATATATTGGCTATCAGAATTGAGATTAACTATACAAGGTTCTTTAAGCATAGATAACGCTTCAATAACAGCTCGTAATTCCATACGATTGTTAGTGGTTTGAAAATAGCCCTTACTTAAGGTTTTTTCATGTTGGTTATAGCGTAATAAAATGCCAATACCACCTTTCCCTGGATTACCTAAACAAGAGCCATCAGTAAAAATTTCAACTTTTTTCATTTTTTTGTTATTCATTAATACTGCTATCAAAGTAAGAAAATATTTATTCTTCAACAATAATTTTGTGTTGTTCCATCCTTTCTAATTGCTCATCTGAAACTGTCACACGCAATTGAATCAAACGACGGTTATCTGCAGAAGTAACTTTCACATCCATCTGCTCAAACTCAATTTGCTCACCACGTTGCGGCAAGTGTCCAAAAGCTTGCATCACTAAACCACCGAAGGTATCAACCTCTTCATCAGTCAATTCGGTGGCGAAAAATTCATTGAATTTTTCAATATCCGTTAAAGCAGAAACAGCATAAGTATGGAGAGAAAGTTGGCGGATTGGCTCAACTTCTTCTTCATCGAATTCATCTTCAATATCGCCCACAATTTGCTCTAAAATATCCTCAATGGTAACCAAGCCAGACATTGCACCAAATTCATCAACCACTAATGCCATATGGAAACGTTCAGAGCGGAACTCTTTCAACATTCGATCTACGCGTTTACTCTCTGGCACAATCACCGCAGGGCGAAGGATAGCTTCCATATTAAATTCTTCGGCATCCGAACGCAGATATTTCAGTAAATCTTTAGCAAGCAAAATGCCCTGAATGCTATCTTTGCCGTCATCTAAAATTACAGGGAAACGCGAGTGGGCAGATTCAATAATAATATCCACACAGGCTTCAAGTGGTATTTTGGAATCAATCGAAATAATTTGCGGACGGGGGATCATAATATCACGCACACGAAGTTCGGAGATTTCCATCACCCCCTCAATCATCTCTTTAGTATCACTGTCGATCAGCTCGTTTTCTACCGAATCGCGGATCACTTCCACCAAATCTTCGCGATTTTTGGGCTCTGTTTGAAAAATGCCTAAAAACGACTGAATTAAATTCTTTTTTTCTGTTGGGCCGTAGTTCTGGTGTTCATCACTCATAATTATTCCTGTTGTAAAATTGTGGGATTTTCCCACAAATAATTTATTTTGATAATAAAATTATTCCTATTTTATTTGATTTAGCATAGCATAGGTGCGATTTTTTTTAAATATTCTCTCCCAATAAGGATACATAATGAAATTAGCAAAATTAATGATGATAACGACCGCTTGTTTAGCAAATACGATTGCTATTGCGGGTAGTTTGAAAATTCCAGATAGTGTAGAAATATTAGCATTAGATGGAAAATCAGTGAAACGTTGGGAAGAGGTAAAAATTAATGATGTTAAAACCCACCAAGTGGTTGTCAGCATAGGCGATATCGTTGAAGGAAAATATTTTTCTTTAAATCCAATGATATTAACTTTTGAAGGATCAACCGAAGATCTAGTATTAAGCGTTCCGTCTTTCCGCTCATTATATGATGTCAATAAATTTAAAGCCAATCCAACTTTTAAAATCCAAACTGTCTCAGGTAAAGACATTTCATTTAAACAAGATATATTAAAGGGTGAAGGCTTTGCCCCCAATAGTCGCATTGAAGATAACCTTGCAAAATATAACGCAAGCAAAGGGGAAGCTGCTGTTCCTGCTTTTGTGAATACAACTTTTGCAGCGAAAGGTCAAATTGTGGTAGAAGCCCAAAATATTAGAGAAGAGCAACTCCAACTACTCTTCTCTAAAGCAGATAAAGAAACACAAAAACGTTTTTTAGCATGGGCTAAAGAGAATGCTAAATAATTGCTTATAAAAATACTATTATTCCTACTTCGCATACCGCTTTTGTCTTTCTGCTAACCACTCTGATGCGGAAAGGGTGATTAAAGAAATTACAATCGCAACAGCACAAAGGCGGGCTGCGGCGAGTTCTCCATCAGGCGTTTCGATAAAGGTGAAAAGAGCGGCTGGAATCGTTTGGGTTTGATTTGGAATGTTCGATACGAAAGTGATAGTCGCCCCAAATTCTCCAAGCGAACGGGCAAAACCTAATACCGCCCCTGCGATAATGCCTGAAAATGAGAGTGGAAGATTAAGCGTAAAAAAGACTTTAAATGGGCTTGCACCTAATGTTCTAGCTGCTTGTTCAAGTTTAGGATCAATTGCATCAAAGGCTTGTTTGATAGAACGCACCATCAGTGGAAAAGCCATCACCGCAGAGGCTAATACCGCACCTCGCCAAGAAAAACTAAAAGAAAAACCAAACCACTCCCACAAATATTGCCCAATCGCCCCACGTTTTGCCATCACAATAAGCAAGAGATAGCCAATCACCACAGGGGGTAAAACAAGCGGTAGATGCACAATACCATTTAGCAATTGCTTGCCCCAGAATTGTTTGCGTGAAAGTATCCAAGCAATAAAAATAGCAACAGGTAGAGCAAAAAGAATCGCAATCGTGGCGACTTTAAGGCTCAAATAAATGGCATTGAGTTCGGGTTGAGAAAAGAAAAACATAGACAGTTTCGGTTGTTGCCGAGGGTATAAATACCCTCGGTTAGACATAATTCAACCTCATTGGGGTTGTAAGTTACAAATTATTGTACTGGATAAAAGCCAGCTTCTTTAAATTTCGCTTGAGCTGCAGGTGTTTTTAAGAAATCGAGGAATTTTTTCGCTTCCGCTTTATCACTTACTGTTGCAGCAGGGTAAACCACTTCGCCATAACTTTCATTTGGGAATGTTGCCACGATTTTCACTTTAGTTGCAGAGACTTTCGCATCGGTTGCATAAACAATCCCTAATGGAGCCTCATTGCGTTCTACATAAGATAACGCATCACGCACATTTTTTGCTCGAACTAACTTGCTTTCTAAGCCATCCCAGAGTTTGTAATATTCCAGTGCTTTTTTTGCATATTTGCCCGCAGGTACGTGTGATGGATCGCCTACCGATAAATACCCCCCTGCTAATTCCTTGTTAAAATCGATCGCTTGAATGCTTTTTGCTTTGATTTTACTTTCAATCGGTACAATCAACACAAGGTCGTTTTTCACTAAATTATGTACATTTTGGGTTTTTGCAGGTTGTTTTTCTTTAACGTAATCCATCCATTTTGTATCAGCTGAAATAAATACATCCGCTGGGGCGTCTTGTTCAATTTGTTTTGCAAGCACAGAAGAAGAGGCAAACGAGAATGTAACTTTATCTTGCGGGTTGGCTTTTTCAAAATCTTTGTTGATTTCTTGAAGCACGTTAGTCATTGAGGCAGCAGCAAAAACGGTAATATCTTGTGCAAAGCTAGCGGCAGAGAAAAGAGAAAGAGCACTTACAAAGCAGAGTTTTTTGAATTTCATTTTAGGTTCCTTTTGAGATGAGCACGAGAGCAACAAGCGGTAGAATTTTTCCTAATTTTAGCAAAACTCTCGTGCAATCCGTGGCAAAGAAAATTAGGAACGTAATCCTACACCTTTCTCAATCAGTGAAAAGGCAAACCAGTATAACATAATACATAACGATCCCAATACCAAAAATGTGTAAAAAATGGGCATATCACTGATACCTAAAAATCCATAACGGAAACCATTGATCATATATACAATGGGGTTGAACTTGGACACTGCTTGCCAGAAATCAGGCAGTAATGAGATCGAATAAAACACACCACCCAAGTATGTAAGTGGTGTTAAAACGAAAGTGGGGATTAAACCTACATCGTCAAATGTTTTCGCATACACCGCATTGATTAGCCCACCTAGTGCGAAACTAATCGTTGTCAGTAAAAGCGTTGAAAAAATCATCAACCAAGAGTGGATATCAAAGGTGATAAACAACAAAGCAACCAGCATTACCAAAATGCCAGCCAGCCCACCGCGAACAACACTGCCTACGACATAACCCCAAATAATGTTATGCGTTGAAAGAGGGGAAATGAGCATCTCTTCATAAGTTTTGGTAAATTTGCTCAAGAAAAATGATGAGGCGGAATTGACATAAGAGGCTGTGATTGCGGTCATCATCACAAGTCCAGGAGCAATAAACTGCATATAGCTTACCCCGTGCATATCACCAATACGTCCACCAATTAATTGCCCGAAAATCAAGAAGTAGAGCGTGGTAGTAATAACCGGTGGCACGAGTGTCTGTCTCCAAATGCGAATAACGCGTTTGCTCTCTTTAGTTGCGAGCGTAAAAAATCCAGTTAAATTCATATTAATTAGCCATTTTGAGGAAAAGTTCTTCCAAGCGGTTTGATTTATTTCGCATACTTAATACTTCCACATTTTGTGTGGTTAGCTGCGTAAACAAATTGGTTAAGCCTTGAGCACGCTGTACTTCCACTTCTAGCGTGTTTTCATCCAATAATTTATGCGGATAATGCTCAATCACAAGCGGCCTATTTTGAGGCATATTTTGCAAATCAAGTACGAAAATTTCAGTTTCTAATTTTGCCAGTAAAGACTTAATTGATGTATTTTCAATCAATTTTCCGTGCTGAATAATACCTATATTTCGACAGAGGTTTTCCGCTTCTTCAAGATAGTGCGTGGTAAGAATAATAGTAGTGCCTTGTTGATTAAGTTCCCGCAAAAAATCCCACAGCGAACGACGAAGCTCAATATCCACGCCCGCAGTAGGTTCATCTAAAATCAGCAATTTTGGGTTATGCATTAAAGCCCGAGCAATCATTACCCGACGTTTCATCCCACCCGACAATTCGCGAATTAAATGCGTACGTTTTTCCCATAAATCCAATTTTTTCAGCCACATTTCTGCACGTGCTTTGGCTTCTTTTAATGGAATGCCATAAAATCCCGCTTGCTGTGTGAGCACATCCACCACTTTCTCAAATTGATTGAAGTTGAACTCTTGCGGCACTAAACCGATTTGCTGTTTGAGCTGTGTTTTTTGGGTATCTAAATCATAGCCGAAGACTTTTACCGAACCACTGGTTTTATTCACGAGTGAACTAATAATGCCAATGGTCGTTGATTTACCCGCCCCATTATGTCCAAGCAAGGCATAAAAATCGCCCTGCTCGACGGTAAGATCAATGCCCTTTACCGCTTGAACTCCCGTAGCATAGGTTTTGATAAGATTTTTGATTTCTAATGCGTACATAAGATAAGTTATTGATTGAAATATTTTAAATTATTCATCTGGAATCATTCACTTACAGTTTGTGCTGCTATACTTTCTTCCTGTTTCTGAATTTCCTGTTCTATTTCTTTTTCATAGGCGGTTTTTTCAGCAAGTTCATTGGCTTCTGCGATCAATTTTGCGATGGCATTGCGATAAGTTATTTCTAACGTTTCACGGCTGGTTGCCATTACCCCTTGGTCGATTAAAAAGCCATCGTTCACATCATAGACCCAGCCATGAAGAGAGAGCTCTTTGCCTTTATCCCAAGCGGTGCGAATGATAGAGCTACAACCTAAGTTGTAAACCTGTTCCGCAACATTTAAGCGGGTCAACATATTAGCTCGATGTTCAGGCGACAACTTACCAAGCATATGCCCGTGCTTAAACCAAAGATCGCGAATGTGAAGCAACCAGTTGCTGATTAAACCGAGATCTTGCACCGTGCCCATTGCAGCTTTAATGCCTCCGCAGTTGGTATGTCCACAAATAATAATGTGCTTGATGTTTAATACATCCACGGCATATTGCACCACAGAAAGGCAGTTAAGATCGGTGTGGATTACCATATTTGCCACATTACGATGGACAAATAACTCACCAGGCCCAAGCCCTGTTAATTTTTCAGCAGGTACTCGGCTATCTGAACAGCCAATCCAGAGATAAGTTGGATTTTGGTGTTCTGTAAGCTCTTTAAAATAATCAGATTGCTCATCTTTCATTTTAGTTGCCCAAGCGTGATTATTGGCAAACAATTGTTCAATCGTTTTCATTTTTTCTCCTTTTATTTAGGGTTAGAAAAGGCTGGTTTCTAAACGCAACATACCTTTTTCTACGATAATTGCCTTACCAAATTTTTTCACAAGCATCTCTTTGGTTTTAGTTTCATCTAACGTATAAACAGGCGAACGATTCAATAGATTCGTTAAACCATCAAAAAGCATAGGCAAGAAAAATTGTACGGTTTCTTGATATTTTTCTGGTGAAACTTCCCAACTAAGTAGACGAACATCTTTTAAGTAAATCGTTCCTTTTTCAGAATCAAAATAAGGTGTAGTGTCTAAATTTAGCTTAATTTTTGCCTCGTGCTTTTTGCCACGAGCAATCAACAAGCCATCCACGACACCTTGAATTTTGACTTTTTTCTCGCTGGTTTGACCAATTTGCGTGACTAAATCATGCAATTGGTAATCCAGTTGCATTAAACCTGGTATCCCCACACTATCGGCAAGCGGGATTTTTGCAGCAAGCTGTGTGCGTAGATAGTCGTTAATTTCTTTTTCCGAAATGCTGAGTAAATTAGCAGAAGCCACTGCTACTACGCCAATTGCAACCACGAAAAACGCCACGATCCTGTAAATAAATTTCATACTTTTTCCTTTCTGTTGGCTGTTTAAGGTAAAAACGGGTAAAATACACACTTTTTAGAATGACAGAAATATAGCAAGTTCTGCGAAATTAAGGAATTTTTAAATGAAAAAATTTGCAATTAGCCTGCTTTTAACAGGTTTATTAGCAAGCTGTAGCTTTTCTGGTGGTGCAAATGTCGGCGGTGGTTCAAATGGCGTAGGCGTTGGGCTTGGTATTGGCACAGGTATCCGTTTTTAGTCGCAAAATATTGGCGATTTTTGACCGCTTATAAAATAGACTGTTTCTCTATTAAGGATTTTTATGCAGTATGAATTAAAAAAGACCAACGGTAATGCTCGTCGTGGTCGCTTAACCTTCTCTCGCCCGAAAGGCGAATTTTACGTTGAAACCCCAGCTTTTATGCCTGTGGGTACTTACGGCACGGTAAAAGGGATGACTCCTGAAGAAGTGGCTGCTACAGGTGCACAAATTTTACTCGGCAATACCTTCCATTTATGGTTACGTCCTGGGCAAGAAATTATGAAAATGCACGGTGACCTACACGATTTTATGCAGTGGCATGGCCCGATTTTAACGGATTCGGGTGGTTTCCAAGTGTTCAGTTTGGGCAAATTACGTAAGATTAAAGAAGAGGGAGTAACTTTTCAAAACCCAATCAACGGGGAAAAAATCTTCCTTTCGCCTGAAAAATCAATGGAAATTCAGTACGATTTAGGTTCTGATATTGTGATGATTTTCGATGAATGTACGCCATATCCAGCTACTTTTGATTATGCAAAAAAATCAATGGAAATGTCGCTTCGTTGGGCAAAACGTAGTCGTGATCGCTTCGATGAATTAGAAAACCCGCGTGCGTTGTTTGGTATCGTGCAAGGTGGTACTTACGAAGAGTTACGTAAAATTTCTGCAGAAGGCTTGGTCAATATCGGCTTTGATGGTTATGCAGTAGGCGGTTTAGCGGTAGGCGAACCGAAAGAAGAGATGCACCGCATTTTAGAATTTACAACGCCATTATTGCCAGCAGATAAACCGCGCTACTTAATGGGCGTTGGCAAACCTGAAGATTTAGTAGAAGGTGTTCGCCGTGGGATCGATATGTTTGACTGCGTAATGCCAACTCGCAATGCACGCAACGGGCATTTATTTGTGAGTGATGGTGTGGTAAAAATCCGTAACGCAAAATACAAAAGTGACACTAGCCCGCTTGATCCTGAGTGCGATTGTTACACCTGTAAAAACTATACAAAAGCTTACCTTTATCACTTAGATAAATGCGGTGAAATTTTGGGCGCACGTTTAAACACTATTCACAATTTGCGTTACTATCAACGTTTAATGGCACAAATTCGCCAAGCGATTGAGGAAGATCGTTTTGATGATTTTGTGGTGGAGTTCTATGCCAAAATTGGTAAAGATGTGCCACCAATGCAAAAGACTGAATAACTGATTTATAGGGTGAGTTTTTCGCCCTTTTTAAAAGGAAAATACAATGCAACAATTCCAACCTCAACAATTTGCTACTTGGGCTGAACCAATTGAAATGCTCTATGCTTGCCACAGTAAAGTGAAACGCTTTTGCAAGCAGCTGGAAATTCTCCCTACTTATTTAACTCATCACGGTGTAAACCAAGCTGTTAAAAATGACGTGCAGCAAATCCTGAACTATTTCAATATTTCCGCTCCTTTACATCACGATGATGAAGAAAAAGATTTTTTCCCTGCTTTAGTTGAAGTTTATCCGCAAGCTCAAGAAAATATTGATAAATTAGAAAGCCAGCACGAAACGTTACACCAAAGTTGGGCAGATTTAGCAGTTCAATTAACCGAATTATTAGAAAATAAACGTAAGGAAATTGATGAGTTACTCATCAAGCGGTTTATTTCGGGCTATGATTTACATATTCCTCTGGAAGAACCATTATTTGAATTAGGTAAACAATATATTGCTCAAGATAAATTAACAGAAATGGGGAAAATTATGGCTAAACGCCGTAAAATCTAATTATTTAAATAAGGTAGAATAAAGAAATTATTAAAATATATCATATTAATTTCTTTAATGCTGTTAACAGCTTTTTCGTTTTCAGCTCCAAAATAAAATTCACCTGCAAAAATAATACATTTATAGCTGCTGACAATGCTATTGAAATTAATTTTAAGAGCATATAAAACAATTATTAATGCCAATGGGCAGGTGTTTTCCCAATTTACTTAGAAGTAATTAACAAAGGCTCAAAACCAATTTAGAATTAGGAGTCTCAATCCCACCTAATCAAGCAGTTTCAATTAATTTACAAATTCTATTTAGCAATGTTGATAACAAATTTAAACCTATTTTCTTAAATATAAAAGAAGAAATTAGAATCTATCAAATTGCTCGTATTATTGAGTTTAGTGATAAGAAAATTATTTCAGAGAAATAAATAAAATAACCGATTATTTTAATGTTAAGAGATTATTTTTTAATTTAAAATGCAAACTTATTCATTAGATCTAACTGGCTATCGTTGTCCAATGCCTTTATTGATGGCAAAACAGAATTTTGTAAACTGTAGCAGCCCCTCCCGATTTTGTTTATTGATAAATGAAGAAAGTCATAGTGATATAAAGCAACTATGTGAAAGTTTAACCATTGAAATTTTAGATGAGAATCGAGAAGATAAACAAGTTAAAATATGGGTAGAAATAAAATAGGCTAGAAGGATTATTTAAATATCTAAATCGTCATATTCAATAATCATAATAGATTATCAAAAAAGCGTAAAATTATATTTATAAAGGATTTTTTTAAATAAAAAGAGTTGGTAAAGATTATTAGAAATAATCAAAACCAACACTTTTGTCTATTATGCTTTTAGTCTTTAGGTTCAATATTTACGTTCTTCAAGTTAATTTGGCGGATTTTCTCAGCAAGTTCGGTGTCGCCTACTTGTTCAGCGACGTATAACGCCATAATTCGGTCGTTTGCGATGCATTCTTGGTGCTCTAACAAGTCTGCAAAATAACCTTTCGCACGACTGAAATCACCTTCACGGGAATAAATGTAGCCTAATGCTCTAGCGTAATCATCGGTGTAATGCACATCGGCTTTTGCCATTCGTTTCATCAATAATTTAATGAGTTTTGCCCCTTCATCAATTTGCAAGCGGGTTAATTGTTCGAATAAACCATCAAGTTGCTCATCTTCATATTTTTTGAGCGTTTCGAAGGCAAGCTCTTGGGCAGATTCGTGATCTTCACTATCGATTAAACGTTTAATCAATCCTACGCGTGCATAAACAGATTTACGACGGCGGCTAGGTTGCTCTTCCCACCAGCTGAGTAAGCCTTCCTGCCCTTTTTCGTTCATCACTTCATCGAGTAAGCCATCGTCTACGAAATGTTCAATAGCTTCATACTCTTCACAGGAAAGGAAACTGCGTTGTCCAATGCTTTCCAAGATTTTATCTAACGCTATATAGGCTTTCGAATCTTGGTAAATACGAATTGCTAAACGTAACACTTCCGTATTGTTTGAGGTAAGCTCTAATAAGCTATCAATGGCAGTACGTGCTGCAGGTAATTTACCTTGTTGCACGAGAATTTTCGCACGAGCCAATTCTACAGCGATATTATTTTCGCCTCCAATTTTACTTGCTTCTATTAAATATTTATTTGCTTCTAAATCGTCGCCACGTTGCTGTGCAGCTTCCGCAGCTTTGATTAAGTTAATGATAGGTTCATTCACATATTTTACATTTTTGCTGAACAATTTTTCGGCTTTCGAGTAATTGCCCTCACTCATTTGCATTAAACCTTCCAAAGTTTCTTGTTGAGCTCGTTTTTGTTTACGATAAAAAAACCAATCATACGAACCTTTGCTTAAGTGGCAAAATCGGCGAACAAGCCATTCAATGCCATAAACCAATGCCATTGCAGCCGCAAAGAAAAGTACTAAGGTGACAAGACTCATCTCGATAATTTTGGTATCAGTTTCAATACGCACATAACCTTGCTGCCCAGCCAGATAAGGACCTGCTACTAAAGCTGCAAGCACTAATAACATTAAAAAGAGAACACGAAACATAGCTCCTCCTTATTGTGCTTGAGCATCTTTAATAGATTGCTCATTTGATTTTTCAGCAGGCTTTTCGCTTACTTTTCCATCCGTTTTTGTTGTTTCTTGAGCAGGTTCAGCTTTAGCTTCTTCTATTTTTGAAGGCTCTACAAGCTCTTTTTCTTCCTTAATCTCAATCTTGTCTAATTGCACTGGCTCTTTTCTCAAGATGTTATTTAACACATTTAAACTCTGCAATTGTTCAGGCACATCAAGATAAATAGATTGTTCACTCAACTCATCTAACTCTTTGAGAAAGCTTTTCACGTTCTCATTTTGCGTATTGAAATAGCTACGAATCCAAGTGCTAACCGCTTCTAACGATTTATCGTAAAGTGCATTCTGCTGACGTGGAATTGCTAAAATGGCTAATTGTAAACGTAAGCGGATATTTTCACGCAAATAAACTTCTTGATTTGGTGCAATAAAACCTTTCTCGTCATTTTTATTTTTGTTGCTCACGCGGATGAAATGATCCAAGAAAGAATTTGCAGTTTTCTCAATATTTTGCTGCCAATCGTCAATTGAATCACTCACTTCACCCACATTTTGAGTGGTATTCACACTTTCATTTTCCAACATCGGTAAATCATCCAAGTTGTTTGCCAATGCTGTCAAACGTTGCATTAATCCATTTTGATCGACTTGATTAATACTTTTTAAATTATTGAGATCCTCTTTAATTGCTGTGCGAACTTGAGCCACTTGAGATAAATATTGGCTATTTGTCACTTTTGCTAACGCCACATCTGCTTCTTCTAACAGGTTTTGAACAGTGTCTACGTCGGTATCAATCTTGAGCTTACGCAATGCACTGTTTAATAAGAAATTCGCATCCGAAAGCAACCACGCACTTGAGTCCACTTGCGTTGAATTAGCTTGCTTAACTTGAGCTTGTAACGCAAGGATTTGGCTAGAGTAAGCTCCTTGCTCTTTTTCTAATTGAGCGATACGTTCTAAGGCTTTATCGTAACTGCCTGCAAGCTCATCTAATTGTGCTTTTTCTTTTGAAAAATCCACCTCTTGTATAGTATTCTCTACACTTGCTACTTTAGTTAAAGCCTGCAATTGTGTATTCACTTCAGCTAATTTTTCAGCACCGAAATAATACCCTGCACTACCAACAGCTAATGCAACTAATAAAGCTAATAAGCCGATTGCCGTGCCACTCTTTTTCACTACAACGCTTTCAGGCATCACGCCTGCAGAAGCTAAATTCTCTGCAAATTTTTCTGAAGATTCGACCGCTTGTGCTAGCGTTTCTTCTGAATTTGGCGTATTTTTTTCTGACATAATCACCTCTTTCCACGAAAACAAAGCTGTTATCGCTTATTGTTTACTAATACATCTAATAAAGTTTGATTATCTGCTTTTTGCGACACAATGATCTTATCACGTTTCCAGCCATATTGATTAGCTAAAGTCGCAATTCGCTCGCCCACTACTACAACTTGGCACTCAAATAGCCAAGATTGATCTTCACTAGCGGTCAGCTCTACTAAGGTCGCTAAAATCTCACCGCTTGTAATCACAATGGTATCAATGCCCGAACGTTTAGCAAGACTGATTTTCTCAGAAAGCTGTTCAGAAATCAGCACGCGACGATAACACTCCACATTCTGTACCATTGCTCCACGTTTTACCGCTTCTTGAGCCAATAATTCTCGTCCGCTATCCGCACGTAAAATCACCAGGTTTTTACCTTCAAGTGCTTGCATTTCTAGCAACTCTAACACGCCTTCGCTATTTTCAAAATGAATAGGAAATTTGACCGCTTGTTCTGATTTTTCAGCAAAATAACTGGCAGTTCGTATCCCAACAGAGAAATATTGCAGATCACGGCGGAATTTAAAACCTGTTTCAGCCAGCGTATTACACGCAAAATCAATCGCATTTTTCGACACAGCAAAGACATAATCGCCTGTATTCAGCTGTGAAAAAAGCGAAGGTAAAATTGGCAATTCTCGCCCCGCTTCTAGCGTAAAAAGCGGTTGATGCAAAGCGAAAATCTGCTGTTGGTTGAGTAACTCTACCAACTCTTGCCCACGTGCATCGGGGCGAGTCACTAATACATTCATAAATTATTCAGCATAAATTTCAGCCAGAATTTTATCCGCACCTTGTGCAAGTAGTTGCTCAGCGATTTTCACACCTAGCTGCTCTGCTTCACTTATTGGTGCTTTGCCTGTGGCTCGAATAATGCTCGAACCATCTAATGCACCAACTAAAGCATTCAAAGTAACTTCACCATTTTCAATGGTCGCAAAACCACCAATTGGCACTTGGCAACCACCTTGCAAGCGAGTGTTCATTGCACGTTCGGCCTTCACACAACAAGCGGTCGTTTCGTGGTTTAATTTTGCAAGGTAGTTCAATATGCGTTCATCATTGATGCGGGTCTCAATTCCCACCGCCCCTTGCCCCGCCGCAGGCAACGATTGCTCAACGGAGATAAAACTTTTGATGCGTTCAGGCATTCCTAAGCGGATTAAACCTGCCGAAGCTAAAATAATCGCATCATATTCTCCATTGTCTAACTTGCTTAAACGCGTCCCCACGTTACCACGCAATGATTTCACAGTTAAATGCGGATATTTCGCCATTAACTGACATTGGCGTCGTAGGCTTGAAGTCCCCACAACGGCTCCTGCTGGCAATTCGTCCAAATTCGCATAATGGTTAGAAACAAAGGCATCACGTGGATCCTCACGCTTACAAATCACCGCCAAGCCCAAACCTTCAGGGAAACTCATCGGCACATCTTTCATCGAATGCACAGCGATGTCTGCTCGATTTTCTAACAGTGCCAACTCCAGCTCTTTCACGAACAAGCCTTTACCGCCAATTTTTGCCAGTGGCGTATCTAAAATAATATCGCCTTTGGTCACCATTGTGACTAGTTCGACGCTTAATTCAGGGAAATATTTTTCTAATTCTGCTTTAACAAAATTCGCCTGCCAAAGTGCTAATGGACTCTGGCGAGTTGCAATACGTAGAGTGTCTTTCATTTTTTACATTATTTCGTATTATTTAAAGGTTAATCCTATCATTTTTTAGGAAAAATCACTAAAAATTATCTTTCTTCTGACGCAATTTGATAAATTCTTCCAAGGTTTCCGCCTGTAAAAACGGGTTAATCACCAACTCTTTTTCAAGCGTTGTCGGTAAAGTAGGGCGATGCTGTTCGCGTTTTATTGCGGCTAATTCTTGATATTCAAAGAACGCACAACTTGGCTGCATTACCGCTTCGGCAAATTTTAGATTGCTAACCGTATATTCGTGAGCGGGGAAAATTTCCACAAAAGTCGACAAGGCTTTAAAACGTTGTAGTGCATCAAATTCGGCTTGATAATCTCCTGTGAAAACTCGCCCACAACCTGCTGAGAATAATGCATCGCCACAGAAGAGATATTCGTTGCCAAACAGATAGCTAATGTGCTGTTCGGTGTGCCCTGCACTTTCAATCACGCGAACATCATAGCCAAACAATGTCAAATGCGTTTCGGGCTCAACAATCTCAGTTGTCCACTCTTGGCATTCAGCAGGTCCATACACAGGAATATTCGGATAATGTTGTTTGATTCCATTTACGCCGCCCACGTGATCGTGATGATGATGTGTAAGCAAAATCGCGGTTAAATTTAGCGAATGTTTTGCAAGATAATCTAATGCGGGTTTAGCTTCGGAAGGATCAACAATAATAGCTTGGTTCCCTTGGACAATAACCCAGATGTAGTTGTCCGATAGAGCGGGGATAGGGATAATGTTTAGCATATTTTTCCTTTTATATTTTACTCTCTTCGTTTTATCTTCTGCCAAATCTCCCCTCCCCCTCTTTGCTAAAGAGGGGAGATTCTTTAATAAATTGATAGTTGTTGGCTTATTTATATTCTCAATTTTTGCAATGTTGATGTTGGACGTGAAAATCTAATTTTGCTATAACAATCCCCTCTTTAGCAAAGAGGGGGAGGGGAGATTTGGCAGTAGCAATTAACGAAGAAATTAATCAACCAACCTCAACTTATTATTACCCTAGATCATATATTTATTTTAAGAACAACGCTGCTGCGCCACGTGTGCCGCCTGAGTCACCGTGGATCGCTTTTTTAATCACAGGCACTTTTGCCGTACGCATTAAGTGTGGTGGTAACGCTTTTGGTAGTGCTTCGTAAATGTAATCAAAGTTTGATAAGCCTCCGCCAAAGACGATCATATCAGGGTCTAAAATGGTAATTAAATTTCCGATTGAGATTGCCATCAATTCGATAAATTTCTCAACAAATGCCACCACTTTCGGCTCTTTTGCGTAGAAACGCTCAATAATTTCTTTCGCTTTTACTGTCTCTTTTTCTAAAGATTGGAACAGCAATTCAAAGCCACGACCTGACAGATAGGTATCTAAACAGGCACGATTGCCACAGCCGCAATCATAGATTGGTGCATGATCCCAACCAAGTAGTTTTAAAGCGTGGTAGTTTAATTGCATATGACCTACTTCTCCTGCCATACCGATATGACCAGAGTGAATTTTGCCATCAAATACTAAGCCACCGCCAAAGCCTGTACCAATAATTAAACCAAGCACGGTGGAGTATTGCTTGTTGTTTTCATCCCACGCTTCAGAAAGAGCAAAGCAGTTTGCATCGTTTTCGCCACGCACTTCACGCCCTAAGCGGTCACTTAAATCTTTTAAGATAGTTTTGCCATCGGCTACGCGAATATTAGTAATTTCACCCACGCCAGTTTCACGGTTTACAAAGCCTGGTAGCCCTAAGCCAACAGAGCCTTTTTCACCAAATTTTTCATCTGCATTACGCACTAATGTTTCGACAGTGTAAAGCCAATCTTCATAGTTTGTTTGCGGAGTTGGCACGCGTTCGCTATACAGTTTTTCTAATTTTTCATTGAAAGCCGCAAGCTCAATTTTTGTGCCGCCGATGTCTAAGCCGTAATAAACTGCCATAATTAACCTCGTTTTTTAAATAATGAAAATCTTTCAGCAAAAGGGATAATCCAAATAAAGAGGATGCAATGGAATACCCACGCAATCAGGGTGCTAATAAAGAGATCGATTGGGTAATGCATGCCAAAACGCAAACGGCTGATTAACATTAACGCTGCCCAAACCAATGCAAAACCTTGAGCAAAAACGACCGCTTGTGAACGTATTCCGATTAATAAGCCCGCAAAAAGGAGTAACCACGAAACCGCAAAAATCGTATGCCCTGATGGGAATGAATAGCCTGTTTCACTTTCACGATGTTTTACTACCAGCGGGAAATTGTGGTTTTGGTAATGTTGTGCGACTAATACCGCACGTTCATCACGTGAAAGTTCATAAAATTGCTCGGCTTGTGCCTCTCCGCCCATCATTTGTACAACATACGGGCGAGGCTCGGCAAAAGTATGTTTTGCTACGATTTTAATTGCTTGCGTACCAATCACAGAAGTAGCACAAATTGCCCCCACTAAAATCCAAGAGTAACGTTTTGCCGCTAATTTCATTAGCCATAACATAAACACAACGCAAGTAATCAAGGCATAAGGTGCTGAACCGCTTTCGGTTAAGAAATACATAAAGGTATCGAAGCCTGAAATTAAGTGAGCATCATTAACCCAATGCCAACCTGTTGCCCAGACAAAGAGCGGAATACAAAGCATTAAAGCAGTATAAAAAGAGAGTTTATTAACCATAATAGCGTTTAAAAAGAGAAAATGGGCATATGCCCTGATGACCTCAAAAGGCTGCCCATTTTAATTAAATTGATTTTGTTGCTTTTGGTAAAGTGATTTTTTTGTCATCACTTTGGCGATAAAGCACTAAAATATGACCGATCGTTTGCACGTTTACCGCGTTAGTTTCACGTACAATTGCATCAATAATGAGCTGTTTTACTTCACGATCTGCACCTGCGATTTTCACTTTGATCAACTCGTGATGATTTAATGCGTTATCAATTTCAGCTAAAACGCCTTCAGTTAAACCGTTGCCACCCAGCATAACCACAGGACTTAAATGGTGGGCTAAGCCTTTTAAAAATTGTCTTTGTTTTGTTGTTAAATTCATTTTGTTCTATTCCGAAAAAGGGTAAAAAACTGGCGTAGAAAATAGCACAAAAGCGAAGTTTTTTAAAGTCAAAGCCGAAAAAAGATAAGTAAAGATGGAAAGTAAAATAGCCTCTTAACACGTGCTAAGAGGCTATTTGCAAAAGTTCAGAATTATTCTGCCGCTTTTTGTTTAATGACAGAGTAAATTACACCTGTTACCACTGAACCTAATGCGATTGCACCTAAGTACATCAATGGTTGTGATACAAATGGAATCACGAATAAACCACCGTGCGGTGCTTGAAGTGTAATACCTAAGCCCATTGAGATTGCACCAGCTGTTGCACCACCTAATATAGATGAGATGATCGCTCTCACAGGATCTGCCGCAACGAATGGTAATGCCCCTTCAGAAATAAAGCATAAACCTAATACAAATGAAGCTTTACCTGCATCGCGTTGGTTTGCAGTGAATTTAGAGCGAGCAAGGAAAGTCGCGATTGCCATACCAATTGGTGGCACCATACCTGCCGCCATTACCGCTGCCATTGGTACATATTGTTGAGAAGCGATTAAACCTACACCGAAGGTATAAGCCGCTTTATTGACAGGTCCGCCCATATCAACACACATCATCGCACCAAGGATAAGACCTAAAATCACCGCATTGGTTTGCCCCATTGTGTTTAACCAATCCACTAATGCGTCCATCAACGCTTTTACTGGTGGGTTGATGAGGTAAATCATCAATAAACCAACGATTGCTGCACCAAATAGCGGTAGAATTAAAATCGGTTTAAGTGAGGTAAAACTTGGTGGTAATTTGATAATGTCATTTAAGAATTTCACCACATAACCCGCAAGGAAACCTGCCACGATACCGCCTAAGATACCCGCTCCCGCAGTGGTAGATAACATCCCGCCAATAAGACCTACTGCTAGCCCTGGGCGGTCAGCGATAGAGAACGCCACATAACCTGTGAATACCGCGATCATTAAGTGGAATGCCGCCCCACCGCCAATATCCATTAACGCTTTTGGTAAGCCGCCTGCAATGGTTTCATCTTTGAACGCTTCGATACCAAACATAAAGGAAACGGCGATTAATAAACCACCAGCAACCACAAGCGGAAGCATATGTGACACACCCGTCATCAAGTGTTTATACACACCTTTTTTCTCTTCGGTTTTGGTTTCTGCTGCCGCACTCGTTACCGCCCCTTCAAACACTTTCGCTTCTTTGAAAGCTTTTTCAAACTCTTGTGCTGTTTTCTTCAACGCTAAACCGGTTGAAGTACGATACATCAATTTACCTTTGAATTTATCTAATGGCACATCAATATCTGCCGCCACGAATACAAGATCGGCTGCAGCCACTTCTTCTGGAGTGATTGGGTTGCCCGCACCGACTTGTCCGCGAGTTTCTACACGCACGTTCCAGCCTTGAGCTTTGGCGTAATTTTCAATCGCTTCTGCTGACATAAAGGTGTGAGCCACGCCCGTTGGGCAAGCCGTTACCGCCACGATGTTTTTCACGCCACTTGATGAAAGCGATGATGAAGCGGTCGCATTTGCAAATATTTTTGCATTTTCTACCGCTTGTTTGATGGCTGCTGCTGGGTTCGCAAAGGCTTTTTCTAACTCAAGCTGTGCCCCTTGTTTGCCTGCTGCTGTTGCTGGAATTTGGTCGTTAAATAAGACGATAAAATCAGCTTGATCTGCTGCAACCACAGAATGCCCTTGCTGTTTTGCTGCCGCACTCAGTGCTTCATTCACCAGAAAAGCACGTGCTTTGCCCAGTTGTACAGGAAAAATAAATGAGAAATTCATACGCTATTCCTATTAAAAAGTTGATAAATTGGTTAATTTCACTTGGGCTAAAATTTGCTCTAACGCCTGTTTATCGCTAATGCCCACATTGCTTTGTGAAACCGCAAGGGAAGATGTTGCACTTGCAAAACTTAAAGTTTTCTCTTTACTCCAACCTTGGCTGAAACCGTAAATTAAGCCTGCCACCATTGAGTCGCCTGCACCAACGGTACTCACCACATTTTCACAATGCGGTGGCTGAGCTTGTAATACGCCTTCGCTGTTAAGCCATACAGAACCTTTTTCGCCCATTGAGATGATCACGTTTTCAATGCCATGCGAACATAATTGTTCAGCAGTTTCAATCACTTCTTCAATTGTATGTAATGAACGACCCGCCCAAACTTCTAATTCACGGCGGTTTGGTTTCACTAACCAAGGATGAGCGGTTAAGCCTGCGGTTAATGCTGCATTTGAGCTATCTAACACCACTTTTAAGCCTTGTTGATGGAGGCTTTCTAACCAAGCCGCAAACTGCTCAGGCGTTACGCCACGCGGAAGTGAACCACACACTGCTACTAAATCATATTGGCTTTCCCAAGTTTGGCTTTCACGGGTAAACGCATCCCAATCTTTTTCGCTAATTTCAAAACCTAAGAAGTTAAGATCCGTTACATCCGCTTCTGTTTCAGTGATTTTCACGTTAATACGTGTTTTACCAGCAATGCGATAGAATTTGTCATCTACGCCATTTTGAACAAAAGCTTGCACGAAATCGCCTTGATTTTCTTCGCCTAAAAAGCCTGTTACAGAAAGTTTTGCACCTAAATCAGCTAATACTTTCGCTACATTGATGCCTTTACCCGCTGGGTATAAACCAAGGGTTTCCACCGTGTTTACTTCGCCAATTTCAATACGAGCCAAGCGACCAACTAAGTCAAAAGCAGGATTTAATGTTACCGTTGCAATACGCATTTTTACCGCCTTATTTCTCGCCTAAACCAGCCGCAATTGCAGCACCAATGCCATCAAGCGCAACTTGAGCATCTTCACCCGTTGCCACAAAACGTAAAGTTGTGCCTTTGGTTACACCAAGTGCCACGATCTTCATTAAGCTTTTTGCACTCACAAGCGGTGAGTTTTTATCAACGTTTTGCACTTCAATTTTTGAAGTATATTTTTTCACTTCATTGACTAATACCGCACTTGGACGAGCGTGTAAGCCGTGTTCGTTTTGAATCACAAATGAAGCTTCTAATGCACCTTCAGCTAAAACAGGTGCTTGTTTTGCTACGGATTGAGCGGTAGTTGGTGCAGTTTGAGCTATATTACCTTCGATAGTATCAGTCACTTCTGGCACGAAGCTTACGCTTTCACCTAAACCAGATTCAAACGCTTTCGCAAGCGTTTCCATTGCTTGTTGAGCATCTTCGCCTTCCGCCACAAAACGTAAACGAGCACCTTTCGAAGCACCAAGTGCGACCACTTTCATTGTACTTTTCGCATTCGCTGGAGCTGTGCCACGATCTAAGTTTTCAACCGTAATTTTCGCTGCAAATGGTTTTAACGTTTGTACTAACACCGCAGATGGGCGAGCGTGAATCCCGTTCTCGTTACGTACGGTAAATGTACCAATCACTTGACTAACTGAAGAAGCGGTCGAATTTACTGCAGGATTTGCAGAAACAGATACCGCTTCACCGTTGAATAACGCCACGATTTGTACTGCTGTGGCTGCTGCTAATTGAGTGCGAGTTTCCGCATTTAATAGACGAGCAAGCTGTGTTTCTAAGCCGCTATCAACAGCCGCCACGCTCACTAGGGTTTGACCTTGCGTACTACGTGCCACCGCAATACCGTTGGCTAAATTGCCTTTTGCACTATCTACAATAAATACATTATTGCCTAATGCAAGCGGAGCTTGAGCCACTACATCGCTGATAAACTGTTGATTAACATAGCCTTTTTCTTGTAACTTACCCGCATTTACTGCCGATAAAGTAATCAGGCTTGAAGTGTCGATATTTAAAGAAAGGTTTTCTTCTGCAATCGCAGGAAAGTTTTTCTTGCCACTTAAAATGTCTGCAAATTCTTGCACATCTTGGGTTGTTGCTAATTTTTCAGCCGCTTCTTCATCACTTAATACTGTGGTTAATTGACGAAGTAAGGTTAAATGCTCATCCGATTTTGCCGCAATACCAATTACTACATAAGCTGTATTGCCTTCACTCCATTCAATGCCTTGTGGGAATTGGATGATTTGCACGCCCGTTTCTTTCACTAAACCACGCGTGTCTAACGTACCGTGAGGAATGGCAATCCCATTGCCTAAGAAAGTCGAAGTTTGTTGCTCACGTGCAAGCATACCTGCTTCATAACCATTCTCAACATTGCCATTTGCAACCAAGCCTGCAGCAACTAATTTAATTGCTTCTTCTTTGTTTGCGGCACTGCCATTTAAACGGATATTTTTTGCCGATAAATTAAGCATTTTTGCTCCTTATATAAAGGTGAGTTTAAAATTGAAAAGATTGTGCCGATTGTACCCCACTTTAGCTAAACCGTTCCAGCAAAAATCAAAAAAGAGCGGAAAAATATTGATTTTCCAAGATTTTTATACTCTTTTGTAACATTTATTTTACATTCAAAATACAAAGAGTTACTTATGGTTAGACTATTAAAAGCGGTGAAAATGTTTCATTTTTTGCAAAAATTTGCTACATAATACCGAAAATTTGAAGAAGTCCGACCGCTTTATCTTTTAAATTGAATGAAATTTCATTCTGGGCGTGCTATCGTCTTAATCCTCTATGCAAACAATATCATTATTTAAAGGAGAAAATGATGAAAAATGTATTGTCTATTCAATCGCACGTGGTTTATGGCTATGCGGGTAATAAAGCAGCTGTGTTTCCAATGCAACTACTTGGGGTAGATGTTTGGGCGTTAAACACGGTGCAATTTTCCAATCATACCCAATATGGCAAATGGAAAGGAATGGTGATTCCAAAAGAACAAATTAGCGAAATTACACAGGGAATTGATGAAATTGATGCACTGTACGAATGTGATGCAATTTTGTCGGGCTATATTGGTGCAGCAGAGCAGGGGGCAGAGATTTTAAAAGCTGTTGAGAAAATTAAAGCGAAAAATCCGAATGCGGTGTATTTTTGCGATCCTGTGATGGGGCATCCTGATAAAGGCTGTATTGTTGCACCTGGTGTTGCTGAATTTTTGCGTGATGAAGCAATGGCAAAAGCGGATTTAATCGCCCCAAACTTGGTGGAGTTACGAGAGCTTACGGGCTTACCTGTTGAGAATTTTACCCAAGCGGTAGAAGCAACTAAAGCGATTTTATCTAAAGGTCCAAAACGTGTATTGGTAAAACATTTAAGCAAAGTAGGGCAAGATCCCAGCCAGTTTGAGATGTTATTGGCAACAGAAGCGGGTATTTGGCATATCAGCCGACCATTGCACGAGTTTGTGGGGCGTGATCCAGTAGGCGTGGGAGATTTAACAAGCGGTCTATTTTTAGCGAACTTACTCAATGGTAAATCAGATTTAGAAGCTTTCGAACATACTGCAAACGCGGTAAATGATGTGATGAGTGTTACGCAACAAAGAGGAAAATATGAACTACAAATTATTGCAGCAAGAGAGTGGATTGTGAATCCGAAAAGTCAGTATTATGCGAGAAAACTTGGTTAACAAAGACGCGGTCAATATGGTATTGACCGCTTTTTGTAAGAAAATTAGATCGCTAAACTTAGTGCATAAAATGTAACTAATACAATCGCAATAATGACTGTGCCGATATTTAATTTTTTGAATTCACCAGAAATGGTGCGACCAATCACTAATGTTGCAAAGCCTAACATAATACCTGTTACGATATTAGCTGTAAGCACGATAAACACTGCACACACTAAGCCTGACATTGCGCCTACAAAGTCATCAAAATCTAATTTTGAGACATTGCTTAACATTAACAAGCCTACATACATTAAAGCAGGTGCAGTTGCGTAGCTTGGCACTAAACCAGCTAATGGTTGGAAGAAAAGCATCAATAAGAAACCGATACCTACTACTACGGCAGTTAAACCTGTTTTACCACCGACTGCTGTGCCTGCCGCTGATTCGATGTAAACTGCTGCAGGTGCGGTACCAAATAAGCCTGATAATACAGAACCTAATGAGTCAGAAGTTAATGCACGACCACCGTTAAGGATTTGTCCATCTTTATCTAATAAGTTTGCTTGACCAGCTACCGCACGAATTGTTCCTGTTGCATCAAATATTGCAGTCATCACAAGCGCAAATACTACAGGTAAAATTGCCGCATTTAATGCACCCACTACATCTAATGCTAAGAATAATGAGTTTTCACCGAAACTTGGCATTTTGAAGAAGCCTGAGTATTTTACATTCGGATCAAAAATTAAGCCAATAATCGTAATCGCAATAATCACCCAAAGGATTGAGCCTTTCACTTTTAATCGTTCTAAACCCACGATTGCTGATAAACCAAGCAATGACATTATTACAGGAAATGAGGTAAATTCGCCCATCTTGACAGGAATATCAATGCCGCTGTTGATCACTAATTTAACATTAGTTGCAGCAATCAATAGAAGGAATAAACCGATACCGATGCCTGCACCGTGTGCGATGCTTGAAGGCAGGTTGAGCAGAATCCAAGAACGAATGCCTGTAACTGAAATCAGTGTGAACACCACACCCATTAAGAAGATAGCACCGAGTGCCACAGGAATTGAAATACCTTGGCCAAGTACTAAGCTGAACGCGGTAAATGCAGTTAATGAAATCGCACTACCAATTGCCATTGGAGTATTCGCCCATAAACCGATCAAAATTGAGCCTAAACCTGAGACTAAACAGGTTGCAATAAACACCGATTCAGCTGGGAAACCTGCCTGGCTT
>NZ_JAHAHT010000009.1 GCF_018373095.1 Haemophilus parahaemolyticus
GAAAAAACTTGTTAATGCAGGCGATTTAGCAACAGCTTTAGGTAGTCTAAGTTGGAAAGCAACTGCCGCTGCGGATACTGATGGTGAACTTGATGGAAAAGCAGAGGATAAAGAAGTTAAAGCTGGAGACAAAGTCACTCTCAAAGCAGGTAAGAACTTAAAAGTGAAACAAGATGGTGCGGACTTTACTTACTCACTGAAAGATACTTTAACAGGCTTAACGAGCGTTACTTTAGGTGGTACAGCTGCAGATAATGGTGCGAAAACCGTAATCGACAAAGACGGCTTAACCATCACGCCAGCGGCTGGTGCGACAGGTACAACTGCAGCTCCAATTAGCGTAACCAAAGACGGCATTAGTGCGGGCAATAAAGCTATTACTAATGTTACAAGTGGTTTGACTAAATATAATGGCAATGACGCTAAGAAAGACTTAGTTAATTTAACTAACTCTGCAACTGGAGCGGGTGGTACAACTGTTGCTAACAGTACAGCGGCAACCGTGGGCGACTTACGTGGCTTAGGCTGGGTGCTTTCATCTGATAAAACCACAGATGATACCAATAACGCATTCCACGCTGCAGTGAAAAACGCAGCGGAAGTTGAGTTTGTGGGTAAAAACGGCGCGACTGTGTCTGCGAAAACTGATACTACAACAGGTAAACATACTGTAACTGTAGATGTAGCAGAAACCCAAGTTGGCGATGGTCTTGAGAAAACAGGCAACACGATTAAGCTCAAAACAAGTACAGATACCAACAATGTATTAACTGTTGATCCAACAAAAGGTGCCTCTGTTACTAAAGGCGAGTTTAATACAGTAGATACTGCTGCAGGTCAAGGGGCTAACAATAACCGCGGTAAAGTAGTTGTTAAGTCTTCAACAAACGGTGCGGATGCAACTGATGCTGACAAGAAAAAAGTGGCAACTGTTGGAGATGTTGCAACAGCAATCAACGAAGCAGCAACCTTCGTGAAAGTACAAAATACTACTGACGAAGTGGGCGATAATGAAACCGATAATGGTACAAAAGATGCACTTAAAGCAGGCGACACTTTAACCTTAAAAGCGGGTAAAAACTTAAAAGTTAAACGTGATGGTAAAGAGGTTACCTTTGCTTTAGCGAAAGACATCACTACGGACAGTGCAACTTTAAGTGAGAAATTATCTATTGGTAAAGACCCTAATAAGGTTGATATTACTAGTGATGGTACAGGCTTGAACTTTGCTAAAGCAACAGCAGTGAATGGAGATAAGTCAGTTCATCTGAATGGTATTGCTTCAACCTTGCAAGATACGTTGTTAAATGCAGGGGGTACAACATCTGTAACAAAAGAAAATATTACGGATGAAGAAAAAGCTCGTGCTGCAAGTGTTCAAGATGTATTAAATGCGGGTTGGAATATCAAGGGCTTTAAATCTGGCGATACAACTTCTAGTAATGTTGATTTTGTCCGTACTTACGACACAGTTGAGTTTTTAAGTGAAAATCCAGAAACCACAACAGTTACCGTAGATAGCAAAGATAACGGTAAGAGAACCGAAGTTAAAATCGGTGCGAAGACTTCTGTTATCAAAGAAAAAGACGGTAAGTTGGTTACTGGTCAAGGTAATAAAAATGCAGGTGGCACAAATGCCAACCCTACGACTGATGATACAGATGCAGGCAAAGGCTTAGTGACTGCAAACACTGTGATTGACGCAGTGAACAACGCTGGTTGGAGAGTTAAAACAACAGGTACGGCTGCAGGTCAAAATGGTCAGTTTGAAACTGTCAAATCAGGCACAAAAGTAACCTTTGCTGATGGTGATGCGACTACGGCGACTGTAAGTAAAGATGATCGAGGTAACATTACGGTTAAGTATGATGTAAATGTTGGCGAAGTCTTGAAAGACAATGAATTCCGCGCACCAGATAACACAAAACTTGTGAAGATCGGCGATGAATACTTCAGTGAGGACGATATTGATCCTGCGACAGGTAAGCCAAAAGTGACTAATGGTAAGAAAGTTACTGCTAAATATAAAACAGTGGGTAATGAAGTCTTTGCCGTTAATACTGATGGAACTACCACTATGGGAAATGCCGTTACTTTAACTAACCAAAATCAAGGTGTGGTTACAGGTAAACAAGTGGCGGATGCCATTGCGAAGTCTGGTTGGAATTTAGGTTTGGCGAATGCTGAACAAGCTGTTTCTGCCTTTACGACTGGTGGCAAATCCTTATCAGATGTTACGCTTGAACGTGTTAATGCAAATGACAATGTGCGTTTTGCAAATGGTAAAAACACTGTAGTGAAAGCGGCTGTTGTGGAAGATGTGGATAAAGATGGTAATAAAGTTACGAATACTTATGTCCGCACCGATGTAACAGGTTTGCCTGTTCAATATACGACAGCAGATGGCAAAGCGGTAAGTAAAGTGGGGGATAAATACTACACTTTAGATGATAAAGGCGAGCCGTCAGCTACTGAATTAACAGAGGCTGAAGTTGGTAAATTAAGTGTGAATTTGGTAAGCCCAACTGCAGATAGCAATAAGCCAACGGCTTTAGGCAATCTTGCAAATGGTGCGAAAACCTTTGATTTACCTAATACAGCGAAGGCTGCAGATGGTACGGAATTAGCATTAGCAAATGATGGTAAGTATTATCCGAAAGATACATTGGGGGCAAATAATGCTGCACCAACGGATGGTACAGCTTCTGTTAAAGTAGCCAACCCAGGCAAGGCAGGATTGGCAGACTTGGCAAATTCAACATCAAGCAATGCGGCAACTGTGGGCGATTTGAAAAACTTGGGCTGGCAGATTTCTGCAGGTGATGGCTACAATGACCAAATGAGAAATGCCGATAAGGTTAATTTCAAAGGTAGTAACGGTATTAGCGTTTCTGGTAAAACACTAGATAACGGTACGCGTGAAATTACTTTTGAATTGGCTAAAGGCGAAGTGGTTAAATCGAATGAATTTACCGTTAAGAATGCTAATGGTACGGAAACGAACTTGGTTAAAGTTGGCGATAAGTATTACAGCAAAGAGGATATTGACTTAACAACTGGTCAGCCGAAAGTTACAGGTGGAAATACAGTTGCTGCGAAATATCAAGATAAAAACGGCAAAATCGTTTCTGTAACGGATAATAACACCGAAGCTACCCTAACCAACAAAGGTTCTGGCTATATAACAGGTAACCAAGTGGCAGATGCGATTGCGAAATCAGGCTTTGAGCTTGGTTTGGCAAATGAAGCTGATGCGAAAGCAGCATTTGGCGATGAAACAAAAGCCTTATCTGATACTAAAGTGGAAACTGTGAATGCCAACGATAAAGTCCGTTTTGCTGATGGTTTAAATACCAAAGTGAGCGCGGCAACGGTGGAAAGCACCGATGCAAACGGCGATAAAGTGACTACAACCTTTGTGAAAACCGATGTGGAATTGCCTTTAACGCAAATCTACAATACCGATGCAAACGGTAAGAAAATCGTTAAAAATGGCGATAAATGGTATTACACGAAAGATGATGGTTCTGCTGATACGAACAACGAAGTCACTTTTGGTAACGTGGATGCAAACGGTAAGAAAGTTGTAAAAGTAACCGAAAATGGTGCGGATAAATGGTATTACACCAACGACAAAGGGGACGCTGATAAAAATCAAGCCGTTGATACTGCTAAAGTTGCAGGCATTACTACTGATGAAAAATATGTAGTCAGCCTTGATCCAAATGATCAATCGAAAGGCAAAGGCGTTGTGATTGATAATGTGGCTAATGGCGATATTTCGCCAACCAGCAAACAGGCAGTAAACGGCGGACAGATTTTTGCATTAACTGGCAATAAAGCGCCGAATATCACTAATGTGACGGTAGAAAATAAAGTTGATGGTACGACTAAAGTCTATAACAACGTTGTGGTGGGCGAAGACGGTAAAACCCCATTATTGACCACTTATAATGTAGAGGGCAGAAAAGAAGTTATCACTAATTCAGTGGTTGAAGCCATCTACAATATGAATGAGCAAGGGATTAAGTTCTTCCACTCTAATGACGGCACAGCCAAACGTAGAGAGGAACGAAGCAATGACTTTGACTCTAGTGCAAGCGGCAAATACGCGACGGCAATCGGCGCGAAAGCTGATGCGGCAGGCAATAATGCTATTGCTTTCGGTTATGAATCAAAAGCCTTACGCGATAACACCGTGGCGATTGGTACAGGCAACGTTGTGAATGCGGAAAAATCTGGTGCATTCGGCGATCCGAACTACATCGAAGATGGTGCAAACGGCAGCTACGCTTTCGGTAACGATAACCGTATTACTTCTAAAAACACGTTTGTGTTGGGTAATAGTGTTAATGCGAAACGTGATGCAGATGGCAATGTACTGACCGAAGAAAAAGAAGTGGTTGGAAAAGATGGTACGAAGACGAAAGTAACCGTGCCGCAAGCCTTAGGCGAAACCGTAGAAAATTCTGTTTATCTCGGTAATGCTTCAACTGCGACAAAAGATAAGGGTAAAAACCTGAAATCTGATGGCACGGCGGGTAACACTACAAGTGCCGGTGCAACGGGTACGGTAAAAGGATTTGCTGGTGCAACGGCACACGGTGCGGTTTCTGTCGGTGCAAGTGGCGAAGAAAGACGTATCCAAAACGTCGCAGCAGGCGAAATCTCTGCTACTTCAACCGATGCGATTAACGGAAGTCAGTTGTATGCTGTGGCAAAAGGGGTAACAAATCTTGCTGGACAAGTGAATAACCTTGAGGGCAAAGTGAATAAAATGGGCAAACGTGCAGATGCTGGTACGGCAAGTGCAATTGCTACGGCAAACTTGCTCCAATCTTATCGTCCAGGTTTATCAGCTGCTACTGCTGCAGTAGGTCAGTATCGTGGTCAATCTGCGGTTGCTGTTGGATATAGTCGTCTTTCTGATAATGGAAAATATGGTGTGAAATTATCATTAGGTGCTAATACACAAGGTAACGTTGGTGCTGGTGCTGGTGTGGCATATTTTTGGTAATAACCTAATTTTCCTTTAACTTTCGAATGAAAGTTTGATATTAAAATGTGATGATTACATTGTGGTCATCACATTTTTTTATTATTTACACATCTATAGTTTTCTTCGTAGAATACGAGCAATCTTTCCCTTAAAGTGCGGTGAAAATTGACCGAACTTTTCTTACAGTAAACTATGTGAATGAAAAATGAGGAACAGCAAGGCGGATTAAGTGGGAAGCCATTGCAGCATAAAAGCATGGAGATTATTAAGCGATTATATCAAGAACTGAAAGGTCAGATTCCAATTATTGGTAGCGGCGGCATTGATGATTAGGTGCTCGTTATAACTATAACCAGTTTCAAAAGCAACTAGCGGCAATACCATCTACAAAATGGGTCGCAACTTTTGGCTTGGTGCAAGTTACAACTGGTAACTGTCAACAAGCGGTGAAATTTCTCAAAGCATTTACAAATTTCTGCTAAAATTCCACCGCTTACATTCCCTCTCGTTTTATTTGCAAGTGGCAAAATGAAGCGAGAGGCTTTTCTTTTTAGGCAAAAACATAAGGAACTATCATGCGTTTTGCTCTTACAACACTTGCCCTCTTTGTGGCGTCTAATATGGCGTGGGCGGAAAAATCTGCACCCATTCAGGGTCAATTAGACAACGGCTTAAAATATACGATTTTACCTTTGCACGATGAAAAAGGGCATATTGAGATCCGTATGCGTGTTAATGCAGGATCAGTGGATGAAAATGACGATCAAGCAGGCGTGGCACATATGGTTGAGCACCTCGTTTTTCGTGGTACGAATGCTCACCCGAACGGCTTGATGCCTTATTTGCACGAACAAAAATGGGTACGTGGCAAAAACTACAATGCCGTGATGACTTCAGATAGTACCACCTATATGATGACTCCGCCGAATACTGCGGGGCTTTCGCAAAGTTTTGATGCCTTATCGCAAATGTTATTTGGGGCAAAATTAAGCCAAGCAGATTTGGATGATGAACGTAAAATTATTTTAGAAGAGTGGCGTCAAGGTTTGGGCGTTGGGGCGATGATGAACGAACAACGTATCGCCTCTGTGCGTGCAAACTCGCGTTATGCTCGCCATCGTGTGATTGGTACGGAACAGAGTATCAACTCAATGCCAGCCACGGAATTACAGCAGTTTTACCAAACGTGGTATGCCCCAAATAATATGAATTTGTTGGTGGTGGGTGATGTGGATCCTAGCGAAGCGAAAGCAGAAATTGACCGCTATTTCGGTAAAGCAGAGAAGAAAAACACGCCTGTGCGCGACTATTTAAATCCAGCATTGACGGATTGTTTGCAGATCAACAAATTGCAAGATCTGCGTAGTGGCGTGAGTCAAGTGGCTTATATTCTGCGTTTTGATGATAGTGAGAGCCGAGCTCAAACGGATGAGGGGCGCTATCAACGCTTATTAGATCGCATTGCACTTGCCAGCATCGTGCAACGTTTACGTAATCAATCGGAAGTGTTACCGAAAGGCATTTCTGCGGTTGTGCCAAGAAAATCTGACATCGGCACGCACACAGCGGCACTCGGTTTATTTGCGACTGTTGCTCCTACAGGGCATCTGCAAGGGTTGAAACAGATTTTCGAAGAGATCGAACGCTTAAAACGTTTTCCGATGACAGAAGAAGAGTTGGAGAAACAGAAAGCCCTGATTCAAGCTCAAATTGAGAATGCGAAGAAACACGACGGCGATCGTGAATTCTCTCGCTGGGTGCAAGCTATGGTCGATACGACCTTATTGGATAAACCTTTCCTGACCCAACCTGAAATTGCCAATTTAACTGAACCGATGTTGAAAAAAATTACGGTGGCGGAAGTAAATGCCCGCATTCATCAATGGTTTGAAGCGAAAGATCGTATTGTGCAATATCAGCCACCTCGTGATACCAAGTTAGATATCAGCGAAGCACAAGTCGCTCAGCTGCAAGAAGAGGCTCAAAAAGCGGAAATTTCAGAGCCACAAAAAGAGAAAGAGATTGTGCCGATGCTGCTTGAGCACGTACAAGCTAAAGGCTCAATTACGGATGAGCAAAAATTTGAAGTACAAAATGTGCAACATTGGACGCTCTCAAACGGTGATAAGGTAGTTTGGTTGAAATCTCCGCTGGCGAAAGATAAAACTTACTTTCAAGCACAAAGTTCAGCGGGTTTTAAAGCGAAGGGGTTGGGCGAATGGCAAAGCCAAGTGGCATTGCAATTGATCGCTCAAAATGCACCGCTTGATTGGGAATTTGAGCAGTTGAAGCATTGGAAAGAGCTAAACAAAGTGAACCTTTCAATGAAACAAACAGCAACGAGATTGTTGTTGGAAGGCACGGTGGACAACGCCAAATTAGCTGACTTACTCCGTTTGGTTTACGCTTATCAAGTTGAAACAAAAGTGAAAGATGGTTTAGATGAAACTAAAGAGAGATTGGCAAAAATGGTCGCTTCGCAAAATGCCAAAAACAGCGAAAATGAGCGTTTAAAAGCAATTTCAATGTTGCGTTATAATCAAGAAAACATTGAAATGAGCTTGCCAAACAAATCGTCGCTTGACCAGCTTAACGAGAAAAGTCTGAATGACGAGTGGGCAAAAATGCTACAAGCACCAATGACCTATTATTTTGTGAATGATATGAATGACGCGGAAATGAAAGGCTTGGTAACGCAATTTTTAAGTGATTTTCCACGTGGTAAGCGGTTCGATTCTGCCCAAGTTTTACCAACTGAAGGTAAAGCGGTTGCTAGTTTTGCAATGAATCCAGAGCCGAAATCGGATGTAAAAATGTGGGCGTTTAGTGCACATCAATGGCAAGGGAAAGATGCAGTTTTAGTCTCGATCTTACGCAATATTGCGACGAATAAACTCAAAATGACATTAAGGGATAAAGAATTGGGGATTTATAGCTTACGTTTTGAAAGTTCTCTCAATCCTGAAACTGATCGCATCGAAAGTGAGCTTTCTTTTGTGGCAAACCCTGATAATGCGGATAAACTCATTGGGCAAGCTCGAGTCGTGTTGGATGCTTTGCCAGAGCAAATCACTGAAGAGGATGTGAAAGCTGCGAAAGTGCAGTTTGTAACAGCTGAAAAAGACCGCTTGCAAGAACCAAGAACTTGGTTGGCTCGTCTAATTTTAAGCGAAAACCACTCAGGTAACCCTCAATATCTCACCGAGATGCAAAGCCTTGCTGATGGCATTACGCTTGACAATGTGAAAGCGATGGCGAAGCTGTTGTATAACACTAACAATGAGAAGGTATTTATTACGACACCGAAGAGATAACTTAGATTAGTGTAGAAAAAACTAATTTCTTCGTTAATTACTACTGTCAAATCTCCCCCACCCCTCTTTGCTAAAGAGGGGGATTTTCTTTCTGTAAACACGAACATTGGATATTTTGATCTCAATGATGTTGAAGTTAGATAATTAAAATTTGATTTTTAGAGAACATTCCCTCTTTAGCAAAGAGGGGTGGGGGAGATTTGACAGAATAAAAAACGGAGAAATTAGGAATGCAAACCATAAAATTTTAATATGAAACAATTTTTCAAAAACTTTTATTCCCTCAGCAAACCCTATTGGGGCAGAAAATCCAACTGGTTAGCGTGGTTAATCGCGGCTGTTGTAATCGGTATTGGTTCGGTAATTACCTACCTCAACGTACAAATTTCCAACTGGTCGAAAGGCTTTTATGATGCCCTTTCTAACTTTGAAATTGACAAATCCTATACGCTTTTAAATGAGTATTTTATTTATATCTCAATTTTTATTGTGATTAATGTTTACCGTATTTGGTTGCGGAAATTGTTGATTATCCGCTGGCGTGAATTTATGACCAAGCAGTTCTTGGAAAAATGGCTTTCTAAGCAGATCTATTACCGCTTGGCGCATCGCAAGAAAATGGACAACCCTGACCAACGTATTGCGGAAGACATTAGCATTTTTATTGAGTACACCATTGAACTGACGCTTTCGTTGATTTTCAACATTATCCAACTTTGGGCGTTCTTTATGGTGTTATGGAATTTAGCAAAATCGCCTGAATTTACCCTATTTGGCAAGAGTTTTGTCGTAGAAGGTTACTTAGTTTGGGTAGCGATGATTTATGCCGTATTAGGCACAATTATTACCCATTTAATCGGGCGAAAATTACATAAGCTGAATTATCATCAACAACAATTTGAGGCGAATTTCCGTGCCAGCCTTGTGCGTAAGCAGGAAAATGCTGAACAGATTGCCTTGTATAAAGGGGAAGCGGTCGAAAAAGCCTCTCTTTTTGCAGAATTTAAAGCGATCGTGACTAACTGGCGTGCTTTGATGGATAAGGAAAAACAACTTGGGTTCTTTACCGTCGGTTATGACCGCTTTTCGTTGTTATTACCTGTGATTTTTTCGATCCCGCTTTTAGCCACTAAGGCGATTACCTTTGGGGGTATTATGCAGATTCGTACTGCATTTAGTGTGGTAATTAACGCTTTTAGCTGGTTTATTTTTGCCTATTCTAGCTTGCCAAAATGGTCGGCTTCGATCAGCCGTTTGAGCCAATTGCAACGTGAAATGGATGAGTTGGAACAGCTGATTAAAGCCGAAGTAGAAACTTCAGAGAAATTGCTCGAAACGCAGGATTTAGCCATTTATACCCCAGAAAACGACCGCTTGTTTAGTCATTTATCACTTGCAATTGATGGGCAGAAATGGGTTCGTTTGAAAGGAAAAAGTGGTTTGGGTAAATCAACTTTCTTGCGGTTGCTCAGTGGTATTTGGGATTATTTTGATGGTAGATATAAAGTGCCGAAAGGTAAGAGCTTGCTTGTGCCGCAACGTAGTTACTTAAATGACGGCACATTGGCGGATGTATTGAGTTATCCAGCCCATCAAATTCATTCGGCTGAAGAAATGAATAAAGTGTTAGCAAATGTAGGGTTAAGCCAGTGGCAAAATCGTTTGCAAGAGCAGCAGGCTTGGCATCACATTTTCTCTGGTGGTGAACAGCAACGTATTGCTTTTGCACGCATTTTGCTTAATAAGCCAGAGGTAATTTATCTGGATGAAGCGACTTCCAGTCTTGACAGTGAGTCGGCACAAGCGATGTTTAGCTTGATTAAGCAGCATTTGCCGCAATCGTCGGTGGTCTATATTACCCATCAAGCCGAATTAGAAAAATTTGCAGATCAAGAGATAGATTTAACCGCTTACAAAGGGTAAGATGCAGTTACTTACAACAAGGAAAAACAGAGAGGTAACGATGTTTGTTGAAATTTACGGGCGTTTAACTTGCCCATATTGCGTACGTGCGAAAGCATTAGCTGAAAAAATGAAATCAGAATTAGCCGATTTTGATTTTAAATTTGTGAATATGCCTGAAGAAGGGATTACCAAAGAAGATTTAGAACCTCGTATTGGCAAGCCTGTTGCGACAGTTCCACAAATTTTCTTAGATAACGTTCACGTTGGCGGTTGTACTGATTTCCAAGCATTAGTGAAAGAGAAGTTTGGGATTGAGGTTTAGTTACATCAAAATAAAAAGTCTAGCATTTGCTAGACTTTTTTTATCCATTTACTTTGTTTTTTTATGTTGCATTTGGAGCTATATCTTGTAATGTTTTGCTATAAAACAACCGCTTGTGAAAATTATTTCAGCAGTTCTTCGTTCTTTTTGTAATTCCACTTGCTGCGTGGTTTGTCGATATATTGGAAATGTTCATTAGTAAATGTGCCTTGAGTACAGGTAATTTTATCACGGCGGGTATTTACCATTTGAGAACCAATCACAGTATTTAATGTTTCAGGGCCTGTCATTGCAAAAACACCGCCATCAATACGGCGATTTTCAATATTCTCTACAATTAAATCTAGCGTAGCTTTCATAATTGGGTGTCCCGCTTCGCACGCAAGGAAGAAATTAGTGTATTTATCGCGGCGTTTGATCAGCACTTCTGAATCTTGCTCGGCAATAATTTGCGAGAGTGGGAAAACCAAATGCCCATCGATATCGATGTAGATTCCGCCTTCACGCCACAGGGTAAACACACGCCAGAAATCGGCTTGTGCTGCACCGTCAGTAAGTTGGCTGTATGCGGTAAAAACGTGCGGTTCGGCATATTTTTTTAGATATTCTTCACGCTCTTCCGTGCTGACATAGCGGTAATCATAGCTTAACGACATCAAGCGGTTGAACAAATAGTTGCAATACATTGGCAGGGTTACTTTATTGGAATAGTTGGTCTGCCAAATGGTACGGTTGATTTTATCCTTGCGGGTAGTGGTTAACTTCGCAGGGCTGAATTCTGGAATGGTAAAGCGTTTTTTCGGAAACAGAGCGTGGAACGGATAGCCCGAGATTTTCACAATGTTGCCCAGCAAGCGAGAAAGCCCGTTGCATAGCACGATAAATTTTTCGTATTTGACTGACATTTTATATTCTCTTGTAGGGTGGGCATTCCTGCCCACCATTAAAATCTGATAATGTTTGTGGTAGGCACCCTACAGGGTTATTTCTCTAACTGCGAAATCGCAAAATCAAGGGCGTAATCATAGCCTTTTGCACCCAAGCCGCAAATCACGCCTTTCGCCACATCGCTCAAATAAGAGTGATGGCGGAATGGCTCACGGGCGTGAACGTTCGACAAATGCACTTCCACAAAGGGAATCGCCACTGCCAATAATGCATCGCGTAAGGCAACACTGGTGTGGGTGAATGCTGCGGGGTTGATGATAATAAAATCTACCTTGCCAAAGGCTTTGTGAATGCGGTTGACGATAGGCTCTTCGCCGTTTGCCTGGAAATAGTCTAGTTCATAGCCACGTTTTGATGCCTCGGTTTGGAGGTGCATTTCAATATCGGCAAGGGTTTGTGATCCGTAAATCTGTGGCTCACGTTTGCCTAACATATTGAGGTTAGGGCCGTTTAATAGAAGGATTTTTTTCATATTTTATCTCTTGAAAGCATTACGACATAGCGGTCAAATTTGACCGCTTGTTTGCAAAATTACAACACTGAAAATGCTTTATCCGCTGCTTGCAACGTTGCTTCAATATCTGCATCAGAATGTGCAAGCGACATAAAGCCTGCTTCGAAGGCGGATGGTGCGAGGTAGATGCCTTGTTCAAGCATTAAGTGGAAGAAGCGGTTAAATTTTGCTGCGTCACATTTCATTACTTCTTGGAAGCTGGTTACTTCAGTTTGTTCGGTGAAGAATAAACCGAACATCCCACCCACATATTGCACCATAAATGGCACATTGTGTTTGGCTGCCAATGCTTTAAAACCTTCTGCCAACATTTTAGTTTTCTCGGCTAATTTTTCTTCATTACCTGCTTTAGAAAGCTCGGTTAAGCACGCTAAGCCTGCTGCCATTGCGATTGGGTTGCCTGAAAGTGTACCCGCTTGGTAAACAGGACCTGTTGGGGCAATTGCTTCCATAATTTCACGTTTACCACCAAAAGCACCTACTGGCATCCCGCCACCGATGATTTTACCGAGCGTGGTTAAATCTGGTTTTACACCGTAGTAAGCCTGTGCACCGCCAAGTGAAACGCGGAAGCCTGTCATTACTTCGTCGATAATAAATACCGTGCCATATTGGTCGCACAATTCACGCAAGCCTTGTAAGAAACCTTCTTTTGGCGGAACACAGTTCATATTGCCTGCGACAGGTTCAACGATCAAACAAGCGATTTCAGTTGGGTATTGCTCAAACGCTTGTTTTACCGAATCTAAATCGTTGTACGTGCAAGTAATAGTATGTTTTGCAAAATCTGCTGGTACACCAGGTCCACTTGGCTGACCAAGGGTTAATGCACCTGAACCTGCCTTCACTAATAAACTATCTGAATGCCCGTGATAACAACCTTCGAATTTGATGATTTTATCGCGACCTGTGTAGCCACGAGCCAAGCGAATTGCCGACATTGTCGCTTCTGTGCCTGAGCTTACCATTCTCACCAATTCGATTGAAGGCACTAATTTGCACACTAATTCAGCAAGTGTGATTTCGCTTTCGGTCGGTGCTCCAAAACTCAAGCCGTTCGGTACGGCTTTTAATACTGCATCAATAATTGCAGGGTGGTTGTGCCCTAATACCATCGGGCCCCAAGAGCCTACGTAATCGATATAACGTTTGCCATCGCTGTCGGTAATATACGCCCCTTCCGCTTTTTCAATAAAAACAGGCGTGCCGCCCACACCTTTGAACGCACGAACGGGAGAATTTACCCCACCTGGAATGACTTTCTGTGCTTTTTCAAAGAGTTGTTCTGATTTTGACATAATAAATTCCTCGTAATAAATTCAGGGCTATTTTACTGAAAAATAAGCAAAGCGGGAATAATCAACAAGCGGTTATTTTTCAGCGTAATCTTGCAAAAAATTTTCAAGATCTTCGCCTTTGTGCTATTCTTCGCGTAATTTTTTTATCACTCTATTTTAGGGAAAAATATGATGTGGCTGACCTTTTTAGCCGTTGTGATCGTTTCCTTTGCCTCGTTGATTTTTATGCGTCCTGTGGCGGAAAAAATCGGCTTGGTGGATAAACCGAATTTCCGTAAACGCCATCAAGGATTGATTCCATTAATCGGCGGCATTGCACTTTTTTTAGGAAACTTAACCTATTACGCATTTCAATATGAAACAATGCCATTGCCATGGCTGTACCTGCTTTCAGTGACGATTTTATTGATCATCGGTGTATTAGATGACCGCTTTGATATCAGCCCTGCATTGCGTGCGGGCATTCAAGCCGTGCTTGCGGGTGCAATGATTTACAGCGGCTTAGAGCTAGAAAGTTTAGGGCAAATTATCGCTCCATTTAGTATCAAGCTCGGTTTTTTTAGCTTGCTTTTTACCGTGTTTATCACCATTGGTGTAATCAATGCGTTCAATATGGTGGATGGCATCGACGGCTTACTCGCGGGGCTTTCAAGCGTAAGTTTTGCAGGCATTGGGGTGTTGATGTGGATTAACGGTGAACACGCTATCGCCTTTTGGTGCTTGGCAATTATCCTCACGCTTATCCCCTATGCAATGTTCAATTTAAGCTTATTCGGGGCAAAATGGAAAGTCTTTATGGGAGATTCAGGCAGCACGCTGATTGGCTTTACCATCATCTGGATGTTGCTATTAAGCACCCAAGGACAAGGGCACGCCATTAGTCCAATCACTGGTTTATGGCTAATTGCCGTACCGTTAATTGATATGGTCGCTGTCATTTTCCGTCGCTTGAAAAAAGGTAAAAGTCCATTCAGACCCGACCGCTTGCACTTGCACCACTTGTTGATGCGTGCAGGTTTAACCTCCCGCCAAGCCCTTGCCGTGATTACCTTTTGGGCTGCCGTTTGTGCGACGATTGGCGTACTGGGCGAAGTAAATTATTGGGATCAATCTTCAATGGTCATTGGCTTTATTGCCCTGTTCTTCCTTTACGCTTACAGTATCGTGCGTGCGTGGAAAATCACCCGCTTTGTACGTAGATTGAAGCGGAGGGTGAGAAAAGGTGCGGTGAAAAAATAGCCTAAAATACATCCTATCCCATAAAGGGCAAGGGAAAAGACACTTAAATTTCAAATAAAAATATGTTCAAAAAACTTTTAAACACAATTTTACTCACCGCCATTGGTGCAGGTTTAGGTGCAACAACTGCTTATTACCAACCTACGCAATGGCAAGTTCAAGCTCAATTTACCGCACCGCAAATGGCAGAATTAGGTAACTATTTCTCGCTATTCTCAACCTATGGATTAGTCAGTGGTGATGCAGAAGCTGTAGATATGAACAAAATGGAAAGCAAAGCCACTCAAGCGGCATTTGCACTTTTTTCGCAAAATTTAACCGCTAGCGAGCCTCGTATTGCCTTTTTAAGTCAGCAGCCAAGCGTGCAACAACGTGCCGAATTAGAAGGATTATCTGCAAAAACCTATGCAGAAAAATTAGCTCAAGGTTTTCAAAGCAGCGTGAATGGCGATGCGATAAATTTCAGTTTTTCCTCATATAATATTAACGATGTGGATAACTTATTTGTGGAATACTTAAAAAGCATAAATACAGCAACCCGCACTGCGTTGAATAACGAACTTATCAACAAATGGAAGGTATTATTTCAACAAGTCAAAACTGCGGCTGAGGCAAAATTAGATGTCTCTTGGGAAAATAAACTCAAAATGATGCAATCAGTTCAACCGCTAGACAATAACCTTGTTGCCTTCCACTTTGCGAAAAATGCGAGCTTAAATGCGATGCCGAAACCTTATCTGATTTTTGCAGGATTAGGAGCTATAGCGGGTTTTATAATGAGTTTGATTACGTTAGGGAATATGAGAAAGAAAAGTAAGGGATCTGAATAAATTATCTCAAAATAAAGAGGCTTTTAATGAACCAAAAACACATCCATATTCTCGGCATTTGTGGCACTTTTATGGGCGGCGTGGCAATGATCGCACGCGAGCTAGGTTACAAAGTGACAGGCTCAGACACTAATGTTTACCCACCAATGAGCACTTTTTTAGAAACACACGGCATTGAAATTATCCCTAATTACGATGTGGCTCAACTCCAACCCGCACCCGATTTAGTCGTGATTGGTAATGCAATGAGCCGCGGTAACCCTTGTGTGGAATATGTCTTAAATCATCAGCTTAATTATACTTCAGGCCCGCAATGGCTACACGATCATCTCCTTAAAGATCGCTGGGTGCTTGCTGTTTCAGGCACGCACGGAAAAACCACCACTACAGGAATGTTAGCGTGGATCTTAGATCAAAACCAAATCGACACAGGCTTTTTAATTGGTGGCGTTGCAGGCAATTTCGGTATTTCTGCACGTGCAGGCTCAAGCAAATTCTTCGTAATTGAAGCGGACGAATACGATTCCGCCTTCTTCGACAAGCGGTCGAAATTCGTGCATTATTCGCCAAGAACCCTGATCATCAATAATATCGAGTTCGATCACGCTGACATTTTTGACGACTTACACGCGATTCAACGCCAATTCCATCATCTTATTCGCACCATTCCAAGCGAAGGGCGTATTTTGGCAGCAAGCAGCGATCAAAACGTACAAGATACACTTAAAATGGGTACATACAGTGAAGTGCAAGCGATTGGCGAAGGTAAAGAGTGGTTTGCTAAACCATTGAATGCCGATTACTCACAATTTGAGGTTTACCATTTTGGTGAGAAAGCAGGCGAAGTGCATTGGAATATCATCGGTTACCACAATATGCACAATGCATTGATGGCAATTGCCGCTTCACAACACGCAGGTGTGAGCATTGAAGGGGCTTGCAAAGCATTAGGTTCATTCATCAATGCTAACCGCCGATTGGAAGTAAAAGGCGAAGTAAATGGCATCACTGTTTATGATGATTTTGCCCACCACCCAACCGCAATTGAAGCCACAATCGATGCACTTCGTGGCAAGATTGGCAAAGATGCCCGTATTATTGCGGTGTTAGAACCTCGTTCAAACACAATGAAAATGGGCGTGCATAAAGATGACATTGCACCAAGCCTACACGATGCACAAGCGGTCTTTATTTATCAGCCTGATACCATTCTTTGGAAAGTGAGCCAAATCACTGGTGCATTAATCCAACCAGCAAAATGGTCGGCAAGCATTGATAAGTTAGTTGAAATGATTGTCCAAGAAGCAAAAACAGGCGATCATATTTTAGTGATGAGCAACGGTGATTTTGGAGGTATTCATAATAAATTGATGGTAAAATTACAAGGTAAAAATTAAGTTCATTTTTTATTTGAGAGGATTAATTATGTCTATTTCGAAACGTGCTTTAGCAAAATTTACGTTAACCACTTTAGCCGTATTAACTTTAGCCGCATGCGGCAGCGGTGGAGGTAGCGGTGGCGGTAGTACTTCTTCTAACGTAAAAAATACAATTACTGAAACTGTAGCAAATAAGTTACCAAATTCAGTTTCTTCTACAACAGCTAAACTTTTAGGTAATGATGCAACATCTAAAACAGAGAAGAAAACTGAGCCTGAGAAAGATAAGATTACAGGTTATCGTTATGAGGGATACGATACTTTTATTCCTTGGTCACAAGATAGTCAAAATATTAATGTCTTAAAAGTGTGGGGAACAGAGATTACACTTGTTGATCCATCTCAGACTCAAGAAAACGGCTGGTTAAAAGGTGCTAACTCAAAAGAGACAGGGCTAACAAACAAAGTTATTGGTGGTAATTTACAAGATGCTCGTTATGGCGTAGTTATAAATCGTGATGAAAGCGTAGCTTTTGTTCAAGGTAAGGCGACAGATGTAAATAATATTCCGACTACTGGCTTGGCTAAATATGAAGGTCAGCATGTTATTAATGCTGAAAATATTAATGCTGAAAATAAAGATGTACAAAAAGCAAAATTTGGATATCAGACAGGAAAAGCTGTCATTGATGTAAATTTTGATAATAAAACACTGACTGGGGCTTTAGAAATTCCACAACAAGGACAATCAGATTATTTAGCTTTCTCAGCTAATATTTCTGGCAATAGTTTTAGCAATAGATCTTTTGGAAATAATGACATTCAAGTAGACGGTAAATTTTATGGCGAGCATGCTGATGAGATGGCAGGCATTTACCGTACAGAAAAGAAATTCTCTGGAGCATTTGGAGCTAAAAAAGTTGAAAAATCAGAACAGCCAGAAAAATAATTTTATAGTTAAACATATCTAGCCTATAGCATTTAAATGCCCGTTTCCGCCATTTTGGAGCGAAAACGGGCATTCGTTTTTTTATCTCCTCCACCTAAAAGCGGTTATTTTTGTGATCTTGCTCACAGAACTGAACATAAAATCGCGTTTTTCTTCAAAAAAGCCTTTCCCTGTGAATAATAAAAAACAGAAATTTTCTTTATTCAACCAATCAGGAGAAATGCTATGACTGCTTTGAAATCCACTCCCGTGAAAATTGGTATCCGCCCAACCATCGACGGTCGCCGTTTAGGAGTGCGTGAATCACTCGAAGATCAAACAATGAATATGGCGAAAGCTGTGGCGAAATTGATTAGTTCAGAAGTTCGTCATACTAATGGCGATTTCGTGGAATGCGTAATCGCAGACAGCTGCATCGGTGGCGTGGCAGAATCTGCCGCTTGTGCCGAAAAATTTAAACGTGAGAATGTCGGTGCGGTGATTACGGTAACCCCTTGCTGGTGCTATGGTTCTGAAACCATTGATATGGATCCACACACACCAAAAGCGATTTGGGGTTTCAATGGTACAGAACGCCCAGGGGCAGTTTATTTAGCAGCAGCCCTTGCTGGTCATAACCAACTTGGTTTACCTGCTTTCTCTATTTACAGCCACGAAGTGCAAGAAGCAGACGACCAAACTATTCCAGCGGATGTGCGTGAAAAATTATTACGTTTTGCCCGTGCTGGTTTAGCTGTGGCAACTTTACGCGGTAAATCTTACCTCTCTATCGGATCTGTTTCGATGGGTATCGCAGGTTCTATTGTGAACCAACCATTCTTCCAAGAATACTTAGGTATGCGTAACGAATACGTGGATATGTCTGAAATTACCCGCCGTATTGACCGTGGCATTTACGACCATGAAGAATACGAACTTGCACTTGAATGGGCTAACGAATACTGCATTGACGGCGTTGATGTAAACGCACCAGAAAATCAAATGACTGCGGAAGAAAGAGCGGAGTTACGTAAAACTTTAGTCAAAATGACCATCATCGCACGCGATTTAATGGTCGGCAATCCAAAACTTGCTGAACTTAACTTTGGCGAAGAAGCGTTAGGCCACAATGCGATTGCAGCAGGTTTCCAAGGTCAACGCCATTGGACAGACCATCGTCCAAATGGCGACTTTATGGAAGCGATGTTGAACTCAACTTACGACTGGAATGGCGTACGTCCTCCATACATTCTTGCCACTGAAAATGACAGCTTAAATGCCGTAAATATGTTGTTCGGTAACCTTTTAACTGGTCAAGCTCAAATCTTTGCTGACGTACGTACTTACTGGAGTGAAGACTCTGTAGAACGTGTAACTGGCTGGCGCCCAGAAAATGGTTTCATTCACTTAATCAACTCTGGTTCTGCCGCATTAGATGGCACAGGTCAACACCAAGACAAAGATGGCAATCCTGTAGTGAAACCAGCTTGGGAAGTGACTGAGGCAGACGGCAAACGCTGCTTAGAAAATACGCGTTGGTGCCCTGCTGTGTATGAATACTTCCGTGGGGGCGGTTTATCTTCTCAATACCTCACCAAAGGTGGTATGCCATTTACCATGCATCGCATTAACTTTGTCAAAGGTGTAGGCCCTGTTCTTCAAATTGCAGAAGGTTGGTCAATCGAGTTACCTGAAAATGTACACGACATCTTAAATAAACGTACCAATGAAACTTGGCCAACCACTTGGTTCGTGCCTCGTCTAAATGGTAAAGGTGCATTCAAAGATGTGTATTCTGTGATGGCAAACTGGGGTGCAAATCACTGTGTAGCCACTTACGGACACGTTGGTGCAGACTTGATTACCTTAGCTTCAATGCTTCGTATTCCAGTTAATATGCATAACGTGGAAGAAAAAGATGTCTTCCGTCCAAGTGCATGGAATATGTTTGGTCAAGATAAAGAAGGCCAAGACTACCGTGCTTGTGCGAACTTTGGACCGCTTTATAAATAACGCAAGCGGTAAAAATTTGCGTATAAATTGCAAATTTCCTCGAATGGAGGAAATTTGAAAAGATGCTACTTAAACGATGAGGTTGAATTTTCTGCCAAATCTCTCCCCCTCTTTGCTAAAGAGGGGGAAGAGAGCGGAGTAATAAGTAGCATCACATTTCAGAATTCAGGAGATAACCATGGCAATTGCATTTATCTTCGACTGTGGTGCAACCAACCTTCGCACCATTGCTATTGATGATACAGGGAAGATTTTAAGTGCTCACCATCTACCCAATAACACTCAACCTGGGGTAGAAAATCCAGATTATCACATCTGGGCGATTGATGAAATTTGGGGCAAATTGCTCACCTGTGCGAAACAAACCTTAGCGGAATTAAGCCCAGAACAACGTCAGCAAATTGTGGGCATTTCCGTGACCACCTTTGGTGTGGATGGTGCGTTATTTGACAAACAGGGCAACCAACTTTATCCGATTATTTCGTGGAAATGCCCACGTACCTTGCCAATTATGACAAGCCTCGCAAATTACATTGATGTAGAAAAACTTTATCAACGTAATGGTGTAGGACATTACAGCTTTAATACCCTATTCAAACTGTTATGGCTTAAACAGTATCAACCTGAGGTTTATGCCAAAGCAAATAGTTTTATGTTTATTTCGTCTATCTTGACCTACCGTTTAACAGGCGTGCAAAGCACAGACCGCACAATGGCAGGAACTTCTATGATGACTTGTATTGAGCAAGACGCTTGGGACGACGAAGTATTGAATTTATTGGGCTTGAGCAAAGAGCATTTCCCACCAATGAAAAGTGCAGGTGAGGTCATTGGCGGATTAAAAGCGGATCTTGCTGTTGAGTTAGGCTTGAGTGCTGATATTCCCGTGATTTCTTGCGGACACGATACTCAATTTGCGATTTTTGGATCAGGAGCAGATTATAACCAACCTGTTTTAAGCTCGGGTACTTGGGAAATTTTGATGGCTCGTACCCAACAGGCAAAACCAGAATGGCAATTTGCTCAACACGGTTTAACGATTGAATTTGATAGTCAAGCGGGTTGCTTCAATCCTGGTGTGCAATGGGTAGCTTCAGGCATTATGGAATGGCTCGGCAAACGCTTCTTTACTGAAGTGGCAGGTACGGATGCTTATTATCGTACGATGATTGATGAAGCTCGTGCAATTCCTGCGGGGGCAAATGGCGTAAAACTGATTGGGAATTTTGATGGCACAACCAATCAAATGGGATCAATCGTTGGGCTTTCAATGCATACCAAACGAGGAGAAATTTACCGTGCAGGTCTGGAATATATGGCTTACCGCCTAAAAGATGGCTTACAGCTCTTGCAAAAAGTAGGCAACTTCAATGCTGAAAGTTTAATTTGCGTAGGTGGTGGTTCGAAAAATGCACTTTGGAATCAAATCCGTGCTGATGTGCTGAATTGTCCAGTTGATGTGGTGGATTTCCCAGAAACCACGGTTTTAGGTGCAGCGATGTTTACTTTCTTTGGTGCGGGTAGATTTGGCTCACCGCTCGAAGCTCAACAAGCGATGCGACCAACTGTTACAAGGATTGAGCCGTCAGAAAACAGCCAGTATTACAAATAAATAATAAAAGGAGACATTCTATGTTAAAAGGTATCCACCCCGCAATTTCCCCAGAATTATTAAAAATTTTGGCTGAAATGGGACACGGGGACGAATTGGTCCTTTCTGATGCTCACTTTCCAGCACATCAATTACATCACAAAGTAATTCGTGCTGATGGTGTTGACATCCCCACTTTATTGCTTGGCATTACTCCGCTGTTTGAATTCGACCAATACGTTGAAGCACCATTAGCAATGATGCAAGCGGTAGAAGGAGATAGCCTCGATCCAAGCGTAGAAGCTCGTTATTTAGAAGCTATCAAAAAAATTAACGGCACTGCACCAAAAGTAGAACGCGTCGAACGCTTTGCTTTTTATGAGCGTGCTAAAAAAACTTATGCCGTTGTAATCACAGGCGAAACTGCCAAATATGGCAATGTGATTATTAAGAAAGGCGTTACGCCTGTGGAATAACCCTACAAGCGGTTAAAAATCTTAGAAATTTTACTAATCTTACAATAAAAAGGTGAATCAAATGAACAGACTAGAACTTTCTCAAAAAATTATTGATACCTGTATGGAAATGACACGTCTTGGTTTAAACCAAGGTACTGCAGGAAATGTGAGTGTGCGTTATAAAGACGGTATGCTTATTACCCCAACAGGTAAACCTTACGAACTTACTAAACCTGAAGACATCGTTTACGTAGATAAAAACGGTAAACACGAAGAGGGAAAATTACCTTCAAGTGAATGGCAATTCCACCTAGCGGCGTATGAAGCACGCCCAGAAGCGAATGCAGTAGTACATAACCACGCGAAAAACTGTGCAGGGCTTTCTATTCTCGAAAAACCGATTCCGCCCATTCACTATATGATTGCAGTTGGTGGTACAGATCATATCCCTTGCGTGCCTTATGCTACTTTCGGTACACATCAATTGGCTGATTATGTGCGTGAAGGGATTAAAGAAAGCAAAGCGATTTTACTTTCACACCACGGTTTAATTGCGTGTGAGTCTAACCTTGATAAAGCGTTATGGCTTGCTCACGAAGTAGAAGTGTTGGCAACGTGGTATTTGCAACTGTTATCGACAGGCTTAGATATTCCGCTACTCAGCAAAGAGCAAATGGCGGTTGTGCTTGAAAAATTTAAATCTTACGGATTACGTATTGAAGAATAATCCTAGCTGAAATCATACCCATTCAATATGAGGAAACATATTATGAGTGCTAAAGTTTTAGAAAAGAAATTCCTTGTTCCCTTCATTTTAATTACGAGCTTATTTGCCCTTTGGGGATTTGCGAATGATATTACCAACCCAATGGTTGCCGTATTCCAAACTGTAATGGAAATCCCTGCCTCTGAAGCGGCACTTGTGCAATTTGCCTTCTATGGTGGTTACGGCACAATGGCAATCCCAGCTGCACTTTTTGCTAGCCGTTATAGTTATAAAGCTGGCATTATGTTGGGCTTAGTTCTTTATGCAATCGGGGCATTTTTATTCTGGCCTGCCGCAAAATATGAAGTGTTTAATTTCTTCTTAATTTCACTTTATATCTTAACTTTCGGCTTGGCTTTCTTAGAAACCACAGCAAATCCTTATATTCTTGCAATGGGTGATCCTCAAACCGCAACGCGTCGTTTGAATTTTGCACAATCTTTCAACCCACTAGGCTCAATTACAGGGATGTTCGTTGCCTCTCAATTAGTACTGACTAATTTAGAATCAGACAAACGCGATGCGGCAGGTAACTTAATTTTCCATACACTTTCAGAAGCCGAAAAAATGGGTATTCGTACTCATGACTTAGCTGAAATTCGCGATCCTTATGTTGCGTTAGGTTTCGTTGTGGTTACCGTGCTTATCATCATCGGCCTTTATAAAATGCCATCAGTAAAAGTAGAAGAAGGTGCTCGTATCTCATTTAAAGAATCTTTTGGTCGCTTAATTCAAAGAGCAAAATATCGTGAAGGTGTGATTGCACAAGTATTCTATGTGGGTGTGCAAATTATGTGCTGGACATTCATCGTACAATACGCTGAGCGTTTAGGTTTCACTAAATCGGAAGGTCAAAACTTTAACATTATCGCGATGGGTATCTTCATTGTGAGCCGTTTTGTCAGCACCAGTTTAATGAAATATCTTAAAGCTGAATTTATGTTAATGCTCTTTGCTATCGGCGGATTCTTCAGCATCTTAGGTGTCATTTTCATCGACGGAGTATGGGGCTTATATTGCTTAATCTTAACTTCAGGCTTTATGTCTCTTATGTTCCCAACTATCTACGGTATCGCTTTAGATGGCTTGAAAGAAGAATCAACTTTAGGTGCAGCAGGTTTAGTCATGGCGATTGTGGGCGGTGCGTTAATGCCACCACTACAAGGTATGATCATTGACCAAGGTGTTGTTATGGGTATCCCAGCTGTAAACTTCTCATTCATCTTACCACTTATCTGTTTTGTGATGATTTCAATCTACGGTTACAGATGCTGGAAAGTCTTAAAATAAATTTCTGATGGCACAGGATGTGCCATCAGTCCCTCTTCTTTAATTTGTAAAATCATGGAGTCTATTATGGCTAATCGAATCATTCTTAATGAAACCAGTTATCATGGTGCAGGCGCGATTGGACATCTTGTTGATGAAGTACGCAGTCGCCAATTCAAAAAAGCTTTTGTTGTGACTGACAAAGAATTAGTGAAATTCAAAGTTGTCGAGAAAGTTACCCGCTTGTTAGATGAAGCAGGATTACCTTACGAGATCTTTGATGAAGTCAAAGCTAATCCAAGCGTAGAGGTGATTAAGCAAGGCGTAGCAAAATTTAAAGCCAGCGGTGCGGATTATTTAATTGCTATTGGTGGCGGTTCACCAATTGATAGCTCAAAAGCGATTGGGATTATTATCGACAACCCTGAATTTAGTGACGTATTATCACTGGAAGGTGTAGCGCCAACGCGTAATAAATGTGTACCGATTATCGCTATTCCAACTACCGCAGGGACTGCAGCTGAAGTGACAATTAACTATGTTATTACCGATGAAGAGAAAAAACGCAAATTCGTTTGTGTTGACGTGCATGATGTGCCCATCGTTGCATTAGTCGATCCAGAAATGATGGAAAGTATGCCAAAAGGTTTAACTGCAGCAACTGGTATGGATGCCTTAACTCACGCCATCGAAGGTTATACTACCAAAGCTGCTTGGGCATTAACCGATGCATTACACTTAGAAGCAATCCGCTTGATCTCTAGCTCCTTACGTGGTGCGGTGGCTAATACCAAAGAAGGCCGAGAAGGTATGGCACTCGGTCAATATGTTGCAGGTATGGGCTTCTCAAATGTGGGATTAGGTATTGTACATAGTATGGCTCACCCTCTTTCTGCCTACTACGACACACCACACGGCATTGCAAATGCAGTGTTATTACCTTATGTTCTAGCATTCAATGCACCGGCAACAGGTGAGAAATTCCGAGAAATTGCACGCGCAATGGGCGTTAAAGGCGTTTATGACATGAGCCAAGAAGAGTATCGTCAAGCTGCTATTGATGCAGTAAAACAACTCTCGCATGATGTTGGCATTCCAGAAAAATTACATATGATTGGTGTGAAAGAGGAAGATTTAGTGTCCCTTTCTCAAGATGCACTGAAAGATGTATGCACAGGCGGCAATCCGCGTGATTGCACAGCAGAAGAGATCCTAGAAATCTACAAAACAGCTTTTTAAGTAGAACTATAATAAAAACTTAACTCCGTATTGCCCGATTGTTTGTCGTGTTTGAATAATCGGGCTTTTTTGTGTGCTGATAAATTTTCAGTATTTAGTTGCAAAAAATGCAATATAAAATCTCAATAATATCAATTTACGCAATAAAATGATTGAACTATACTGCGTCCAACTTAAACAACCCCATTTTAAAGAAGGAATGCAAATATGGCTCATAACTATTTCAATACATTAAATTTACGTCAAAAATTAGACCAATTAGGTCGCTGCCGTTTTATGGATCGCAGCGAATTCGCAGATGGTTGCGAAGTATTAAAAGGTAAAAAAATCGTGATCGTGGGTTGCGGTGCACAAGGTTTAAACCAAGGTTTAAATATGCGTGATTCTGGCTTAGATATCGCTTACGCATTACGTGCTGAAGCGATTGCAGAAAAGCGTGCATCATTCCAACGTGCAACAGAAAACGGCTTTAAAGTTGGCACTTACGAAGAGTTAATTCCAACCGCAGATTTAGTGATCAACTTAACGCCAGACAAACAACACTCTAAAGTGGTGGCTGACGTTGTGCCTTTAATGAAACAAGGTGCAGCATTCGGTTATTCACACGGTTTCAACATTGTTGAAGTAGGCGAAGAGATCCGTAAAGACATCACTGTGGTGATGGTAGCACCAAAATGCCCAGGTACAGAAGTGCGTGAAGAGTACAAACGTGGTTTCGGTGTACCAACATTAATCGCAGTTCACCCTGAAAACGACCCACAAGGCGAAGGCTTAGCGATTGCAAAAGCGTGGGCATCAGCAACAGGCGGCGACCGTGCGGGCGTGTTAGAATCTTCATTCGTGGCAGAAGTAAAATCTGACTTAATGGGTGAGCAAACCATTCTTTGCGGTATGTTACAAGCAGGTTCAATCGTGTGCTACGACAAATTAGTGGCAGACGGTAAAGATCCAGCATACGCAGGCAAATTAATCCAATACGGTTGGGAAACCATCACTGAAGCGTTAAAACAAGGTGGCATCACGCTAATGATGGATCGCTTATCAAACAGTGCAAAAATCCGTGCCTTTGAATTAGCAGAGCAAATCAAAGAGCAATTAAACTTCTTATACTTAAAACATATGGATGATATTATCAGCGGTCACTTCTCTGCAACAATGATGGCAGACTGGGCGAATGGCGACAAAGATTTATTCGCATGGCGTGAAGCAACAGGTAAAACTGCCTTTGAAAATGCACCAAAAGCTGACGGTATCAAAATTTCTGAACAAGAATACTTCGATAACGGTGTGGTGATGATTGCAATGGTAAAAGCGGGCGTAGAAATGGCGTTCGATGCAATGGTAGCAAGCGGTATCTACGAAGAATCTGCATACTATGAGTCATTACACGAATTACCACTTATCGCAAACACAATCGCACGTAAACGTTTATATGAAATGAACGTGGTAATTTCAGACACGGCAGAATACGGTAACTACTTATTCGCAAACGTAGCAACCCCAATTCTTGCAGAGCAATTAATCCCAACTTTACAAAAAGGTGATTTAGGCGAACCAACACCAACCGTTGAAATCGATAACGTTTACTTACGCGATATCAACAACGCAATTCGCAATCACCCAGTAGAATTAATCGGCGAAGAATTACGCGGTTATATGACTGATATGAAACGTATTGCTGTAGCAGGTTAATCCAATCAGTAATATATTCTAGAAAAACCACCGCTTGTCGTGAGACAAGCGGTGGTTTTTAATATTCGCATTAAATCACACCCAAAGTTTCCAATGCATACAAAATCCCGTCTTCACGAATATCTTTGGTGACAAAATCCGCCAATGGTTTGAGTTCTGGCTCAGCATTGCCCATTGCTACGCCAAAACCAACAGTATCCAACATTTCCATATCATTTAAACCATCACCAAATGCCATTGCATTCTCAATGTTAAAGCCAAAATAGTTGATTACATCTTGAATACCACGAGCTTTAGAGTTGTCTTTAAGCAAAATATCTACCGCATTTTCATTCCAGCGCACTGCTTTTAAATCTGAACCCAATACGCCTGCATCTATCACTTCTTGTGTTTGTTCTTCGGGATAATACGCCAGCATTTGCACGGTGGTATCTTTAAGATAAAACTTCGGATCAACGATGTAATCTTTAGTAATCGGAGAAGTAGCATTCCAAACTATCTCGCTGTTTTCCGACACAGCAATTGCGTTACGGCTAACAAAAGCGTAAGCAATGCCCAATTTTTCCAGTTTTTCGACCGATTGTTGAATACGTTGCACGCTTAAGCGGTAATCTGAAATCTGCTTGCTTTGGTAAAGATTATCTTGCCCGTTAATAGTCACAAAAAGCTCAAACCCATTTTCGTTCATCAAAGGCTTAAGTGCTTCAGGGAAGCCGTCATAGTTTCGCCCAGTAGCAATAGCAGGAATAATGCCCTTCGCTTTGAGGCGTGGAAGTACCTGTTCCGTAACTGAAGTAGGAATACGAGCTTCGTCTTTGATGTAAAGGGTGTAGTCGATGTCGAAAAAGACAATTTTAATGGGGGCTGTTGGTTTTTTCATAAGATGAGTTGAATGATAAAAGCGGTAGAATCTTGTTGAGCGTTTGCAAACTGCTCATCAAAATCTACCGCTTGTTGCGAGGAGAAATTATTTAATTAATTGAACCAAAATACGACGTACAGGCTCTGCTGCACCCCATAATAATTGGTCGCCTACTGTGAAAGCAGCTAAGTATTCAGGTCCCATTGCCAATTTGCGAAGTCGTCCCACTGGCACGCTTAATGTACCTGTTACTTTCGCAGGGGTTAATTCGCGTAATGTGGTTTCTTTGTCGTTTGGAATCATTTTTACCCATTCGTTGTGTGAAGCGATGATTTGCTCAATTTCCGCTAATGGTAAATCTTTTTTGAGTTTGATGGTGAACGCTTGGCTGTGGCAACGTAATGCACCGATACGAACGCATAAACCATCCACAGGAATTGGGTTATCACTTAAACCAAGAATTTTGTTGGTTTCTGCATAGCCTTTCCACTCTTCCTTGGTTTGTCCGCTTTCTGGTAATAATTTGTCGATCCAAGGAATTAAGCTACCGCCTAATGCCGCACCAAAGTTTTCTGTTGGGAAGCTGTCAGAACGCATTTCAGCCGTCACTTTACGTTCAATATCTAAAATTGAAGAAGCTGGATTTGCTAATTCATCTTTCACGGCATCACGCAATAAGCCCATTTGTGAAAGCAATTCACGCATATTTTTCGCACCCGCCCCAGAAGCCGCTTGGTAGGTTGCAACAGAGATCCATTCCACTAAATCTTTTTCGAATAAACCACCGATTGCCATTAACATCAGGCTCACTGTGCAGTTCCCCCCCACAAAGGTTTTCACGCCGTTTTTCAAGCCTTCAGAAATAACGTGTTGGTTCACTGGGTCTAATACGATGATCGCATCTTTTTCCATACGAAGGGCAGATGCGGCATCAATCCAGTAGCCATTCCAGCCTGCTGCACGTAATTTTGGATAAACCTCGTTGGTATAATCACCACCTTGGCAGGTGACAATAATGTCTAATTTTGCTAACTCTTCAATATCGAATGCGTTTTTTAATTCGCCCGCTTCTTTACCTGCAAAAACAGGGGCTTTTTGACCCGCTTGTGAAGTAGTGAAGAAAACAGGGTTGATGTTTGCGAAATCATTTTCTTGAACCATACGATCCATTAACACAGACCCTACCATTCCACGCCAACCGATAAAACCGACATTTTGCATTGTGTTGCTCCTGAATAATTAAATAAATGTTGTTTTGAGTGATAGCTTGCATAAATACAAGATTTTTGATGAAAATGCAATGCAAAAATGTAATGTGGAGGGATTTTTTCTATTTGAGGTGCAAGCGGTAAGATTTTGCAAAAGATTGGAGAAATTTCAGCGCTTATTTTTATTCAAATATTTAGGAAAGAAAAGGTTGATAAATAAAAAGGAATTATTATTAGAAAATGGTGCCGACTACCGGAATCGAACTGGTGACCTACTGATTACAAGTCAGTTGCTCTACCTACTGAGCTAAGTCGGCATTGAGGTGTTAATTGGAATGTTGTGATTACAACGAAGGCGAATTATAAGGATTTTAGTTAATGTTGCAACCTTTTGAGATTTAATCGCTTAAAAAATGAAAAGATTTAGGCAATAAATAAGGCGGTTTAAAACCGCCTTATTTGTAGAATTATGCGTTAGCTTTTGTCACGTAGTCAATCGCTGATTGAACTGTTGTGATTTTTTCAGCTTCTTCATCAGGAATTTCGATATCGAATTCTTCTTCTAAAGCCATTACTAATTCAACGGTGTCTAAAGAGTCAGCACCTAAATCTTCGATGAATGAAGCTTCAGGTTTAACTTGTGCAGCGTCTGCACCTAATTGATCAACGATAATTTTTTTTACGCGTTCTTCAATGCTCATTTTTGGTTTCCTATATAAAATCGCGAATGCGAGAGTTAAGTAGTGTAATCGAAATTTTGTTTAATGCAACCTAAAAGAGATAGGTCGAACCAGACACCATTA
>NZ_JAHAHT010000135.1 GCF_018373095.1 Haemophilus parahaemolyticus
GTTAATCCGAAAGGAGGTTTTGAACCAACAGATATAATGTAAAGTTTACATATGAGCCTCAATGTAAAACTGCGGCGGGTTATACAAATTTACAAGCTTTTAGGTAAACGATTGCAAAGATTCAAGTGAAATGTTTATTCCCTAGCCGCTAAATGTGACTGAATTAAGTTCATAAAAGCATCTCCAAAACGTTCTAATTTTCGTTCGCCCACACCGTTAATATCTAACATTTCCGCTTTTGTGGTTGGCGTGAACTGTGCCATTTCTTCGAGAGTGGCATCGTTGAACACCACGTAAGGCGGGATGTTTTCTTTGTCGGCAATCTGTTTGCGTAAGAAACGCAAGCGAGCAAATAAATCTTTGTCGTAGCGGGTGCTTGCCTGTTTTTGACTGTATGCAGAAGCCGAGAAAGTTAAACGAGGCGTTGCCAATTCCAACTTCACTTCTGAACGTAATACAGGACGTGCCTCTTCAGTAAGTTGCAAAGCTGAATTATTCACAATATTTTGTTTAATTAAGCCTAAATGAATCAACTGGCGAATCACGCTTACCCAATAATCTTGGCTTTGCTCTTTTCCGATCCCATAAACACTGAGTTGATCGTGTCCGTATTGGCGAATTTTTTGATTATTTAACCCTCTCAGTACGGCGATAACGTGGTGCATTCCGAAGGTTTGCCCTGTACGATAAATTACCGACATCACTTTTTGTGCATCAATCAATCCATCATATTTACGCGGGGGATCGAGGCAAATATCGCAGTTTTTACACGGTTCTTGGCGGGATTCGCCAAAATAGTTGAGTAAAACCAAGCGGCGGCAAGTTTGCGATTCAGCAAATGCACCAATGGCTTGTAATTTGTGTTGTTTAATATCGCGTTGTTCGCTTTCTGGTTCTTCCAACAACATTTTTTGCAGCCACGCATAATCGGCTGGATCGTAAAACATCACCGCTTGCGAAGGCAAATCATCACGTCCAGCACGTCCTGTTTCTTGATAGTAAGATTCGATACTTCTTGGCAGGTCAAAATGTACCACAAAACGCACGTTAGATTTGTTGATTCCCATACCAAAAGCAACCGTTGCAACCACCACTTGAATGTTATCACGCTGAAAGGCATTTTGTACGGTTTCACGTTGTTGAACGCTCATTCCTGCGTGATAGCCCATGACAGAAATGTTTCTCGCACTCAATTTTTCCGTAATCTCTTCCACTTTTTTGCGGCTATTGCAATATACAATACCACTTTTGCCTTTTTGCCCCGCAATAAACTTGGCAAGTTGTTCCATCGGCTTAAATTTTTCTTGTACGGTGTAGCGAATGTTTGGACGGTCAAAACTACCCAAATAAGTATGGGGTTCATTCAAACGCAAATGCAACAAAATATCCGCAGGAGTCGTTGGATCAGCTGTTGCTGTGAGTGCCATAAGCGGTATATTTGGGAAAGTATTTCGCAAATTGCCCAAAAGGGTATATTCAGGACGGAAATCATGCCCCCATTGCGACACACAATGAGCTTCATCAACGGCAATAAAGCTGATTTTGCAATGTGAAATAAAGTGATAGAAACCTTGGGTCATCACTTTTTCGGGCGAAAGATAGAGCAGTTTCAACTGACCAGATAAGGCTTTTTGCTCAATTACACGCTGTTCCTCTAAGGTTTGAGAAGAATTAAGGTAGCCCGCTTCAATACCATTGGTGAGCAGCTGATCAACCTGATCTTTCATTAAAGAAATAAGAGGCGAAATCACCAGCGTAATACCTTCCAAGCAGAGGGAAGGCACTTGGTAACACAACGATTTTCCACCGCCTGTGGTCATAATGACGAGTGTGTCCTTGCCAGCAAGCGTAGCCTCAATTACTTCTTGCTGACCTTGACGAAATTGCTGATAACCGAATACGTTTTGTAGTATGGTTTGTGGAGTGGAATGTGGTTGCATTGGATAATAAGAATGGTGTTATATTCATTCCTCTCGCTCGCTTGAGAGAGACAAACGGAAATTACGTTAAGCAATTTGCATCAGAAAGAGGACAAACGGTCAATTTTATATTATATGTTGGCAAATTCCCCCCTCCCACAAGCGAGCGAGTAGAAGTATTAGAAAAAGCTCACTTCTTCCCCATGTCTTGCAAAGGCTTCTTCTAGGTGCTGCCAGAATGAACGCCCTTCCGTTGTTTTCCATTCACCATCAAGATATTTGAAGTGGAAACCACCTAATTTGCTGGCAAGCCAAAGTTCTAGCATCGCTTCTTGCTTATTAATGATAATTTGTGAGCCATCATCGAATGTTAAAGTGCAAACCGCACCTTGAATTTCGGTATCAACAGATAAACCTTCATCATCAATTTTTTCTTCGATTTCGTCCCAAGTTTGTTCAACAAGTTGATGAAATTGTGCTAAGTTCATTTTTTATTCCTTTATGTTTTGCAAAATTTTCTGAAAATCTGACCGCTTACAAACTTGGTAATTCCGTCATTGCCCAGCGGGGTGTTACACTCACACTTAAATCGGTTTGTTCACCATGTTTTAAGCGAAGGAAGCCTGTGTAAGCGATCATCGCACCGTTGTCAGTACAGAATTGTGGTCGAGGGTAGTAAACCTCTCCGCCAAGGGATTTCATCATTTCAGCTAGATCTGCACGCAGTTGTTTATTTGCACTCACACCGCCTGCCATTACTAAGCGTTTATAGCCTGTTTGTTGTAATGCACGTTTGCATTTGATGATAATAGTGTCTACCACTGCTTGTTGGAATGCGTGGGCAATGTCGCAGCGGGTTTGCTCGTCTAATTTACCGCTCTCATCCAAATTGGCATTGATAGTGTTCGCAGCAAAAGTTTTTAAGCCTGAAAAGCTGAAATCTAAACCAGGACGATCCGTCATTGGGCGTGGGAAAACAAAGCGATTTGGTGTACCTTGTTCTGCCAATCTTGAAACTGCCACACCTGCTGGGTAATCTAACCCTAGTAGCTTGCCTGTTTTATCAAAGGCTTCGCCTGCGGCATCGTCAATAGATTCGCCAAGCAATTCATATCGCCCCACGCCATCCACTTTCACTAATTGCGTATGCCCACCTGAAATAAGCAGTGCCACAAAAGGAAACTCTGGTGGAGTTTCTTCTAACATTGGGGCGAGTAGATGCCCTTCCATATGATGCACGCCCAATGCGGGGACATTCCACGCATAGGCAAGCGAACGAGCAATAGTTGCCCCCACTAATAACGCCCCAACTAAGCCAGGGCCTGCGGTATAAGCAACGCCATCAATATCGCAAGCGGTTAAATTTGCTTCTTTTAATGCAGTTTCAATCAATGGCACGGTTTTGCGGATATGATCGCGTGAAGCCAATTCTGGCACAACGCCGCCGTAGTCTGCGTGCATCTCAATTTGGCTGTAAAGTTGATTAGCGATTAATCCTTTTTCTTCATCATAAATGGCAACGCCTGTTTCATCACAAGAAGTTTCAATGCCGAGAATTTTCATACTATGCTTTAAATACTAAAAAAACCACAGAAGCATTGAACTGCTGTGGCAAAATA
>NZ_JAHAHT010000010.1 GCF_018373095.1 Haemophilus parahaemolyticus
TTGGTTGAAACAAATCGAAGATAAAGCAACCGCACGTGTCATGAAAGAAGCGAAAAGCGGTACAGGCAAAATCGAAATCGGTGCAGGCAAAGAATATAAAAATCTTGATGCATTAGTTTATGCATTGAAAGAAGATTTCATCCCTGACCAATACCGTGACGACACAAAACTTGTGGCGATTATGGGTAGCGACTTGTTAGCGGACAAATACTTCCCGCTAATCAATCAAGATAAACCAAGCGAGCAAGCGGCAGGCGATACCATTATCAGCCAAAAACGTGTTGGCGGTTTACAAGCCGTAACCGTGCCATACTTCCCGAAAGGCACTGTATTGGTGACATCACTCGACAACTTGTCAATCTATGTTCAAGAAGGTCGTGTTCGCCGCCACTTAAAAGACGTGCCGGAACGCAATCGTGTGGAAGATTACTTGTCATCTAATGAAGCTTATGTAGTTGAAAACTACGAAGCGGTGGCAATGGCGAAAAACATCACCATTCTTGATGCACCAACTCACGCGTAATCATAATGCGACCAACTAAACGTCACTTTCTTGAAGTTTCTGCCGCTATCGCTAATGCGGCAGAAACGGAAGATCTAAGCGACTTCACGGAATACGAAAAAATGTGCCGTATTCTTGCGCGACATCGAAAGGATTTAAAAAATATCCAATCGACCGAACGCAAGGCCGCATTTAAAAAACAAATTCTGCCTGACTATCTGCCATGGATTACAGGGGCGTTATCTGCCGGCACAGGCAAACAAGATAACGTCTTAATGACATGGTGCGTGTGGGCAATCGACTGCGGGGAATATCACCTTGCCTTGCAGATTGCAGATTATGCCGTATTCCATGATTTGCGTTTACCTGAACCGTTTACGCGAACACTTGGCACATTATTGGCGGAAGAATTTGCCGACCAAGCAAAAACCGCACAAGCCGCCAATCAGCCATTCGAAGTGTCGTACTTAGAGCAAGTACAACGCATCACCGCTGAATGTGACATGCCAGATGAAAGCCGTGCGCGATTATTGCGTGAATTAGGCTTGTTATTGGTTGAAAAGAACCCTGAACAAGCCTTGCAATACCTTGAACGTGCTTTAGGTTTAGATCAGAAAGTGGGCGTGAAAGGCGACATTAAAAAATTACGCAAAAAATTAAGCAAAGCCGATGAATAATCGGATTTGATAACGAGCAAACCACGCACCCGTCGGGCGGATTAAAAGTGCGGTCAAATTCTGACGGATTTTTGGCTGTGCTTGATTTAATCCTCACCCGACTTTTTTTATAAGGGAAACAATGAGCGACGGATCTCTATCAGTAAAACTTGCCCCTGACTATGAGATGGGCGCAGTGCAAAAACAACTGGAAGATTACGGAACAGGCGAAGATATTATTCGAAACGATGATTTTTTCCCTGACATTTCTCTTTCTGCTTTTCGCAATCAATATCGTGCAGACGGCACAGTCACCGAACAACGCTTGCAAGATGCTTTGATTGAAGCCATCGCCAGTGTGAATGATGAATTATCCACATTCAAAGCACAAAGCGAACATCACTTCCTTGAACAAATCCCCGCCCCATCAGTCAACGGCGAAAGCGTGTTGATTTATCGCTATAAACGCGCGGTGAACTGTTTGGCACTGGCTAACCTTTATGAGCGTTACGCAAGCTATGACAGCACCAATGATGGCGAAAAGAAAATGGATTTACTCAAAGACAGCATCAACGAATTAAGACGAGATGCACGCTTTGCCATTAGCGACATTATCGGCAAAAGACGGGTCGATGCGGAGTTAATTTGATGGAAGTTTACGCACAACAAAATGACAACTTGGACGCCATTCTTTATCGCTATTTTGGCCGCAGTGAAGGACTTTTAGAAATTGCGTGTGAATTAAATCCGCACTTAATGGATAAACCCGTCATTCCAATCGGAACACCAGTAATATTGCCAGAAACTGACACAGAAAAGATCAGCGTGGCAAGTGACACTATACAACTTTGGAGCTGATATGCACGACACACCATCAAAAGCGTCTTACACATCAGGATTATTTGCCTTCTTCATAGGACGCATTGCGGATATGTTTTCAAATGTAAATTGGGCAGACGTTGCATCAGTAACAGGTATTGTGATCGGCGTCGCAACATTCCTTGTAAATTGGTATTACAAGAAAAAAGATTTTGAATTAAAAGAAAAAGAATTAAACCAACGGAGCCATCACCATGATTAAACGAACAGCGAAATATGCATGCAGTGTTGTGGCGATTGTAGGATTGGCACTCTCTTTACACGGGCATGAAATTAGAACATCAGAAAAAGGCTTGCTATTGACTGGCAATGCAGAAGGATGTCAAAGAGTGCCTTATAACTGCCCTGCAGATGTATTAACATTCGGGCTAGGAACCACTGATGCAGTCGAAAAAGTCATTCCACATAAAGTCTATACAGATGAAGAAATTGCAAATGCCTTTACAAAGGGAATTAAACAAGCCGAAAAATGTGTGAATACGTATGCAAACGGTCAAGCAATGCCGCAAGGTGCATTTGATGCCTTAGTGTCAATTACCTTTAATGCAGGATGCGGGAACTTAAAAAACAGCACGCTTTTTAAAATGGCACGGAAAGGATATAGCAAAGCCATGTGCGGTCAATTTGAACGATGGATTTATGCAAACGGCGTTCCACTGAAAGGCTTAATTGAAAGACGACAAAAGGAGAAAGCATTATGTTTGGGTTCTTAACGAAAAAAGAAAAATACATTTTATTGGTTGGCCCGCTCATGCTTGTGGCAATTATCCTATTTCAAGGGTGGCAAGCCAACCACTGGCGAGCCGAAGCCGCCAAAGAGGAACAATTAAAACAACAATGGGAAGCGTCTTACGTTGCCTTAAATGAAAGCGTGGATAAATTCAATGAGCAACAAAAAGCACTCACGGAAGCCGTAAATCAGTTAAAAATCTCTCAAACCAAGCAAACACAGGATTTAAAAAATGCACTTAAAAAACACCAAGATTGGGCTGACACTTTTATCCCTGATGATGTTAGCGGCGTGTTCAACCGCACCGAAAGTCATTAAACAGCCGATACTATGCCCGCAAGTTGCAGAATGTACACCATTTGCCGCCACAATTAAAACTAACGGCGATTTGGCTAACGCCTATCTACAAAGCCAACAAAAGCTAAGTGTATGCATTGTTGAGAATCAAGCATTAAAGAAATGCATTGATGAATTTAATAAACAGGAAAAACAATGACCGATCAATTTGACCGTGCGCAAGAACTCGAACAAATGACACGTGACATTGCGTTACAAAAACACCGCACTTTTAAAGCAATCAGTGCGTTTTATTGCGAAGATTGCGACATCCCCATCCCTGAAAAACGCCGCCAATTAATTCAAGGCGTAACCCGTTGCGTGGATTGTCAGCAAAAATACGAAATGCAACAACGGAATTTCAGAAAATGAAAAAGCCAAACCAACTGCGCAAAATCCTTGAACAAAGTCACCAAGACTTTGTGAAAAATCCTGACCGCTTACAGCTTTATGTTGACGGCGGTCAAGTTGTTGCAACTGGCAGCACATCACTAAGCTTTGAGTATCGTTACACGCTCAACATCATCATCACTGACTTTGCCTTTGATATCGCAAGCCTAATCGTGCCGATTAATGCGTATCTACGCAAAAACCAACCAGAACTATTCGAAAATCCGCAACGCCGTGAAAACGCCTTTAAATTCCAAATGGATTACAACAATAACAACACGGCGGACGTGTCTTTTGAAATCCAACTTACCGAACGCGTTGTGGCAAAACAAGTGGGCGAAAACGTGCAGATGACTTACGCCACAGAACCAACAGCACCGGAATGGGAAACCTTAAACACATTAAAAGTCTATCTCGAAAAAATAGACGATGAACATTTGATTTTTAAAGGCGGTGAATAATGGCAACGGTGGAAGAAGTCCAAGCGAAACTAAACGCACTTATTAATAATCTCTCACCGCAAGCCCGCCGCCAGTTAGCACGCAACATTGGGCAAGCTTTACGGAAAAATCAACAAGCCCGCATCGCACGTCAAGAAAACCCTGACGGCACAGCATTTGAGCAAAGAAAACCACGAAAAGAATTCGGCAAAAAGAAAGGCAGAATTAAACGAAAAGCCATGTTTGCAAAGTTGAGAACGGCAAGATATTTCAAAATTCAGAGTAATGCCAATGAAGTGTCGGTCGGGTTTAATGGGTCAAGCGCAATGATCGCCAAAGTGCATCAATACGGCTTAATGAGCAGTCCATCAGAAACAAAAGATTTCAAAGTGCGGTATGCACAGCGTGAATTGTTAGGCTTTAGCCAAAGCGATTTAGATGTGGTTGAAGATTTAGTTTTAGCGCAATTATCTATGTAACCTATGTGACTAAATATTGGTTTTAGTATTGTTTGCAGCCAAAATAATTAGCCCGAAAATAAGGGTAAACAATATAGATAAAATAACGCTATCAGTGATAAGCCAAAGAACAAAAATCAAAGAGATAATAGGAACAAATGCCACGGTTGCCATGCTAAAAACAGCTGAAATAGCAGCAAAAGTTAGGCTGCCAGTAAAAAACAAACCTAATCCAATGAATAACGGAATGCCAATTAATGCAAGTATAAGCGACATATATGCTCCTGTTCGTTTGTTTTGTTCAATTATTAAACATAGAAAAAGAATTTGTCAATAAAAATAGTGAGTTTTTATGAATAATTTACAATTATCTGTTTTGTTAAATGCCATTGATAAAATGTCAGCACCAGTTCGGAACGCCTCCAAAAGTGTTCGGGAATTATCTGCGAAGTTGCGCGAAAGCAAAAATGCACAACGACAACTAGCACAACAAAACAAACAGCACGCAGAAGCTATGAAACAATATGCTTCAACAATCAATCCATTGAAAGCAAAATTATCATCTTTAAACAACGAACTGTCTGCGGCAAAACAAAAAGCGGCGTCTTATTCTCAATATTTAAAAAATGCTAAAAATCCAACTGAAGGATTTAAAAAAGAAGTTGAAAAAGCAAGAAGTGCAGTAAAAAAACTCAAACAAGAACAAGTTGCCGCATCAAATAAATTACAACAGGCAAAATTAGCCTTGTCGCAAGCTGGTATTTCAGCTGAAAAATTAGCTAAAAATCAGCTAAATTTGCAAAAAAACACAAAAGCAGCAACAGATCAAATCAAACACCAAGAAGAAGCACTGAAGAAACTAAACACCAAACAAGCTGCCTATAGTCGCTATCGTGGACAAGTTGAAAAATTAAAAGATATTAGCGGGAAAGCTCAAATTATTGGTGCACAATCCATGGCGGCAGGTGCGACAATTACTGCGCCTATTGCCGCAGTGACAAAAGATTTTATGACTTTTGAAGATGCCATGATCGGCGTCGCTCGTCAGGTCGATGGATTAAAAGATAAATCAGGGAACTTTACGCAAGAATTTGACCAATGGAAAATCAAAATTCATGACCTATCAAAAGAATTGCCACTCACTACCGTTCAAATCGCCAACATGATTGAAAGTGCGGCACGAATGAACATTGCAAAAGATGAACTTGAAGATTTTGTAAGATTGAATACACAAATGGCAATCGCATTTGATGCAAAAAATCCAGATGAATTGGTTGAGTCATTTGGAAAAGTGAGCAAAAACTTCAACCTAACGCAAAAACAAACAAAAGAGCTTGCTGACACAATCAACTACTTAGATGATAACGCCATATCCAAAGGGACAGGTATCATCGGCTATATGAACCGTGTTGCAGGTATCGCTGCCATAGCTAAAATTACCGATAAAAATATGGCGGCCTTGGGCTCCACCTTGCAGACATTGGGGGCAGAAGAAGAAGACAGTGCCACCGCTGTTACAACTATTTTTACTCGATTAGGTGTGGCCGGAAATCACAAAGAAGTTGATGGCGCATTGAAAAAACTCAAATTAAATCCACAAAAAATAGCAAAAGGAATGGCAAAAGATGCACAAAGCACATTAATGCTTATCGTCAATAAAATTAAGGGGTTGGACGATGATGCAAAAAGCGATGTAATGAAAGGTCTTGTCGGCATCCCACATATTAAAACCATCTCAAAACTTGTGGCAAATACAGAAGAATGGCGCAGACAAATTGAACTGGCAAATAGCGAAGCAGCAAAAGGATCAATGGGGCGTGAATTTGACACAAGAATGAAAGCGTTGTCTGCATCAACTCAAATTTTCACAAACCGCTTATTTAACCTAAAAACGACAATCGGTGGCACTCTCGCCCCAACCTTACACAATATCTTAGATAAGTTGGGCAGTGTAGTTGATAAATTTAAGGCTTGGATTGAAACAAACCCAGAACTTGCTAGAAAAATATTACTTGTCGCATCAGCATTAGGGACAACACTTACTGCATTTGGTGCGCTAAGTCTCGCATTAAGCTTTGTTTTATATCCTATGGCACGGGTTGCACTTGGATTCGGGAAACTCACTGGGCTAAATACACTGCTTGCAAAAAGCTTTAATTACACGACAAAGGCGGCAATCGCATCTAATAAAAATTTACTCTCATTCCGTGGGTGGTCAAATATTTTTTCATCAGCACAAACAACCCTAACAGGCCTTCTAGGAAAAATCACTAAATTAAATACACTAAAAGTATTATTAGGCGTATTGAAAGCATGGACAATGCCTGTGAGAATGATTTTTATCGGGTTAAGCTCATCTATCTCATTTTTACTCTCCCCTATTGGTGTAGTGGTTGCTGCAGTAGTTGGAGCGGGAATTTATATTTACAAAAATTGGGAAAAAGTAAAATCCTTTTTCAGCGGGTTCTTAAGTGGGTTGCAATCAGGATTACAGCCTGTCATCGACAAATTCAAACCGTTTGTCGGATGGATTGAAAGTGTATTTAACTGGTTTACAAATCTTCTTTCGCCAATCCAAAGCACAAAAGAAGATTTAGATGCCGCCGCAAGCGCAGGTAAACAATTTGGTGAATGGGTCGCTTTTGGCATTGATTTAGCATTAAAACCACTCCAACTATTAATTGATGGCGTGAAGTGGTTGATTGATAATCTACCTAAAATCAGCGAGCAAAATCAAAAAGCCAAAGCATTAAAAGAAGAAACCATGAAAGCCGCCTTTGGAAATGGCGTGCTTGGTCAAACCATGGCAGCAATGGCAGATATTCCAGAATACGCAACAGGCGGTTACACCGGAAATGGCGGCAAATATCAACCGATGGGCATAGTCCATGGCGGTGAATATGTCATGACCAAAGAAGCCACAAGCCGCCTTGGCATCGCCACGCTGAACGCCTTAAATTACGGAAAACAAGCCTTAATTGCGGGCGGTTTAGGTATCGGACTTGCCACAGCCGCACCAATTCAGGTGGATAGCCGACCGCCAATTTCAGCACGCCCAAGCATCAGCCAAACTATGCAACCAATGGCGGTCAATATCACCATAAATGCACAAGCAGGGCAAAATGAACGCCAAATCGCCCAACTTGTCGCCGCAGAGCTTGAAAGAATCAACCGACAACAACAAGCAAGAATGCGAAGTCGAATGACCGATCGGGCATAAAAATAAAAGGGCGAAAGCCCTTTTTTGTTGTTTATTGTAAACAGAAGTGCTAGGATCTGTAAAAAATAGGAGGGTATCAATGAACAAAAATGCACCTTTTATTCGTGAAATAATTGACCGCACATCGCAAATAAAAGGCGAACGTGTGAAGGGTGACAATGCCAAAGAAATCAAGGCAAATGTTCAAACCATTTTAAAAGCGCAACTTAGAGCCACACAATTAAATGCTAGAACGCAAACATATTAAATTTGTCGAAATCCATCATCTTTTTACGCAAATTAGTCTTGCATTGGGATTTACAGAACATGATATTGATAAACATTCGACTAATCTCGCTGAATTAATTGCATTATGGCAGCAACAAAAATTTGTTGAAGTTTATGTTGAAAATAAAGACCGTCTATTCGGACGTGCAAAAGACAGCAGTTTAGCCTATGGTGCATCGCCTTATTATATTGGTTTATATCACGCTAGATTAAGTTATGAAGAAAATGATCCTCTTGTGGTGCTAACATTTAATTATGAAGATAACCCAGAACAAACCACAGTGTCGGTTCGTTTTATGGTTGATCACGATACCTTATTCGGGACAAAAGAAGAAAAATTCATTCAACAACGAATGAAAGATATTCGTAAACGTATTGATGATTTTATTCAATTAGGTAATAAAAAATAAAAGGGCTTTCGCCCTTTTTTGTTACCCCGCCTTTCACACTCCCCCACACTCGCAAAATTAAACAAACTCACCAAAAATAAGGGCAATTATTACAAATAGAAATTCGCCCATGTCAGCCGATAACAACCGCAGAATTGAAAGCATCATCCGCTTTGGCTTAATTGCCGAAGTCGATTATGCACAAGCGAAAGCACGGGTAAAGTGTGGTGAAATCTTGACGGATTTTTTACCGTTTATCACTTTGCGATCAGGCACAACAAAAACATGGTCACCGCCAACAACAGGCGAACAATGTGTCATCTTGGCGGCAAGTGGCGAGCTGACAACAGCATGCATCATCACAGGGCTTTATACTCAAAACAGCCCAAGCCATTCGGCTGATGAACACGTGATCGAATTTGCCTATGGCGCCAAAATTACCTACAACCAAACAAACAGCGATTTGGTTGTGACAGGAATAAAAACCGCCAATATCAACGCCGCCAATCAAATCAATATTGACTGCCCCACTGTCAACATTAAAGGCAATGTGAATATTGATGGGAATTTATCTACAACTGGAACAACAACGAGCAAAGGCGCAATTAGCACACAAAGCAACGTTTCAGCAAACGGCGACATCAAAGGCGGCGAAATTAGCTTACGAAATCACGTTCACGTTGCACAAGGTGAAAAAGCACGAACAAGCAAGGCAACTGCATAATGAATCGATTTACAGGCGAGAAAATCACAAGCGAAACAGAACACATCAAGCAGTCAATCGCAGACATTTTATTGACGCCAATCGGGTCACGTTTACAACGCAGAGATTATGGCAGTCGTATTCCGGAACTGATTGACAGACCAATGAACCACGCTTTGTTGCTCCAACTTGCCGCAAGTGCGGTGATGGCATTGCACAAATGGGAGCCACGCATAACAATCAGTCAATTCAAACCACAACTAACAGAAAACGGCATCACTTGCTCAATCGTGGGCAGAACAAGAAATCAAAACAATATCATCAATTATGATGATGTATGGCTAGGCGGTAAGAATGAGCGAATTAGTTGATTTATCAAAACTGGCCGCACCAAAAGTTTTAGAAGATTTAGATTTTGAAACCTTACTTGCGGAAAGAAAACAAGAATTCATCAAATTATTTGACGAATCAGAACGTGCATTCTGGCAGTCTCGCTTAAGCCTTGAAAGCGAACCCATTACAAAACTCTTACAAGAAGTTGTCTATTTGCAACTGCTTGAACGCACACGCATCAATCAAGCCGCACAGGCAACCATGCTTGCTTATGCAACAGGGAGCGATTTAGACGTTATCGCCGCCAACTACAACGTAAAACGCTTACTTATTCAAGCGGAAGATAACTCAACGACACCACCAAAGCCCGCAATCTACGAAAGCGATGCGGAACTTCGAATTCGAACACAACTAGCCTTTGAAGGAATGTCAGTCGCAGGGCCCAGAAACGCTTATGTGTTTCACGCCTTATCCGCTCACGCCGATGTGGCTGACGTGTCAGTTGTATCACCTGAACCCGCCAATGTTACCGTCACTATTTTAAGCCGAACTGGGCAAGGCGTAGCAAGTGAACAAGTGTTGAAAGCCGTCCGAGAAAAATTGAATGAAGAAACCATTCGACCAATCGGGGATCGTGTAACAGTGCAAAGTGCCACAATCCAAACATACGAAATCCGAGCAAAATTGCATTTATATCGTGGGCCTGAATATGAAGCAATAAAAGCTGAAGCAATGAAAAAACTCACTGCATACACCGCAGAAAAACGCAGATTAGGTCGAGATATTAGCTTATCGGGAATTTATGCGGCACTACACCTTGAAGGCGTTCAACGAGTGGAATTACTCGCACCAACAGCCGATATTGTTTTGCCTAGCTCAAAATCAGGCTATTGCACAAATATTAATATTGAGATTGTAGTAAGTGATGATTACTAACCACCTATTGCCAACAGGCTCAACAAAACTGGAAAAACGAGCCGCAGAAATTTTAAAAAGCGCGGTTGAAAATCCAGTCATTATTGCTGATTTGATAAACCCTGACAGATGTCCATCGGAGCTTCTTTCCTACTTGGCATGGGCGTTTTCGGTGGATAAATGGGACGAGGATTGGAGCGAAGAAGTCAAACGCATCGCAATTAAACAATCTTTTTTTGTGCATAAACACAAAGGCACCATTGCCGCCGTGAAACGAGTGATCGAACCAATTGGCTATCTTGTTGAATTAAAAGAATGGTTCAACCAAAAACCACAAGCCAAAGCAGGCACATTTAGCATCACAGTTGAAGTGCCGGAAACAGGATTGAACGAGCAAACTTATAACGAATTAGTGCGATTAATCAATGATGTAAAACCTGTTTCACGCCATTTGTCACAGCTCTCCATCGCCATTTCACCAACTGGCACAATGAACACATTTTTTGGGCAACAAACAGGCGAAATCGTCAGCGTTTACCCTATTTAAGGATTTATATGACAGCACAATATTTCACAGTATTAACAGACTATGGCACACAAGCTTTTGCCAAAGCCATCGCAACCAATCAACCAATTCAATTTTCAAGCTTTGCCGTGGGAGATGGTAACGGTCAAGCCGTTACCCCAACTGCAGACCGTACAGCGTTAGTGAAAGAGATACACCGAGCCAATGTCAGTGCCGTGTCACTCGATCCACGCAACAATAAGCAAATCATTATTGAATTGACCATTCCGGAAGATGTGGGCGGGTTTTATATCCGAGAAATGGGGGTTTTCGATAGCACAAACAAATTAGTGGCTTATGCCAATTCGCCTGAAAGCTTTAAACCAACACTAGAAAGCGGAAGCGGCAAAGTGCAAGTGTTGCGGATGATTTTAAAAGTCAGCAATTCTCAAGCCGTCACTTTAAGCATTGATAATTCCGTGATTTTTGTCACACGTCAGCAACTTAACCCGAAAAAAATCACATCATCAACCACAAATGGATTTGATGAAAGCGGGCATACACACGAAATCGAAAAAGCCGACACAACAAAAGCGGGGATTGTGCAACTCACCGATGACACAGGACTTGACAGCGACAAGTTAGGATTATCAGCAAGAGCCGGTAAAAAACTTGCACAGCTAATCAGCACAGTTCAACTCGCACTTGGCAATTACATTCCAAACAACAAAAAATCAAATTCAGTCACTAGCAACAGTAGTGAGGATGTGGCTACATCGTCAGCAGTCAAGACAGCTTATGACAAAGCCATTGAAGCCAATAACAATGCGAATAATCGTGTATCCAAAACAGGCGATGAAATGTCTGGCAGTTTAAGGGCTAACGGGTTTTCGGCTAAAGAAAATTATGGTGCATTTGAAATTTTTAACTCAAATGAAACGCTACGTATTGAAAAAGAAGGACAGAATTTTAAATTCTGGCGGCGCATGCCGGGCAAATCGGATGTGACCAATTATATGCCTTTAACATCAGGACGATTAGCCCTAGAAGACGATGTTAACAGGAAAGTATCTAAATCTGGTGATGATATCCAGTGGCTAAATGTTAAAAGAGGGCATGCGTGGTTAAATGTTACAAGCACCGCGCACGGGAGTTCGGCGATTGATTTTACCAATTCCAACGGCCGCCATGCTCAAGTATCCATTGAGGCAGTAGACATTGGTGGCTGGGCAGATGAATTAAGATTACATGCTACCCCACCGGGCGAAAACTACGATACTGATCGACGGCAACACATAGCCACATTTTCGCCAATCGGCGATGTGTGGACTAAGACATATGGTTGGCTGCATGAGTTTTACGCAAAACAATCAGACAACAATAACATTTGGACCGAGCTAAATAACACATATAGAAAAAGTCGCTTTGGCTATAGATGGTATCCCCATCACTATGAAGGCGCACAAGTTATTGATATTCCGACTGGCGATAATAGCGTGATCCGCATTACCACCATGGGAGTAACGATTGAAGGAAATCAAACAATCAATCTACCTGAACAATATAATGGTTTCACAAAAGTCGTTGCCACGGATGTTGGAGCTGGGCGGCGTGCCGTTGGAATAAGGGTGGAAGGAAATAATCAACTCGTTATAGATAATGGGTATCGAACTGGGCTAAATATCATTGTTATAGGACACTTTGGATGGTAAGTATGATGTTATTCAACATTAAAACAAAAATCTTTGCCCCAGACTACCTTATTACAGATGGGCAAAGTCAAGAATGGTTTGAAGTTAATCAGGATGAAATTAATGAAATATCCGCAAGTATCACCAATGGCGGTGATGTATGGGTGGAAAATGGGAAAATACACTGTTCAGGGAAAGCCCCAAGTGAATTTCACATTTTTGACAAAGATAAAAAACAGTTTGTCATTTCAAAAGAAAAACAAGACGAACTCTTAATCAAACAGCGTGCAGAAGTTCGCGCACAAATCAACGCTAAACGCGATGAGTGCGTAAATGGCGGCGTGTTTGTGCCTGAAATAAATAAATGGGTTGATACCGATGACAAAGGGCGCAGCACGTTAGTTGAGATTAAGGCGGATTTTGACTTAAACGGCAAAAATAATACTTACACATTGATTTGTGCAGATAACACCGCACAAGTTATCCATTTTGAAGAATTCAAAGCAGTATGGAACGCGGTGAAAACACTTAAAGAAAAAATGTATGAGAACGCATACATGCACAAAGTGTTGCTTGAACAATCAGAAAATTCGACTGATTACAACTGGTCAACTGGTTGGAGTAAAACCTATCAGGAGCATTTGAATGAACAGCAAGCTTAAACAATACCTATATCACAACATCATCGCCATTGACCAATTATTCAATGCTTTAACGGGTGGCGCCGCAGACGAAACATTATCAAGTCGCACCTATCGTGGGGCCATATTAGCCGAACAACCAAAAAAGCGTTGGCGTGTACTCTATCGGTTTATCAATGGATTATTTAGAGATAAAAACCATTGTAAAACCGCATACGAAAGCGAAATAAACGGCAAACAGCGCGATTATCGGTTCAATCAAGGGGATGCAAAATGAGTGAAATAATTTTTGATTGGATTCGCGGAGATGATGAATTCGAAACGCTCATTTTTAATAATGATGACGACACCCCAATGGACTTTACAGGGAGCCAATTTGATTTGCATATCGTGCCGGAACGAAGTCAATCAGAAACCATTAAGCTATCAACATCAAATGGCTTAACGGTGAAAGAAAACGAAATCACGCTGCATGTGTCGCACGATCAAACAGAAAATGCAGATTGGGCGGTCGCGAGTTGGGATTTGCAACAAACTGACAAGAACGGATTAGTTAGCACCCTTTGCGGTGGCAAAGTGCGGTTAAAACGGGATGTAACAAGGGGGCGAAATGTGTATAAAGACTAAGGCGAAAGCCAAGCATAAAGTGACACTCAAACCTAAACAACAGCACAAAATCACCGTCCAAAAAGGCTATGCCAATATATGCGGCGATCTTGACACAAGAAAACTACCAAACATCAACGAATTAATTACTCACTATCAACTGGGAGCTTTATAGTGACACAACAAACAGTAGCGGAATTACTTAATAGCTTTGCCGAATTTATCGGCACTAAAGATAAAGAAATTCTTGAATTATTTGAGCAAAAGATTACACAACTTAAAGCGGATTTGCTAGGTGGCGATGTGGCGGCTGATTTAGACACATTACGAGAATTAGCCGATGCGGTTCGCAATCTCAAATCGGGTGAGACAATGCCTGAAAAATTAATTCAGAAAATCACAGAATTTAAATCTAGCCTTGATGAGCTTGCTAAAGAAGTGGAAAGTTTAAAAAGTATGGATTTAATGTCAGCGTATGAAAAAGGTAAAAAAGGTCAATAAGGAGCAAAATTATGACTAATCCAAAATTTCCTAATCGAAATGAAGCAGGTTTATATCAAATCGGCAAAGATATTGCAAATCTTGAAGCGAAAATCGAACTTCTTGAAAAAATTAAAGGTGGTGGCGGTGGTGGAATTGATGTATTAAAAGTTATTGTGCCTGCTGCGAAAGATGAAGATTTTAACAACGGCGCTTTATGCACAGTGGAACTACCTGAAGATTTCCAAAATTCATTAGTATTGATGTTTATGAATGGATCTTGGATCTATATATCGGCAGAAACGGAGCTTGGGATTCCTTTATCGTCATACGAAACCGAGATTTCTATTATTAAACTAACAGATTTCAAAAATCCAAAAGAAACTATTAACGCTGAAATTAGAAAAGCCCGTAATGGTAGCAGACCGAGCGATGCTTAATTAATCTAGAAGTTCCGCAACTTCTTCCATATTCGGGGCGTAATAGACATTTTGTAAAGGTAGAAAAATGCGGTCAATTTTGGCCGCATTTTGTTACCCCGTTTTTCACACTTCCAACCGCTCGCACTGCTCCATTCTGTCGATCACAATAAAGACATTATTTAACCAATAGAAACCATAGGGCTAAAATATGTCTGATGAATATCTCCATGGGGTCAAGGTAACGGAAATTGCCGAAGCCTTGCGAACACTCACCACATCATCCACTGCCGTGATCGGTTTAGTGGCAACGGCAGCAGATGCAGATGCAACTGTTTTCCCACTCAATAAACCCACTCTTTTAACAGGTATCACCGCCGAAGTCCAAGCGAAAGCCGGTAAACAAGGCACATTATCCCGTGCATTAGATGGCATTGCGGACATTGTTAATTGTAAAGTGGTCGTTATTCGCGTGGAAGAAAGCGAAGATGAAAGCACCATGAAAGCAAACGTCATCGGCGCAGTGGACAGCGAAGGCAATTACACTGGCTTGAAAGCGTTCTTGGTATCTGCTGCCGTTTGTGGCGTGAAACCGCGTATTTTCTGCGTGCCGAAGTATGACAGCCAAGATGTCACCACCGAGCTTTTAAGTGTGGCAAAAAAACTGAATGGCTTTGTGTATGCATCGTGCGGTTCAGCAAAAACCAAAGAAGAAGCGGTGACTTATCGCCGTAATTTCTCACAGCGTGAATTAATGCTGATCTTTGGTGACTTCTTGTCTTTTAACCCAAACACTAAAGCAACCGAAGTGGATTATGCAGTTGTCCGCGCGGCGGCAATGCGAGCGTATCAAGATAAAGAATACGGCTGGCACACTTGCATTTCTAACAAAGGTTTAACTGGCGTCACTGGCGTGACTAAACCACTTTCATTTGACATAAACGACAGTGCGACCGATGTCAACTATCTGAACGAACAAGGAATCACTTGTTGCGTTAATCACAATGGCTTCAAGTTGTGGGGTTTACGCACCTGTTCAGCCGATAAATTATTCATCTACGAAAACTACACCCGCACCGCACAAGTGTTGAAAGACACTATCGCACAATCATTTGATTGGGCCGTAGATAAAAACATCAGTGTGATGTTGGTGAAAGAAATCGTGGAAGCGATCAATGCGAAATGGCGTGAATATGTGGCGAAAGGTTACTTAGTCGGTGGTAAAGCATTTATCAATTCATCACTGAACACTGCCGCAACCTTGAAAGATGCAAAATTGCTTGTGTCTTATGATTACTGCCCTGTTCCGCCATTAGAACAATTAGGCTTTAACCAATACATCAGCGATGAATACCTTGTGGAATTCGCCGCAGAGATTGCCAAAGTAGGAGCATAACAAATGGCTTTACCACGTAAATTAAAACTCATGAACTTCTTGGCTGACGGTAATTCTTACCGTGGCCAAGTTACCGAAATCACCCAACCTAAATTGGCAATGAAACTGGAAGAATACCGTGCAGGCGGCATGATTGGTCCAGTGAAAGTAAATTTAGGCGTGGAAGGCTTGGAAGCGCAATTCAAAATGGGCGGTTACATGACCGAACTCATTAAAGAATTTGGCGGCAAAATTGACGGTTCGTCATTACGTTTCGCGGGTGCATACCAACAAGACGACACCGAAGAAGTCACCGCCATTGAATTGATTATGCGGGGTCGTTTCAGCGAAATTGACAACGGCACAAGCAAATCAGGCGATGACACCGAACAAAGCTACACCGTGCCATTAACCTATTACAAAATCATCGAAAACGGCAAAGATTTGGTCGAGATTGATTTACTCAACTCAATCTTTATTGTCGGCGGCACTGACCGCTTAGCAGAACACCGTTCAGCGATTGGCATCTAATCACCACCTAGCCCCGCAAGGGGCTTTTATTAAATCACTCCCCCACGCTTAAAGCGTGGCATTTTTAAAGGTATAAAAAATGAAAAACGAAAACAGCAAAGTGATCACATTAACCAATCCACTTGTGCGTGGCGAAAACAAAATCACCGAAATCACCGTCAACAAACCCACCGTGCCGGCATTAAAAGGCTTGAAAATGTTTGACGTGTTGCAAATGGACGTGGACGCATTGCAAGTGTTGCTCACTCGCGTGACAAATCCTGTGTTGCACAAATCCGACTTTTCTACAATGGAAGTGGCTGACTTCACCGAGCTTGCGGCGGTGGCTGTCGGTTTTTTAGGGAAGAATTCGGAAGCGGAAGAGACCGAATAATGATTGCCGCCACGGTAGAAGATGCCATGGCGGACATTGCACTGATTTTCCATTGGCAACCACAAGCCTTTGAGCAAATGACATTTGCCGAATTAATGACATGGCGAGAAAAAGCAAGGGAACGAAATGAAACAGAAAATGATTGATTATGTATTAAATATGCCACGGCATATTGTATGGCGTGGAATCTTTATTCTTTCCATTGCCTTTTGGTTGCTTGTGATTTTCGGCATTGCATTTCTCTTTCGCTAATTCATCAAGTGCGGTCAGAAATCACGGGATTTTTTGACCGCACTTTTCTTTAGGAATAAATCATGTTTCAAAACTTTGCTTTAGCCGCACTTGGGATGTTTGTGTTTACACGGCAAACCGTGCCTTTCCAAAGCTTAGACCGCACATCAACGTGGCGACATCCAACCAATGCGATTGTGGGTGCAATGCCGAAATCACAATTCACCGGTAAGGAAAGCGAAACCGTGACAATCGGCGGGCGACTTATCCCCGAAATCACGGGCGGCAGATTTTCCATTAAAGCGTTGGAATTAATGGCAGACAGCGGCGGCGCTTTCCCACTGATTGACGGTGCAACATTTGAGATTATCGGTTTTTTTGTGATTGAAAATATCCAAGAAACCCGCACGGAATTCTTTGGCGATGGCGCACCCCGTGCCATTGACTTCACCATGAACTTAAAACGCACTGACGATCCGATGTTGATTGCCATTGCAGACAGTTTAATGAGTAATCTGTAATGTTAGGCTTAGATTTTAACGACAATCACCGCACCCCCGCTTTTAAAGTGGTGATCACCACGAAAGACAACAAACAGCAAGACATCACGCAAGTGGTATCAAGCCGTTTGATTAATCTGTCTTTAACCGATAATCGCGGATTAGAAGCGGACACGCTAGATTTAGAATTATCCGACCATGACGGCAAATTAGCTTTGCCGCCACGCAATGCCACAATCAGCCTTGCACTAGGTTGGAAAGGCAAGCCACTGATTGACAAAGGGCAATATTCAGTCGATGAAGTGCAGTTTTCAGGCGGTGCAAATTCAGCCGACAGGCTAACCATTCGGGCAAGAGCGGCAGATTTAAAAGGCACGTTCACCGAACAAAAAGAGCGGTCATTTCATAAAAAGAAATTGGGCGAAATCGTCAACGAAATTGCACAAGGAAACAAGCTCAAAAGCCAAGTGGCAAAAGAGCTTACCAACCGATTAATCGACCACATCGACCAAACCAACGAAAGCGACATTAATTTGCTGACACGCCTTGCGGAAGAATACGGGGCGATGTGTACGGTGAAAAATGGCACGTTGCTCTTTATGCCATTAGGCAAAGCAAAAACCGCCACAGGAAAAGATATTCCACTGCGTAAAATCACCCGCAAGAATGGCGACAACTACAATTTTTCCATTGCTGAAAGTGAAAACTACAAAGCCGTGCGTGCATATTGGCACGATACAGACAGCGGCAAGCGTGGCGAAGTGACCGTTGATGAAAACACCAAGATTGTGAAAAAACAGCGAATGACGAAAGGCAGAACGCTGAAAAACGGCACAGTGAAAGGCAGACGATTAAGCAAACGCAAATACAACGAAATTGAGCAACAAGAACCCATTACAAGTGACAGTTCTCAAATAAAATCATTGCGACACACCTATGCAAGTGAAAAAACCGCCATTACTTCCGCAAAATCTGCCTTTGACAAACTCAAACGAGGCGTGGCGACATTTAGCCTAAATCTTGCCTTTGGCGAACCCGATTTAATCCCCGAAACACCCATTGAGCTTTCAGGCTTTAAAGCTGAAATTGACAACACCAACTGGCTGATAACTCAAGTCACCCACAGCATAACCGACAACGGCTACACCTGCGGCGTGGAAATGGAACTGAAAATAGACGAAGAAAAGGCGGAGTAATTCCCCCGCCTGTTTTAAGCTGCTTTATAAGCCTGATCTTTGTGTGTTGGTTGCTGGGGAAATGCTGGAATTAGAAGCCTTTCTTCAACTAATAATGTAATATGCCTACCTAGAGCAGATATTGTCATACCAAGCAAATCAGCAAGAGCAGCTTTAGAAACATATTGATCTTCACAAAGTACAAGCAATAATTCTTTTACTTGTTCAGGTCTCTTTTTCTTTAAAGAATAAAATCTAGGGTTAACAATATTGCGTAGTTCTTGCAGATATTCAGGATTAAGTTCTTTGAGGTTATCAACAACTTTCCCTAGAGTGTTTTGAATTCGCCCTTCGTTATCTCTCCAAATGAATTTAACTTGCCGTGATTCTGTTAAATTATTAGCTTGTGCATTAGCTAATGCATTAGCTTGTGCATTAGCTTGTGCATTAGCTTGTACATTAGCTTGTGCATTAGCTTGTGCATTAGCTTGTGCATTAGCTTGTGCATTAGCTTGTGCATTAGCTTGTGCATTAGCTTGTGCATTAGCTAATGCATTAGCTTGTGCATTAGCTTGTGCATTAGCTTTGGTTCTTAGGCGTACAGAACCAGAAGTATAAATATCAGCAATATCAACTTCTTTAATCCATGGGAGAATATAATACTTTTTCTTGCCATCGCCTTTACCTATCAACCAACATTTTTTAGCCAATTGCGGTAATGCGAGAGTTATCTCCCTACCGGTAAAACTATTTCCCATGTTTTCAGTAAGAGAAGCGTGATTAATCCAACCATCATTTAAAACCGCATAAATTAAAATATTTTTATATAATGTCCTTTCTTGTGAGAACTCTTCCCCAAATTCTGTTTGTAATTTACGAATAGCTGATAATGTTGCGCCATCTTGTAATGTCAATGCAAGATGTGTTGATAAATGATTGGTCAATAATTCTGGAGTAGTTAAAAGTTCCCTAATCCAGTTAGTAAATATTTTTTCAATTCCTTTGCCTTGTCGTTCACATAAGCCAGCTATTCTAAAAATATTGTGTATAAGAGAATTCCGACAGGTCGATTTTAGACCATTAATAGCTTGCTCAATACTGACTAACATTGAACCAGGATTTTCAAATGTTAGTCTGTTAGATGTTTTTACTATTTTTAACGAAATTTGATCATTAAAATAATCAGCGTGAGTAAAGAAATTTACCAATGCTTCACGCAATGCTTCGGTAATTTCATTTTCTTCTTTTCTAGTCAAGTTATTAAGCTTGAAATGGCTATTTTTGGCAATATCAAACAATAAAGCCGAGGTTTTTAGATAGAATTCAAATAAATTGCCGTCTTCCAAATCATCGCAAGTAAAGCGAGATGAATAACGTTCATCACCTTGTATATCTTGATAGTCTAAAAAATAATGCGGCAGTAATTGGCGGATAATGTGAAGTTGACCAAAGACTAAAAGACCAGCATAGGTTAGTCCTTCTTGTCCCGTGTCTAAGTTTCTTGCATAGGCATTAATTTTTTTTAGTAATAACAAATCATCAAGCACTAATAACGGACTAGTTGGATTATAGTTTTTAAGAAATTGGCGGTACTTTTGAAGTGTATGTTGATTAATTTCATCAATGCCGGTGTTAGGAATAACTTTGCTATCCTGATTGTTTTTTGTATAACCAGATAAATAATTTTTGAGTTCATTAGCATTAAGCTTATGATCGCCTGTATGAAGGCGAACATAAGACAATCTAGGATCGTTATTAAGATGAACGGGTATATCTGAATTATCGGCTTTTTTGACCCTTATCGCGATAACATCTACCAAAATATTGTTTATTTCTTTTTGAATAATTTTAATATCATCATTTGATAAATTATTAATACTTATTTTTTGTCCGCCTCGCATTTGACTAAACATATCATCAAGTAATTTTTGAGTATTTGAAACACCACTAATCGAAAAAACTTGATTTTGTTCACTAATACCTAAAAAGATAATTCCCCCTTGAGTGTTGGAGAAAGCACTATAAGACAACCAGAAATCTTTAGGCAGTGTATTCGCTGATTTTTTGCATTCAAAAAACAATCTTTCTTGAATCGACGAGGTGTCTTCCAAAATCTCTTCTATTTGTAACCAGAGAGAATTTAGTGTAATCATAATTCATTCCTACAACATCTTTGGTCTAATCGGCAGCACGCTCAAGAATTTAGCGCGTACTTGTGCCGTATTGAATAGTTTCTCGGTAATTTCAAACGTTGGATAAAGTGGGTTATCACTTAATGCGCGAATAATACCGCCGGGAACACGTTGCAAACGTTTGATATAGGTTTTACCTCTACCCACAAATACTCTCACAAGGCACGCCATCGTGGTCACGGTCAAGTTTATGCATGCCACATTCTCTTAAATGGAATTTAGCATCATCGCAATTATCCATGTCCTTACAGGTACGTTTTCCATCACTGCAACTAAACTGTTCAGCATCTGCTTTTTTGCTTTTTGCCAACACTGGGTGGGATATCACGAAAAGTGCGGCTAGAATTAAACAAAGCGATTTCATCTCTAACGCTCCGAAACATAGTTATCGAATGGGTATTGTTTTTTCGCTTCTTCGCTATTAAGTTTGCCAACATTTTCGCAGTATTGCTTCACATCTGTTTCAAAATTAAAGCTCTGCGTATAATGCTTATTCATAATCATGACACGATTTAGATCTAATTTTTTAGCAAACTTTTTATCTAAATAGGTTTCATAACAAATACCATGCACAACACTTTCTAGCATCTGTTTGCCGATTTCGTCGCGGTTAAATGTTACTGATAAAAAACTTCCTTGCAGTTCTGCCTCAAGAATATCTAGCCCACTCAACGCTTTCTTATAGGTTGGCGGGAAATTCTCAGCAAAAGCTGAAGATGAGATAGACAAAAGCGCGGTTAGAATTAGCAGTGACTTTTTCATTAGGGGTTCCTTAGGTTTGTTTTATTAAAATAAATCACCACTTCCGCCACTTCATCGGCATGCTGAATATTACTCTGCCATGGATAAACACGTCATCATCTTGCGTGAATGTCCATTCTTTGTAGGTTGGGTTGTCGGAAATGACGAGCATTTCTTTTCCCACTTTTTGCAAACGCTTGATGAATGTTTGGCCATCAAAGGTGAACACGTAAAGCCCATCGGCGGCAAAGTAATTTTCGGAAATATCCACATAAAGCAGATCGCCGCTTTCAAGGGTTGGCGCCATGCTGTCGCCTTTTACGGTGATCAACTTCAAATGTTTTGCATCAGCACGTCCGAATTGTTGACGGAAGAACGTTAAATCAAATTCTTGTGAAAGTAAGCCTTGTTCGGTTGGGCTTAAATACGCCCCGTTTCCGGCACTCGCTTCCACGTCCAAAATATCAATCCGCACTGTATTTGGGTTTTGCGGTTCGCTCACTTCTACAATGCGATAAGACGGATCAGGGTCGCCTTCACCTGTTTTTAACCAATGCGGGTCCACATTAAGTGCGGTCGCAATTTCTAAGATTTTTTTAGGGTTTCTAGTTTCGCCACTCAAAATCTTAAAAACAGAAGGCTGCTTAATGCCGATTAATCTTGCCAATTCCGCTTGGGATATGCCTTTTTCATACATTAATGAAGTCAAGCGTTCAGATAAAGTTGCCATAATTTCTCCTATATTTTGATTTTATAACTAAAGCTATAGAAAATAAATTTTCATTTAGCTATTGACTATAGATAGTCAAACCTATAATCTATAGCTAAAACTTAGTTATAGGAAATTATTTATGAACATTTTTATAGTTAAAGCAATAAAAAAAGCTGGCGGGCAATCAGCGTTAGCTAAAAAATGCGGCGTTAGTCAGCCAACTGTAAATCAGTGGCTAAAGGGTGGAAAAATGGATGTGAAATATATTCCCGCCCTTATCAAAGCAACAGAAGGCAAAGTAAGAGCCGAAGATTTACGCCCCGATGTGGATTGGGCAGTGATTCGGAATAGTTAAATGGAAAAGGTGGTGTGTATGGGATTAGAGATTCTATGCAAAAAATGTGGCAGTCACAATATTGGTGAGCTTGAATTCACTCGTGAATATTTATTCTGCCACAACTGCGAATCAGTCATAAAAATGGACGGAACGCCTTTAGCCATTCAGCAGGGATCTGACCTGTCAAAACAAGCTGAATTTCAGAATCCGCAAACTGCGGAAGTTGTCGGTAAGCCTTCAACAACGCCAATGCCGCTGATGGTTGGTTTTGTTCCAGCAGATAAGCTAGGGCTTGCTTTAACTTCTGTTCAAAAAAACGCTGGGCTTCGTTCACTCTTGGAAATAGCAGATGAAATTGATCAGTTGCTACTTTTAACCGATGAGCAGGATTCGGACTCACTTGCATTGCGGAAATTAAAGCGAGCATTGACAAGAAAGCAGTTGGTTCAAGTTCGGGAGGAAATCGCCACGCTGCAAAAAGCTGTGCAAGCGGAGATGGGGGAAGATTACTGGCGTTGGAGCTGGAAATAATTTGGTCTTGCATGGTGATTCCTTCATTTATCAAGTAAATGGTTTGAGTATAACAAAAGGTGGAAAAAGTGAAAGTTAATGTTAAATGCCCGAAATGCGGTTCAGAAAATATCTATGTGCGAACCTCAGAAAGATTATCAAAGTTAACCACGCAAACATTTGGCTATTGCAGTGGCTGTCGTGAGTGTCGTTTTAAAGTGATCAGTGAGATTGTAGAAGTCGAAACAGCAAGCTTTGAAACCAATCAGCAAGCCATGTTAGGCAATAAGCCATTAGACGAGACGGACACTCGACAAGTCGAAATTCCAACCGATTAATTCTTAATTTTTAAACATTAATTTAAAGCCCGTCGTTTGAAGAAATTCATGCGACAGGATTTTTGCAACCAAAATTCAGGGAGACCAAGCAAATGGCAAAAAATGATTACACCTACGACAACGGCAAAACACGCAAAGGACGTGTGAATGTCTGGGAGTTAGAAAAACGTGTGAAAAAGTTGGAAACGCAAATTCAAATCATCAGCCGTCACATTAATCATCAAGCAGAATTAAACAAACAACAAGTGCTATTGAATGAAACACTTTCCGACCGTGCGGCACTGCTTGAAAAAGCCAGTTGGAACAAGCAAGGAATGTTTGGTCGTTGGTTAAGTTGGGTTCAAGGCAAATAAGCAAGGGGGCGTGTGATGTACGTTTCAGGCAAAGAAAGTGCGGCAGCAAAATTCTGCAAAGAAAATCAAATTGCGGTTGAACAGGTGCAAAGTTGGGGCGATTGCCGCCACGTTATCGGCAAAAGTCGCTATCGCGTGGAATACGCTTTCAGCAACCTTTCACAAGGCGAAAGAGAAATCTTATTAGCAATGGCAGAACTCGACATCAATGATTTAGTTAGCACCACATTTTCAGGCGAGAAACTACACCACTACACCGAAAACGGACAACGCAAAATCGCCAAGGCGTTTCGCAAGGTGCGGTTGATTTCGGGAATGTTTCCTAAAGGCATTACCGAACGCGAATTCACATTGATTGATAAAGCATTGAATTAGGGGGAAGTATGGCAACCGTTATTTTAAGTCGTGGCGCATTGAGCATTGTGGCAAAGGAATATTATCAAAAACTCGATAAGGCACAGGAAAAACTCTTCGCTTACATCTATCACTTAGACAAAGGCGATGAAGAGCAAGCAAGACAAGCATTTAATGAATTTATTGAAAACGGCGACTTGGCGACAAAAGCACGCCAAATCTTTTTACAAAAATACAGAGATTGGGAGCAATGGCAAGCCAATCCACGGAGAAAAACAAAATGAGTACCGATATTTACATCAATTTAGATTGCGGAGCCGAATTACAAATCACCAAGATTGGCGACCGCTTTCAAGTGTTAGAGATTGTCGCAGATAGTGACGGTTGGCGAAAACAAAAAGCCAGAGTGATTGGGCGATTACACAACACCATCATTGGCGCAGTGAATGAAGTCCGCAATTTTGCCTTGGCGCAATATGAAGTGCTTTCACTCACTGAAATGGAAAGTGCGATCAACTCAACCAATCAAGCCATTAAAGATTACTTTGATCAGCACAATGAATATTTAGCTAACTTACAAAGAGCATAGAAATAAAATGATGAACTGGGAGCAACAACGAGACAATAACATCGCTAAACGTGATTCAGCGATGGAAGAAGCTCGTTTGGCAAGAATGGAAAGTGCGGCTAAAACTCACCGCACTTTAGACTTGCCGCAAGCAACTGCCGCACAAATTGAGCTGTTTGCGGTTGCCCCTAATCATTTTGATTATGTTGAAAAACTGCTTTCAGATTTACCACGCAAACGCCAACGTGAACACTTCCGTAATGTGTGGTTGCGTGCTTATCGCAGTGTGAAAGATGATGGGTCAATTAGTTTTAGCTTAGGCAATAAACAAGCCCGCATTGCCAACACCACCTTGCGTGATGTTTTAACAAATCGTTTGGAAGCCGTTTTTGAGCAATATCGCATTTCTGTTTCGTGGTTGCTTGAACGCAAACACTATTCAGCCAACTTGGCCATGCAAAAGCCTGTGGATAGTAAAGGCTTGCATTTCTACCTATTAGGCGAACGCCAATTAAAAGAAATCGCCTATAAACTCGCCTTGCACTTCAACGGATTGCAAAGCGATTTCGTGGAAGATTGTGCCAATCAAAAAGCCGTTGGGCTATTAAGTGCGGTCGATTTTTCACGCCTAAGCAGTGAACTGCACCGCCTTTGTGCTGATGTTTGCAAAAATATTGGCTTTCCACTTAAAAGCCAACACCGCCTAGAAGAAGGTAAACGCCTTTCTGTGCAACAGCAAGAAGGCGAATTGTTGCGTGTGGTATGCGAAAAATACTGGTTTCGCACATTACGCAGCACGCAAAAACGCCTTATCGAGCATTTGGCGATTGGTTGCGGTGAAGTATCAGCAAAAGTCAGCCCTTACATTTCAACAGGTGCATTGAGCGATTACCGCAATCAACAAAAAGCCAATCTTGAATATTTAAAACAGATGATTATTGAAAACATTGACGATCCATCCGAACAGGTGGAATTGATGGCAATGTGGCAAAAATCTTCCGGTAATCCTGCCATCCGTTTTAACGAGATGATGAACCGCTTGCGTGGTGTGGACGAATGGGCAACGGAAAAAGGCTATGTGTCATTGTTCTTAACCATGACCGCCCCTTCATCATTCCACGCAACCCATAACAACGGCACAAATAACAAGAAATGGAAAGGTGCAGACCCACGCACAACGCACGCTTATTTAAGCAAGAATTGGGCGCAGTTGCGCGCCTTGTTTGCTAAACGTGGCATTGGCTTTTTTGGCATGCGTGGCGTTGAACCGCACCATGACGCCACTCCACACTGGCACTTACTTGTGTATGTGAAAGCGGAAGATAAAGAAGAAGTAATCCGTTTATTTAAATCAAAAGCTTTAGAGCTAGACGGCGATGAATTCGGAGCGAAAAAACACCGCTGCAGAGTAGATGAAATTGACCCTGAAAAAGGTTCTGCCGTTTCTTATATTGCGAAATACATTGCCAAAAACATTTATGCGGGCAATCAAAAAGACGAAACATCGGACGAAGTGGAAGGATTGAAACTTGACGAAAACGTGCAACGTGTGCGTGCGTGGGCGAACCTTTGGGGAATCCGTCAATTCCAGTTTTACGGCAACCCGCCAATTTCTGTATGGCGTGAATTACGCAAATTAGAGAAATGGCAGTTAGACGATGTCGATGATAAGACCATTGCAGAGGCGCAAGCGGTTTGTGATGTGTCTTGTTTTGCAAGTTATTTAGAGTTGCAAGGGGGCGCAATGGCTAAACGTGAAGATCAGCCGTTGTGCGTGGAATATGAAGAAAGTGAGCCGAACCAATACGGCGAAACAAGAAAGAAAATTGTGGGGGTGAAAAACCGTTTCAGTTTAGCAAGCATAAGAACAAAACTTAAAAATTGGGTTATCAAAAAAGGCACGGTGGCAGATGTTGCACCTGATGCCAATGCGGAGACCACCGAAACAAACAAGGAGCGTAGCGACGCTTGGACTTGTGTCAGTAACTGTAACCGTTCAGAAATTGAACAAAAGGTAAAAAATGCACTTTTACCTGTCGGTTTTATGATTAATCGGTCACAAATTGATCTATTAATCAAACATAAACGGTTGCGGCTTAATGACTTTCAGTGGATTTGTTATGAAAACAACAACGTTTTCATTAAAGAAGAAAAAATACCACTCTTTTCTGTGAAAAAATTTAGTCAGAAAGTGACTGGATTTTGGGAAAGATTGGGGAAAAGTTAGGTTTAAAAGGAATAATAATGGAATTAAAACAATTAACTGACAATATTGAGCAATGGGCCGAAGATAGAAATTTGATTAAAGGTTCAACGCCTAAAAGACAATTCATTAAATTATTAGAAGAATTCGGTGAATTATGCAATGGAATATCAAAAGCAAAATTAGATGTTATCAAAGATAGCATCGGGGATTGCTTTGTGGTTTTAACGATTATTTCAGCACAACGAAATCGCGATGAAATTAATATTGGGTCAATGGCAGTTGAACATCATCCAAAAACAGCACTAACAGCAGATGATTGTGTGATTGAATTGCTTCATGATTTAACTCGAATTAGCTGTGAACTAGACCGCAATACATCTCTTGAAATGTTATTTGGTAATATTGTTTTAGATTTAGTTGAAGTTTGCGATTGCTTTGATCTTGATTTAACAGATTGTGTGAAAGCGGCATGGGATGAAATAAAAGACCGCAAAGGGCGTATGATTGACGGCGTGTTTGTGAAAGAAGGTGATTTATAATGGAACGCTATTTTTCAATAAAAGAGATCGTGCAGACGGGTATTTGTTCAGAAGCCACCGTGAAACGGTGGATTTCTAGCGGCAAGTTAAAGTCTTATAAATTCGGTCGCTCCCGCAAGATTGCGGAAAGCGACTTGAATGAATACATTAAGACTTGTAGGCAATAATTTCTTTGAATAAACCATTCGCACATTTTTCAACATAGTTGGCCCATTCTTGAAACGTCTTTAATCGGTAAGGCAAATATTCTGCCCGATTATAGGCGTTTCGTATTTCATCGGAATTCAAATGGCTTAGGCAAATTTCGATGACTTCTTTATCTAATCCGAGTTCTAGGCGATTATCATTGCAATAACTGCTGAATAACGACCGTATGCCGTGATTTGTCATGGTGCCTTTGTATTTCCCGCCGTCCATTGTTTTAATCACTTCATTCGGCGTTTGGCTATTGATATGCTTTTCATTTCTCGCCTTTGACAAAGTGGACGGGAATAAATATTCCTTGTTTGCGTGTTGCTTGATGTATGAAAGCAAGGTTTCTGCCTGTTTACTTAATGGAACAAGGTGCAATCGCTCCCCTTTCCCGCCTTTTGAAATTTCCACTTGCCACACTTTTCCATTCGGCAAATGTTCGTGTTCGATGATATCAGAATATTTTGCACTAACGGTTTCACTCGCCCTTGTGGCGTTGAGCAATCCCCACAAAATTGCAAGTCGCACTGTTTGGGATATGTTGGCCCGTGCAAGGCTGATCATAAATTCCGGTAAAGATTTGTAATGGATTGACGGGTGATGTTTATTTTTATTCACTGCAGGGAGATCATCGCCAAGATATTTCCATTTGTTGTTTTCCCAATATTCAAAGCGTTCGGCATATTCTGCGATTGATTTTAAAACCAAATAACGCTTTTTCAATTCAGCCGTTGCACCTGATTGTCGATAAGGTTCAAGCACGGATAATCCATGCTTTAGTGTTAATTCTTTGAAAGGTACGTCACCAATTAAATCAATGGCGGAATTAACACGTCTTTCTGTATCAATCCTTGTCTTTTCCGTGTAATTGCCTTGTTCTTTGCCGATTTTCGCACGATATAGCAACCATTCATTCGCAACATGGGCGAATGTGCTTTGCTGTTCTTTTAGTGCGTCTATGGCTTGTTTACGCTCAAATTCGTGCGGGTCAATCTTATTGGCTAATAGTTGGCGAAATTCGAGTGCTTTTTGACGAGCATCTTTAAGCGATACTGCAGGATAAGTACCGATAGTTTTTTCAGTGCGTTTTAATGTGTAGGGGCGTTTGTAATTAAACACCCACGTTTTCACACCGTTAGGCTTGACGACGAGTTTCAGCCCTTCCCCATCGAATAAATAATAGATCTTTTCTGCCGCTTTGGCGTTGTTTACCTGTGCAATGGTTAGCTGTTTAATGATTTTTGCCATGGTAGGAATTTCATAAAATGGTAGTAAGATTTTGCGCATTGTAAGTTCTTACTTCCATTTTTACTACTAAAAAATGTGATCGTTTGTGAAATTAACTGATCTTTTGAGCAGTATTAAGACACTAAATAAAAACGGTCAAACTATTGATTTTTCAATAAATTTGACCGTTTGTGATCTTTTTAGATCTTGTTTAGTGGTGGAGCTGGCGGGAGTTGAACCCGCGTCCGAAATTACTCTACCTTCAGTACTACACGTTTAGTCTCGTCTTTAATTTCACTTAAGCATGCGGACA
>NZ_JAHAHT010000011.1 GCF_018373095.1 Haemophilus parahaemolyticus
TAAGGTAATAGCCATTATACGATGCCCGCTGTTCTAAATTCGTCTGTCCCAATGTGCGATTCAACAAGAAATGGTGGAGGGAGAAGGATTCGAACCTTCGAAGGCTGAGCCAACAGATTTACAGTCTGCCCCCTTTGGCCGCTCGGGAATCCCTCCACAACAATTGAATACTTGATTAAACATTGCAGGAATGGTGCCGACTACCGGAATCGAACTGGTGACCTACTGATTACAAGTCAGTTGCTCTACCTGCTGAGCTAAGTCGGCGTTGCGTTGTCGTAAGCAAGTGAGGCGTATTATAGAGATTTTTGGAAACTGTGCAAGCGTTTTTTCTAAAAAATTAAAAAAAAACATTTCTTTGCTTATTTTGCGATCTAAATGTTGATTTTTTGTAACTTTTTACTTTTTTTACAAGAATAAATCCCCAAAAAATTCCATTTATATTGTATAGTTTGCATCATTCTTTTTGCTTAAAAAGCAAAATTTAGGTTAAAAATAGAGATTTTGGCAATGAGCCTTGAAAAAACCAGCAAAATTACCCCTTTTTTAACATTTGATCGTAGCCAATGGGCGGAATTACGCAAATCAGTACCGTTAAAATTAACCGAACAAGACCTCAAACCCTTGCTCGGCTTTAACGAAGACCTCTCTTTAGAAGAAGTACGCACTATTTATCTACCGCTTGCCCGTTTAATTAACTATTACATTGAAGAAAACCTCAAGCGCCAAGCCGTTTTACACCGCTTTTTAGATGTTGAGCCACCAAAAGTACCTTACATTATTAGTATCGCAGGAAGTGTTTCGGTAGGCAAAAGCACCTCAGCACGTATTTTACAAGCCCTACTTTCAAATTACCCTGAACCACGAAAAGTCGATTTAATCACCACCGACGGCTTTCTCTACCCGCTAAAAACCTTGGAAGAGAAAAACCTACTCAAACGCAAAGGGTTTCCTGAGTCGTATGATATTTATCGCTTAATTGAATTTGTTTCCGATCTTAAATCAGGTAAACAAAGCGTAAAAGCCCCGATTTATTCACATTTGACCTACGACATCATCCCCGACCAATTTAACGTAGTCGAACAACCCGACATCGTAATTTTAGAAGGCTTGAACGTGCTCCAAAGCGGAATGAATTACCCTGCCAGCCCGCACAATGCTTTTGTCTCCGATTTCGTAGATTTTTCTATTTATGTCGATGCTGATGAAACCTTATTAAAACAGTGGTATATTTACCGTTTTCTGAAATTCCGCCGCAGTGCATTTTCAGACCCAAATTCCTACTTCCATCACTACTCAGCATTATCGGAAGAAGAGGCAATCCAAACCGCCTCTACCATTTGGGAAGAAATCAACGGCTTAAACTTGAAGAAAAACATTCTGCCAAGCCGAGACCGTGCGGATTTAATCCTCACCAAAGGCGAAAACCACGAAATCCAGACGGTGAAATTAAGAAAATAACTCTAGCCTCAAAGAGGCTAATTTATACGTAACCTAGGGCGAAAGCACTAGGCAATAGAGAAATAATTATGAACAAAAAACTCTTTCTTCCTTTAGTTATATTTATCACGCTTTGCATCGCTTTAATGGTTCAACTCTTTCGCAATGGCAACGGCGATGACCCGAAAAAACTCGAATCAGCACTTATCGGCAAGCCTGTGCCCACATTCAAACTAGAATCGGTGCAAGACGAAACCAAAATGCTAGATGAAAAAATTATTAAAACAGGTACGCCTCGCCTTCTTACTGTTTGGGCAACGTGGTGTCCGACTTGCTATGCGGAGCACGCTTATTTAACTGAGCTTGCTAAACAAGGCATAGAGATTGTTGGTATTGATTATAAGGATGAACGTACCAAAGCAATGAAATTTCTAATGAATTACGGCAATCCATTTAAAGCGATAGTGTATGATCCGAAAGGCTCACTTGGCTTAGATTTAGGCGTATATGGTGCACCTGAAACCTTTGTGATTGATGGCAACGGCATTATTCTCTACCGCCACGCAGGGGATGTGAATGAAAACGTGTGGAATGAAACGTTGAAGCCGATTTATGATAATGCGAAAGCACAATAACGATATAAATAGAAAACTCAAGATGAAAAAACTTCTCTCTCTGTTCATTTTCACGGCAACTGTTGCCACCGCTGCCCCTATCGAATTCAATCAATTCGATAGTCCGCAGCAGGAGGCAGATTATCAATCGCTTATCCAGACCTTACGTTGCCCGCAATGTCAGAACAACAATATTGCTGATTCAAACGCGACTATCGCAACAGATATGCGTGCCAAAACCTTAGAGCTACTCAAACAGGGCAAAAACAAGGACGAAGTGGTGGAATATATGGTTGAACGCTATGGCAATTTTGTCACCTACGATCCACCTCTTACCCCTGCTACTATTTTCTTGTGGATATTGCCTATACTACTTATCTTATCGGGTATTAGCTTGATTTTGATGCGTAAGAAAAAAGGCTCACAAGCGGTTGAAAAATCGCAAGATCTTGCAAAATCAGCGCAAGATAAAGCACGTTTGGCAAAAATTCTTAATGATAAGGAATAACCTATGACCTTTTGGCTCATTACTTTGGCGATCACGTTGGTGATCTGCTTCATCGGTTTTTACCCGCTTTTAAAAAGCAAACAGCAATTGAACGGTACGCAACGTTCCACGCTCAACAAGCACTTTTACTTCCAACGTTTAAAAGAAGTGGAGCAAGAGGCAAACGAGGGCGTGATTGAAGATGTGGAGCAGACCAAACAAGAATTACAACAGAGCTTGTTAGACGATATTCCCGAAGAAGCCGAGCAACAAGCCAGCACACAAGCGGTCAAAAAAGGCTGGTTTGTTGCGATTCTTGTTGCGGTTGGAGCGATTAGCACAGCAGCTTATATCTCCGTCGGCTCGTGGCAGGCGTCAGATATGGTCAATATGACACATAAAAAGCTGGAATATTTTTACGATCGTATTAAAAACGAAGACACGAACCCGTTGTCTGAAGCAGAGCTAAATCAATTCGCAGTAGCATTGCGTGCCGATTTACAAGAGCACCCAAATAATGCAAAAGGTTGGTTTATGCTTGGACAAGTGGGGATGGCAAAAGATGATGGTCAGCTTGCCTATGAAAGCTACGGCAAAGCAACACAACTTGAGCCGAAAAATATGCAATATAAATCAAGCTATGCACAATTGTTGATGCTCTCTCAAGATAAAGCAGATAAAGAAAAAGGAAAAGCCTTACTGTCTGAACTGTTGCGGGAAGATCACACCAACCTTGATGCGTTAAGTATGCTAGCATTTAGTGCTTTCGAAGAGGAAGATTACAAAATGGCAGCGATGACGTGGGGAATGATGTTGAAGCTGATTCCTGAAGATAATCCGCGTCGTAAAACGGTAGAAAAAAGTATTGATATGGCAATGCAAATGCAAAAAATGCAAGAGCAAAAAGCGGCTGAAGCGGTGAAAGAAAATCAAAAGTAAGATAACCAAATAAACTAATTTCTTCGGAAACAAAACTGCCAAATCTCCCCTCCCCCTCTTTGCTAAAGAGGGGTTTAAATCATACTAAAATTGGCTTTTAGTGTTCTACTTCAACATTAGTATTTAAAACTGTTGAGCATAATTTACTAAGGAATAATCCCCTCTTTAGCAAAGAGGGGGAGGGGAGATTTGGCAGTAGTCATTTACGGAGAAATTAGCACAAAAAGAGAATATAAAATGCTAAACAAACAAAAACTCAAAGTCGGATTAGTGTCTGTTTCCGACCGTGCCTCGCAAGGCGTTTATGCAGACCAAGGCATTCCTGCTTTACAAAGTTGGTTGGAAAAAGCCCTTATAGATGAATTTGATGTGGAGGTGCGTTTAATTCCTGATGAACAGCCGCTTATTGAGCAAACATTGATTGAATTGGTCGATAAGGCGAAATGCCATTTAGTTCTGACCACAGGCGGTACAGGACCTGCGAAACGTGATGTGACGCCTGATGCCACCCTTGCGATTGCCGACCGTGAAATGCCAGGCTTTGGCGAGCAAATGCGTCAAGTCAGCCTGCAATTTGTACCAACAGCAATTCTTTCTCGCCAAGTCGGTGTGATTCGTGGAGAAAGTTTAATTCTTAACTTACCAGGGCAGCCGAAAGCAATACAAGAAACGTTGGAAGGCGTAAAAGACGAAAACGGCAAAACAATGGTAAAAGGCGTTTTCTCCGCCGTGCCTTATTGCTTGCAATTACTCAGTGAGATTTATATCGACACCCACACTGATGTGTGCGAAAGTTTCCGTCCAAAATCAGCAAGAAAATAGAGCTGCAAAATAAGTAAAAATAACGATGAAATTACGACATTATTTAACCGCTTTGCTCGGTTTGATGGTTGCTTTACCCAACTTTGCAAGCGAACCTGAAAAGAAAACTACAAGTGAGACTTCGCAAAAAACCGAAGAAAAACAACCGCTTTTCAAAGATGGTAAGGATTTCTTTTCCTACATTAAACCGATTAAAGTCGATGTACCAAAGGGCAAAATTTTAATCCAATACTTTTATCAATATGGCTGCAAAAACTGCTTAACAGGGTTAGATTCTCTCAATCTTTATGCTAAAAATCATACAGATAAGATCCTGTTGCAAACCTCTCCGAGCTTCGCCAAGGATGAAAATTTCACTAGTGCGATGAATGCAACCTTTAAAGAGTATGGCAAAGCGGATTTAAGCCCTCTTTACCTATTTGACAGCCTCGATCGGAAAGAAGAGAAGAGCCTGCTTAAAAGCAATGAGGAAATCCGAGCGTGGCTCAAACGCAATGGGGTTGATGACCAACGCTTCCATCAACTCTTCCATTCCGAGCCAGTGAAAAAACAGATTGAAAGCGATGTGAATTTGTTTAAGCAATACGGTTCGCCGAAGTATGTGCCGATGGCAGTGCTAAACGGCAAATATATTTTGTTGCAAAACACGCTTTACAACGATGATTACACCTTCGGGGTGCTAGATTTTTTAGTTGAGAAACTACAACAAGAACAAGGAGATGACGATGGCAAATAAAATTGCAATTATTGGTGCGATGCCACAAGAAGTAGAAATTTTATGCGGTTTAATGCTTGAACCGAAAACAACAGAAATAGCCAACTGCAAAATTTTTGAAGGTAAAATTAACAACCGCCCTGTTGCAGTATTGCAATCTGGCATTGGAAAAGTAGCCGCTGCGATGGGCACAACACTACTCATTCAGCAATTCAAACCCGATATGATTATTAACACGGGATCTGCTGGCGGGTTAGATCCAAACTTAAACGTCGGCGATGTGATTATTTCAACCGATGTACGTCACCACGATGTGGATGTTACCGCTTTCGGCTATGAGAAAGGACAACTTCCCGCTAATCCAGCGGCATTTTTACCAAATGAACAATTAGTAGAAGTAGCTAAAAAACAGGCGGAAAAATTAGGCTTAAATGCCGTTTCTGGCTTAATTTGTAGCGGAGATGCATTCATTAACGGGGCAGAAAAAATCGCTCAAATTCGTGCAAACTTCCCACAAGTTGCCGCAGTTGAAATGGAAGCGGCAGCAATCGCTCAAGTATGCCATGCAATGAATGTGCCATTTGTGGTAGTACGTGCCATTTCAGATGTTGCCGATAAAGAATCGCATCTCTCATTTGATGAGTTCCTCCCGCTTGCAGCAGAGAAATCATCGGAAATGGTGTTAGCGATGTTGAATAATTTGAGTTAATTTTTCTCTTGCAAAATTTTAGTTAAAATCGACCGCTTATTCGCAAAAATTTTGTATAATGATACGTCTTTCTTGCCACTGCTTTTGCAGTGGTCTTTTTTTAATTGATTACCCTATTAATTTATGATGAATTCAACCCCAAATATTGGTTTTATTAGTCTTGGTTGTCCCAAAAACTTAGTGGACTCCGAGCGTATTTTGACTGAACTCCGTTCAGATGGTTATAACATTATTCCTAGCTATGAAGGTGCGGATTTAGTAATCGTCAACACCTGTGGTTTTATTGATAGTGCCGTGCAGGAATCACTAGAAAGTATTGGTGAAGCATTAGAAGCCAATGGTAAGGTAATTGTAACGGGCTGCCTTGGTGCAAAAGAAAATCAGATCCGCGAAGTACATCCAAAAGTGCTAGAAATCACAGGCCCGCACAGCTATGAAGCGGTAATGAAACACGTGCACAAATATGTACCGAAACCAGAATATAACCCATACTTGAGTTTAGTGCCAAAACAAGGGGTGAAACTCACGCCGAAGCATTACGCTTATTTGAAAATCTCCGAAGGTTGCGACCATCGTTGTACCTTCTGCATTATCCCTTCAATGCGTGGAGATTTAGACAGCCGTTCTATCGTGCAAGTTTTAGACGAGGCAAAACGCCTTGTGGATGCAGGCGTGAAAGAGATTTTAGTCGTTTCGCAAGATACTTCAGCTTACGCCTTAGACAAGAAAAAAGAAGAGGGCACAAAAACCGTTTTCTGGAACGGAATGCCAATTAAAAATGATTTAATGAGCCTGTGCGAACAGCTTGGCTCATTAGGCGTTTGGGTGCGTTTGCACTATGTTTATCCTTATCCCCACGTGGATAATTTAATCCCATTAATGGCACAGGGAAAAATCCTGCCGTATTTAGATATTCCACTCCAACACGCCAGCCCGAAAATATTAAAAGCGATGAAACGCCCCGGCTCAATTGAACGCACGCTTGAACGCATCAAAAAATGGCGTGAAATCTGCCCAGAATTAACGCTTCGTTCAACCTTTATCGTCGGCTTCCCTGGTGAAACGGAAGAAGATTTCCAGATGTTGTTGGATTTCTTAAAAGAAGCACAACTCGACCGTGTTGGTTGCTTTAAATTCAGCCCTGTAGAAGGCGCACCTGCAACCGATATGGCAGACCAAGTGCCAGAAGAGGTGAAAGAAGAGCGTTTCCACCGCTTTATGCAGTTACAGCAAGAAATCTCAAGCGGTCGATTACAACAAAAAATTGGCAAAACCCTTGCGGTGATTGTCGATGAAATTGACGAAGAAGGCATTATCGGCCGCTCAATGGCAGACGCTCCTGAAATTGATGGTGTAGTTTATGTTGATAATCTTTCAAACCAACCTGTTCAAGTGGGGCAGATTATTTCTGTGACCATTACCAATGCAGACGAGTATGATCTATGGGGAACGTGTTAATTGCTTGATTGAAGGCTGATCGAAGAATCAGCCTTTATTCTCTTTTTCCCATCCCAACTCTTGTGAAATTGCTTCCGCTGTAGCTTTTAATTCCTGATGTAAAAAGTCTGTACCAATTTGAGCTAGTCTAGAAACCGACATTGAAACCGAAATCGCATATTTCACTTCATTTTTGAAATTAAAAATCGGATAAGCAATGCAGGTCACACCAAGCTCATTTTCCTCTTTGTCTAATGCAAATTTTTGCCCAGAAATAACTGAGAGTTCTTGTTTCATCGCGACCAAGTCAGTAATGGTGTGGCAGGTAAGCGGTCGAATTTCAGCCGAATGTTGCAACCAATAATTTTCCAGATAAGTTTCTCTGTTTGGATCGAACGCTAGATACAATTTTCCCATTCCAGAACAGAACAGCGGCATTCTTTGCCCAATATAAGCCCTCGTTTGCAACATTCCCGTGGTAGGCTCGAGCTTATAAATCATAATAGCCAAATCATTTTCCCGCATTGAGAAGTTCACTGTTTCGCCCGTTTTTAAATTGAGCTGCTCTAAATAGGGGGCTGCAAGGTGAATGATGTTCATTGAGGAGAACATTTTATGCCCAATAGAAAGGCATTTGGTGGTGAGCCGATAACTACCTGTTGTAGTTGCAGGTTGAACAAATCCTTCTTGCTGTAAGCCTTGCAATAGGCGATGTACGGTACTTTTATTGAGCTGTGCTAATTCCGCCAGCTGTGCTAACGGGCATCCATTTGGGTAATTGCTTAATAAGTCGATAAGTTTCAAGCCACGAATCAGGCTTTGATTACCACTTGCTTTTTCTTCTGTCATAAAAATTCCTTCTATAATTATGTTTTTCTTCTCTTGTGAGAAGATACAACATTCCCTCCCTCTCCCGTGGAAGAGACAAAGTTATAATAATTATTTTTGCTCATTTTTGAAAATAAATCGTGATCTTGATCACAAATTTGCATTTTAGTTCTTAACCTTCTTGATATAAGCGTTTAATATCAAATTATGAAACAGCATTTCATAAAATGAAATTTAAAGCAATGTACAGAGGAAATGATTTATGACTATTCGAGTTTCTTATGATGAATTAAAAGCTGAATTCAAACGCGTTTTATTGACTCGCAACGTAAATAAAGCTATTGCGGAAGAGTGCGCAACAGTATTTGCGGATACCACTCAAGCTGGTGCCTATTCACACGGGGTAAACCGTTTCCCTCGTTTTATTCAACAGCTCGAAAATGGCGATATTATTCCCGATGCACAACCAACCAAAGTATTAAGTCTCGGTGCGGTGGAACAATGGGATGCACATCAAGCCATTGGTAATTTAACAGCACAAAAAATGATGGATAGAGCGATGGACTTAGCCTCGCAAAATGGTATCGGAGTGATTGCACTTCGCAATGCAAACCACTGGATGCGTGGCGGTTCTTACGGCTGGCAAGCGGCTGAGAAAGGCTATATCGGTATTTGCTGGACAAACGCATTAGCGGTAATGCCACCTTGGGGGGCAAAAGAGTGTCGTATCGGTACGAACCCGTTGATTATCGCCGTGCCAACCACGCCAATCACCATGGTGGATATGTCTTGCTCAATGTACTCTTATGGAATGTTAGAGGTACATCGTTTAGCGGGTCGCCAAACCTTTGTGGATGCGGGCTTTGATGATGAGGGCAATTTAACCCGAGATCCTGCAACCGTTGAGAAAAATCGCCGCTTATTACCGATGGGCTTCTGGAAAGGCTCTGGCTTATCTATCGTGTTAGATATGATTGCGACTTTACTTTCAAACGGTGAATCTACCGTTGCTGTAACCGAAGATAAAAGCGATGAATATTGCGTTTCACAAGTGTTTATTGCCATTGAGGTAGATCGCTTAATTGATGGTAAAACCAAAGATGAAAAACTTAACCGCATTATGGAATATGTGAAAACTGCAGAGCGTGCTGATCCAAACCAAGAAGTGCGTTTACCAGGACATGAGTTCACAACAATTCTTGCCGACAACAAAGCGAATGGCATTCCTGTGGATGACACTGTTTGGGCGAAGTTGAAGGCCTTATAAAGCAACCCAACCAGCGGTCAAATTTAATCAACAAATTGCGAAATAAAGCAAAAGAGGTATGCGATGTTTTTCGGCCATATCAAAAACTACAATCCTAAACAATATCCCAAAGCTATTCAATTTGCTTTGGATTACCTTAAACAAACGGATTTTGATGCAATAGAAGCAGGTGTTTATGAGTTAAAAGGTCAAGCCATTTTTGTGCAAGTGCTCGACTTAGAAACCAAAGAAAAATCAGCTTTCCTACCCGAAGTACATCGCAACTATCTTGATGTGCAATATCTTCATCGTGGTAAAGAGCGGATGGCAGCGGCAACCGATTTAGGCAATAACCCCGTTGCGCTGCCTTATCAAGCAGATCGCGATATTCAATATTATGCAAGCGTTGAAAGCGAAAATGAATTCTGCTGTATTGAAGGCAACTTTGCCATTTTCTTCCCAGAAGATACCCATCGAACCGCCATTTTTGATGGCACAGAAACCATCCGAAAAGTCGTGGTAAAAATCGCGATGAGTGAATTGGAGGTGTAATAATGAAATCTATCGCTCAATTTGCTGGCAAAACGCTTGAAATGCTCTGTGTGGCAATCTTGGCATTGATGTCCATTCTTGTTTTCTTAAACGTGGTGTTACGCTATGGCTTTAATAGCAGTATCAGCGTTACTGAAGAAGTGTCTCGCTATATGTTCGTTTGGCTTGCCTTTTTAGGTGCGGTGCTTGCTTTTAGCGAAAATCACCATGTAAGAGTAACCGTATTAGTTGATAAGCTCTCACCAATTGGTCGTTCAGTGCTTAGTCTAATTACAGACGGTGCAATGTTGTTCTGCTGTTATTTAATCGTCGCAGGTAGCTGGGTGCAATTCCAACTTAACTTAAATAACCTCGCACCAATTTCAGGCTTACCACAAGGGATTACTTATTTAGCAAGCACCATTACAGGGGGATTAATCGGTGTATTACTTATTGCACGAATGATGAGTACCGTTGGCTTAATCGCAAAAGGAGAAACAAAATGACCGAGCTTATTTTTCTTTCTGTTTTGCTTGGTGCAATTATTCTCGGCGTGCCCGTTGCCTTTGCATTACTCATTTGTGGTGTGGCATTAATGCTCCATTTAGATTTGTTTGATGCGCAAATTCTGGCACAACAAATCGTAAGCGGTGCAGATAGCTTCTCATTAATGGCAATTCCATTTTTCATTCTCGCAGGTGAGATTATGAATGAAGGTGGGCTTTCTAAACGCATTATCGACTTACCAATGAAATTAGTCGGTCATAAACGTGGTGGTTTAGGGTTTGTAGCAATCTTAGCCGCAATGATTATGGCAAGCCTTTCAGGTTCTGCGGTGGCAGATACGGCAGCGGTTGCCGCGATGTTGTTACCAATGATGAAAACCACTGGCTACCCAATTGACCGCTCAGCAGGCTTGATTGGTACAGCAGGCATCATTGCTCCAATTATCCCGCCTTCCATTCCATTTATCGTGTTTGGTGTTGCAAGTGGCGTATCAATTACTAAATTATTCCTCGCAGGGATTTTCCCTGGCATTATGATGGGGTTCTGTTTAGCACTCCTTTGGTGGTGGCAAGCAAAACGCTTGGATTTAATGACTTTCTCCAAAGCAACTAAACAAGAACTTTGTATCTCATTTAAAAACAGTATTTGGGCGCTAATGTTACCTGTAATTATCATTGGCGGTTTCCGTTCAGGAATTTTTACCCCAACAGAAGCGGGTGCAGTGGCAACTTTCTATGCTTTAATCGTTTCGCTCTTTGTTTACCGTGAATTGAAATTCAAAGATTTATATAAAGTGTTCTTAGCCGCAGCGAAAACAACTGCAGTAGTTATGTTCTTAGTGGCTGCAGCAAACGTAACAGGCTGGTTAATTACCGTTGCAGAATTACCAATAATGCTTACTGAATTGCTTGAACCGTTAATTGAAAGCCCAACCACGTTATTATTAGTAGTTATGCTTACGGTATTTATTATAGGTATGGTGATGGACTTAACCCCAACCGTGTTAATCCTCACACCAGTACTTATGCCATTAGTGGAAGAAGCGGGTATCGACCCAGTTTACTTCGGTGTGTTATTTATCTTAAATACCTCAATCAGTTTGATTACCCCACCTGTGGGCAATGTACTGAACGTGATTACGGGGGTGTCAAAATTACCGTTTGACCAAGCCGCAAAAGGCGTATTTCCTTATTTAATGATGATGATTGCTTTACTTCTTACATTCGTCTTCATCCCAGAATTGATTTTAGTCCCACTTAAATGGATTCAATAATGGAATAATCGTAGTACCGTAGGGCGGACTTTAGTCCGTTACATAAGCAAAATTTATTAACTAACCGAATTTTTTTAAAATGAGGAGACCTCTATGAAACTTTTTAACTTAAAAACATTAGCTGCATTAGTTGCTGGTTTTACCATGATGGCGGGCACAGCATCAGCTGAAACCTCACTTCGATTTGGTTATGAAGCGCCACGCTCAGATAGCCAACATATCGCTGCCAAAAAATTCAATGAATTACTTGGTAAAAAAACCAAAGGCGAAATTAAGTTAAAACTCTTCCCAGATAGTACCTTAGGTAACGCACAAACGATGATTAGTGGCGTGCGTGGCGGCACAATTGATTTAGAAATGTCTGGCTCACCAAACTTCACGGGGCTTGAACCAAAATTAAACGTAATCGACATTCCGTTCATCTTCAAAGATCGTGAACACGTTTACAAAGTCTTAGATGGTGAAGTAGGTCAAGGCTTATTAAAAGATTTAGAAGCACAAGGCTTAAAGGGCTTAGCGTTCTGGGATGTGGGTTTCCGTGCATTCTCAAACTCTAAACATCCAGTGACTAAACCAGAAGATATCAAAGGCTTAAAAGTTCGTACCAACCAAAACCCAATGTACATTGAAGCCTTCAAACTTTTAGGCGGTAACCCTGTACCAATGCCATTGGCGGAGCTTTATACTGCACTGGAAACCCGTGCAGTAGACGCACAAGAGCACCCAATCGGTATTTTCTGGTCATCTAAACTTTACGAAGTGCAAAAATATTTAAGCTTAACTAACCACGGCTACACTCCATTAATCGTGGTAATGAACAAAGCAAAATTTGATGGCCTAAGCCCCGAGCTCCAAACCACTATTTTAGAAGCAGCAAAAGAAGCGGGTCAGTTCCAACGTGATCTTAACGTGAAAAACGAAAAAGGGATCATCGAGAACTTACGTAAACAAGGCGTAGAAGTGATTGAAAAAGTGGATACCCAACCGTTCCAAGCAATCATTGCAGACCAAGTGCGTAAAAGCTTTGTGGAAAAACACGGTGATGAGCTGTTGAAAAAAGTAGATGCGTTGGCAAAATAATTTAACTTGATGGCAAGCGGTCGTCATTTGCAAATATTTTGCAAAATTCGACCGCTTGTTTATTAGATAAAAATAGAGGAAAGCATGAACTACTACCTTGGTATTGATTGTGGCGGCACTTTTGTGAAAGCAGCGCTTGTGGATGAACAAGGTAATGTGGCGAGCATTGCCCGCGAGAATGTTTCAGTGCTCAGCGAACAAGCAGGGTTCGCAGAGCGCGATATGACCCAACTTTGGCAAAGTTGTGCCAAAGTTATTCACGAAGCGATTAGCCAAAGCGAGATTCAAGCAACCCAAATCAAAGGTATTGGCATTTCAGCACAAGGCAAAGGGACATTTTTGTTGGACAAACAAAATCAACCTTTAGGGCGAGCCATTCTTTCTTCAGACCAACGCTCACTGGAAATTGTGAAGGCGTGGCAACAAACGAATATTCCAGCTAAACTTTATCCTATCACCCGTCAGACACTCTGGACGGGACATCCTGTTTCCATCCTCAAATGGATTCAAGAAAACGAGCCTGAACGCTATCAACAAATTGGCTCGGTGCTGATGTCTCATGACTATCTCCGATTTTGCTTAACGGGCGAACGACATTGCGAAGAGACCAACATTTCCGAAAGTAATCTCTACAATATGAACACAGGCGAGTATGACCCACAATTAGCTGAAATGCTCAACTTGCAGAACATTATGGAAAAATTACCGCTTGTGATTGCCTCAAATAAAATTGCTGGCTTTGTAACCAAAGAGGCAGCTTCTTTAACAGGGTTAGCTGAACGAACGCCAGTGGTTGGCGGTTTATTCGATGTGGTTTCAACCGCTTATTGTGCAGACTTAGATGACGAAACTAAGCTTAATGCTGTGCTAGGCACGTGGTCGGTAGTGAGTGGTATTACCGATCATATTGACGACAGCCAAACCTTACCTTTTGTGTATGGAAAATATGCAGAATCAGGCAAATTCATCGTACACGAAGCTAGCCCAACTTCTGCGGGTAACTTAGAGTGGTTCTTAAAGCAATGGGGTAATTTAGGCTATTCAGAAATTAATGAAGGCATCGCTGCTTTACCCCCAGCACAAAGCTCTGTGCTTTTTGTGCCGTTCCTTTATGGCTCAAATGCGGGTTTAGGAATGCAAGCAAGTTTTTACGGCTTGCAGGCGCATCACTCGCAAATGCACTTATTGCAGGCGGTTTACGAAGGCGTGTTATTTAGCCTAATGACCCATTTAGAGCGAATGTTTATCCGCTTCCCACAAGCAAAAATTTTACGTGTAACAGGCGGTCCTGCAAAATCAGCCGTTTGGATGCAAATGCTGGCGGATTTAACAGGAATGAAATTGGAAGTGCCAAATGTAGAGGAAACAGGCTGTTTAGGGGCGGCTTTGATGGCTATGCAAGGTACAGGCTCATCATACACTTTTGCAAATATCTATAAAAATATGACCGCTTACGAGCCAAATCCTGTTCACTATGACGCCTATCAAGCAAAATATCAGCGTTATCGTAAATTGACTGAAGCCTTAAAAGTGATGCTATAAAAGGTTTATAAACACGAAAACCGCCTTTTCAGGCGGCTTGATTTATTTGATAAGCAGATTATTTCAAACTACCGACCATATCTTCTGGGCGAACCCAAGCATCGAATTGTTCAGCGGTTAATAAGCCTAAGTTAATCGCTTCTTCTTTCAATGTTGTGCCGTTTTTGTGAGCGGTTTTCGCAATTTTCGCTGCATTTTCGTAACCAATGTGGGTATTTAACGCCGTTACCAACATTAAAGATTGCTCTAATTGTTGTTTAATACGTGGATAGTTCGGCTCGATGCCGACTGCACAGTGTTCATCGAATGATACGCACGCATCTGCTAATAATTGTGCAGATTGTAAGAAGTTTGCGATCATTACTGGGTTATACACGTTTAATTGGAAGTGACCTTGTGAGCCCACGAATGAAATGGTGGTGTCGTTACCTAACACTTGTGCACAAACCATCGTCATCGCTTCGCATTGGGTTGGATTTACTTTACCCGGCATAATGGATGAGCCTGGTTCGTTTTCTGGAATTAAAATTTCACCGATACCAGAACGTGGGCCTGACGCTAATAAGCGAATGTCGTTGGCGATTTTAAATAAACTCACTGCTAACTGTTTTAATGCACCGTGAGTTTCCACGATTGCATCGTGTGCTGCTAATGCTTCGAATTTATTTTCTGCTGTTTCGAATGGTAAAGCGGTGAATTTTGCGATGTAATCTGCAACTAACACATCATAGCCTTTTGGTGTGTTCAAACCTGTGCCTACCGCTGTGCCACCTAATGCCAATTGACGTAAGTGCGGAAGCGTATTTTTCAGTGCGATTAAACCGAAGTGTAATTGTGCGGCATAAGCCGAGAACTCTTGACCTAATGTTAATGGGGTTGCATCCATTAAGTGAGTACGACCAATTTTCACTACATCTTTGAATGCTTCAGATTTTGCTACTAAAGTTTTTTGTAAGCGTTCTACCGCAGGAATGGTGGTTTCTACCACTTTTTTGTATGCTGCAATGTGCATTGCCGTTGGGAAAGTATCATTTGAAGATTGTGATTTGTTCACATCATCATTCGGGTGAATAATAGATTTTTCACCTAATTTACCGCCATGTAAAACGTGTGCACGGTTTGCGACCACTTCATTCACATTCATATTCGATTGTGTACCAGAACCTGTTTGCCAGATTACAAGCGGGAATTGATCGTCAAGTTTATTCGCTAGAATTTCATCACAGGCTTGTGCGATCAAATCGCGTTTTTCAGCAGACAACACACCTAAATCGTGGTTAGCAAATGCTGCTGCTTTTTTCAAATAACCAAATGCTTCAATGATTTCGTGCGGCATTGAGGCTTCCGGCCCAATTTTGAAGTTATTACGTGAACGTTCAGTTTGCGCCGCCCAGTATTTTTCTGCTGGTACTTGCACTTCGCCCATGGTGTCTTTTTCAATACGAAATTCCATAAAATACTCCGTGAGTTGTGAAAAGGGTTGGATAATAAATTTGGGGTATATAGTACTGATTTAAGCCCAATTCATCTACGCCTTTCTAATAGTTTTATGATATAGATCACAAAAAATAAAGGTAGGAAAAAGCCTACCTTTTGTTTGAATACTTTAAGAATACTCTATTTCTTGATCTAACGTCTTAATATAGAAGAAAAATACTGCATATTTCACAACCAAAGCACATAAAATAACACTCTTAATCACCCAAGAGGAAGTAAGGAAAAAAGTAATTCCCATTGCAATTGTACCGATCATCAGAATACGCACTTTTGCTTTTTTGGTTAATGCACGTTGTTCGTTAAATTCTTTTAAATGTTTTTGATAAATCTTAGTATGAATAAACCAATTATGTAAACGTTCAGAACTACGAGTAAAACAGAAAAGTGCACTTAATAAAAAAACGGTACCTGGTAAACCGGGTAAAATAATTCCCGCAATACCAATGCCCAGAAAAATAAAACCTAGAAGTGCATAAAGAATTTTCATAGATAAAGTGTTACATTTACATTACAAAACGAATGCCCATTATCTACAAACAAAAATGATTTGCAACAATTAGTTACAAATCATTCTTAAATAGGAATAAATAGCGGTCAAAATTTGTAAATAACTTACTTTTTTTGACCGCTTAACCATTTAGTAATGGTAGACTCTAAATTCACGCTTTAATCTTCGGCTTACTCACCATTATCTCAATCACTTGGCGATCCGTATATTGCATACTTCGGCTGGCAATCGCACAGAGGTTGTTGATCGAGCGATCGATTTGGTGTTCAACAATCCCTTCATTACCTGTGACTTGTGTGTTATCTAATGCCATTAAAATCGATTTATAGCTAGAAGTCACGCTGGTAGAAACCTTCATTGCACAGCTGTTTGCCGCACCGTCGCAGATGATACCACTGATGTCGCCGATCATACTGCTGATAGCCATACTAATTGCATCAAAACTCTCGGTCAGCAACCATGCCACACCTGCACAACTGCCCATCGCCGCAGTGGTTACCGCACAGAGAGCTGAGAGTTTAGGCAATTTACTATGAATATAAATCGCCATTAAATGTGAAAGGAATAAGGCACGAATGAGCTGTTCTTCACTGGCGTTGATATGGCGAGCAACCACTACCACTGGCATCGTGGCGGTAATGCCTTGGTTGCCTGAACCTGAGTTACTCATTGCAGGTAAATTAGCACCCCCCATACGAGCATCGCTGGCGGCGGTGGTTTCAATCACAATGCGGTTAAGCAAATCATCGCTGATTAAGCCTCTCCCAATTTGCTTTTGTAAGGTTCGCCCAATATGCAATCCGTAATCGACTCGCAAGCCTTCTTGTGAAAGGGCAGAATTAAGCTCGGCAGCACGTTGAATAAAGCGAATTTTGTCTAACTCCACACCCATTGAGAAATCGAACATATCTTTGGCGGTCAGTTCTGAAAAGACACACGGTGCATTGCCGCTATCGACCAAACAAGGCACAGAGAAAAGCACCTCGCCATTTTTCTCGATATAAATTACATTGGTATGATGGGCGGCAATGCGAACTGTTACGCTCTCGTTTTCCGAGAACAGAGTCGCTTCCGAATACAAAATATGCTCAGTATCAAAAATCGCGACGTTCACTAAATTCTGACTCATCATCTGTTTGGCTTGAGCAACTTGTTCGGTAGAGATATTTTTCAGCACTTCTAGCCCCGCTTGGTGATCGCCACCAATCGCCCCAATTGCTGCAGCCATGGGCAGACCAACTGTGCCCGTATTTGGCACGGTTACACCCATTCCATTTTTCATTAAATTAGGCGAAACTTTCGCCTCAATGCGTTCAGGTATTTTGCCTAAATAATAACGGGCGGTTGCGGAAGCTAATGCCAAAGAGATCGGCTCTGTGCAGCCCAAAGCAGGCACCACTTCTTCTTGTACAACACGTAAAATATTCTGTTCAGTAGTTAAATCAAACTTTTTCATATTCTTTAAATTAAATAAACTTTCTCGGTTTAGTTAAGCCCTATTTTACAGTTTTTTCATAACGATTAACTATTCTATTTTAAGAAGACCTCACAAGCGGTACATTTTTTGCAAAACCTTGCAAAATTTCCATGAAACTTGACCGCTTTTTTCTCGCATTGCCTTGTATTCACCAAATTCAGCCCCATAACTGGCAAATCTTAACTTAAATATAAGGAACAAAAAATGGCATTAGATTTCAACTCAGTGAAATTCGACAGCGTAGAAGCAAAAGGCGGCTATGGTATTGGTTTACAAATTGGTCAGCAACTTTTAGGTAGCGGAATGGACGTAGATGCAGAAGCGGTCGCACGGGGTATCTACGATGTGTTAAATCAAAACCCACCTGCATTAGATTTAAACGAAGTGACACAAGCACTTCAAACATTAAGCCAACGTGCTGAAGAAGCTCAAATGGCAGCATTCAAAACATTAGATGAAGAGAATAAAGCGTTCTTAGAAGAGAACAAAAAAGCAGCAGGCGTGAACACCACTGAAAGCGGTTTACAATACGAAGTATTAAGCGAAGGCACAGGCGAAACACCAAAAGCAGACAGCACCGTTCGTGTTCACTACACAGGTTCTTTAATTGACGGTACGGTTTTCGACAGCTCAGTAAAACGCGGCACACCAGCTGAATTCCCAGTAAACGGCGTGATCAAAGGTTGGACTGAAGCATTACAAATGATGCCAGTTGGCTCAAAATGGCGTTTAACTATCCCTCACGAATTAGCTTATGGCGAACGAGGTGCAGGTGCATCAATTCCTCCATTTGCAACATTAGTATTTGAAGTAGAATTGTTGGATATTCTTTAATTTCTCTATAACTCACAAAGAAAGGCGAACATCATGTTCGCCTTGTTTCCCTCTATCATCTATCTATATACAATATCATTCCAGCGTAATTCATTTTTCAATGAAGCAAGTTCTGTTTTGCTATTGATATGAATAAACTCTATACCAAAAAATTCTGCAAAAATACGTAGCATTTCTGCATCAATATCTAAGCTAAATGCACTATGATGCGCTCCGCCAGCTAAAACCCAAGCTTGGGTTCCAATATCAAAATTAGGTTGTAATCTCCAGAAAGCATGTCCTACTGGCAAATTAGGCATTTCATACGGTTTTTCAATAGCATCAATATCTGCCACAATCATTCTGAAATGATTTCCCATATCAACAATGGTTGTATTTACCGCAGGACCAGATTTTGAAGTAAAAATTAAGCGAGTTGGGTCATCTTTACTGCCAATACCTAATGGCTTAATATCTAATACAGGTTTTGTCTCGGCAATCGATGGGCAAACCTCTAACATATGTGCCCCTAAAACCACTTCATTATTTTCATCAAGGTTATAAGTATAATCCTCCATAAAAGAAGAACCTTTCGGTAAGCCATAACTCATCACTTTGACCGCACGAACTAAAGCTGCTGTTTTCCAGTCGCCTTCAGCACCAAATCCATATCCTTGCTCCATTAAACGTTGAACAGCAAGCCCAGGTAGCTGTTTTAAACCATTAAGATTTTCGAAAGTATCTGTAAATGCTTTAAATCCACCTTGTTCTAGAAAGGCTTTTAGCCCCAATTCAATACGAGCATTATCGAGAAGTGCTTTGCGTTTTAAACCGCTTGCTTGCAAGCTTTCTACTAATTCATAACTTGCTTCATACTCTTTAACTAAAGCAGATACATCTTCCTCTTTTATTTTTTCAATCGCATCGACTAATTGATATACGCCATATCCATTTACGCTATAACCAAATTTAATTTGAGCTTCAACTTTATCGCCTTCAGTTACTCCTACTTCACGCATATTATCGCCAAAGCGAGCCACTTTGAGGTGTTTTTGGTCATAAATGGCTGCAATAACACGCATCCAGCGATCTAATTTTTGTTTTACTGCCGAACTTTGCCAATGCCCAACAACGATGGTTCTCGGCTTACGTAAGCGAGCTGCTAAGAATCCAAACTCACGATCACCATGTGCGGTTTGGTGTAAATTCATATAATCCATATCAATGTCATTCCAAGGAATGTTTTGGTTAAATTGAGTATGGAATTGTAATAGCGGTTTATTCAATTGAGATAAACCTGTAATCCACATTTTTGACGGTGAAAATGTATGCATCCAAGCAATCAAACCCGCACATTGATCAGTATTATTTGCTTCTTGGCAAACGGAAAGCATTTCATCGGGCGTTGTGGCTACTGCTTTTAACTTAATTTGGATAAATGGGTTTTGTTGATTTAAGTAAGAGGTAATTTGCTCTGCGTTTTTTTTCACTTGCTGTAATGCTTCTGCACCATACAAATGTTGGCTTCCTACCACAAACCAAACTTCAAGTTTTTTAATAAATTCCATCGTACGACTCCTGATTAAATATCAATAAATAAGCTAATGGTTTATATGTCCCAACTTTATTGCTTCTTTTTCAATAGCAATACCTTGAACATAACGCTGTATAAATTGCTTATACCCCTCTATCATTAATGGTTCTGGTTCACTAATAGAAACAGTTGTGCGTTTAAATATATTGTCATCTAAATATTGCTCTAAAGATTGGGTTGATGCGTAATCTAAATAGTTAGCGAGTAACGCAATCCCCCAAGCTCCCCCTTCTGACGCAGTATCCATTACCGCAATAGGTACATTAAGAGCGGATGCTAAAATTTTTGAAGCCACATTAGGGGTTTTGAAAATACCGCCATGAGCAAGAATTTGCGTAATCTCTACTTTCTCTTGCTTCATTAAAATATCCATACCCAATTTCATTGCCCCAAAAGCACTATACAAATGAATGCGAATTAAATTAGCTAAATTGAAATGACTTTCTGTTGGATGGAGAAATAGAGGGCAACCTTCCGCTAAACCGACCCCGTGCTCTCCAGAATAGAATCCATAAGATAACAAGCCACCACAGTCATCTTCACCGTTTAATGCATGCTGGAAGAGTTTTTCATAAAGCACTTCCGCGTTCTGCTCTGCACCAAATAAAGTCAAGCATTCACCAAAAATATTCACCCACGCATTAATATCTGTCGTACAGTTATTAGAATGAGCCATTGCAACAAGTTTGCCTGTAGGCGTTGTAACCATATCCAGTTGCTCATAAACATTAGAAAGGTTTTTTTTCAACACTATCATGGCAAAAGCAGAAGTTCCCGCTGAAATGTTGCCAGTGGTTTCTTTGATACTATTGGTTGCAACCATACCTGTGCCTGCATCCCCTTCTGGCGGACACATGCAAATTCCTGCTTGTAATTGACCGCTTGGATCTAATAATTTAGCTCCTTCTTCAGTTAAATAGCCCGCACATTCACCTGCCTTTAATACTTTAGGTAAAAGTGCTGAGAGCTTCCAAGGATATTGATATTCCGCAACTAAATTATCAAACGAATCCAACATGGATTGATCATAAGTCTGTATTTGCGAATTAATCGGGAACATTCCCGAGGCTTCGCCAATTCCTAATACTTTTTGACCGCTTAACAGCCAATGCACATAGCCGCTTAACGTAGTTAAATAATCAATTTGAGCCACATGCAATTCTTGATTAAGAATAGCTTGATAAAGATGAGCAATACTCCATCGTTGAGGAATATTGTAGTTAAAAAGAGCAGTTAATTTTTTGGCTGCATTTTCCGTAAAGTTATTACGCCAAGTACGAAATGGCACAAGTTGATGATTTTGGCTATCTAACGGGATATAACCATGCATCATTCCACTAACACCAATCGCCTTAGCTGAAGTAATAGATACACCATATTTTTCTTCAACTGAAAGTCTTAGTGACTGATAAGCACTTTGCAATCCTTTTAAAATAGCGTCTTGAGAATATGTCCAAATACCATTAACAAGTTGGTTTTCCCAATTAAATCCACCTGTTGCCAGAATATGACCTTGAGCATCAATCAGGACAGCTTTAATACGGGTTGAACCAAATTCAATACCGATAGAAACTTCACCATTTAGAATAAGTGCTTTTCCTTCTTGCATACTATTCCTCCCATTTTCTTAGGTTTGAATACATAAGATATTGATATGCAATTTGCGGAAATCTTAGCCTTAAATAGAAAGAAAAGTTAGAACCAAAGCTGCTATTTATATGGATAAAATAGCTACTCATTCTAATTTGTGAGGTAGTTCAAAAATAAAAAAATATCGCTAATAATTCTCCTATTAGCGATACATAAATAATTATTTTAGTATTTAAAATCAAATAGATACTTATCTTGAATTACGATATTCGGATGGGTTCAATCCTGTATGCCGTTTAAATAAGCGTGAGAAATAAAGTTGATCGTCATAGCCTAATTGTCGTGCAATATGATAAATCGGTGCATTAGAAGCGTGTAACAAATATTGTGCTTTGATCATTCTTTGCTCTTCTCGCCATTTAATAATTCCAGTTCCTACTTGTTTAACAAAAAGATGAGCCAATCTTGATGGTGAAAGATGAATATTAGAAGCAATTTCGCTAATACTGTAATTTTTGTCTAGATTATCGGTAATAAAATGACAAGTTGCTAAAATGCGGGAATCCAATAATCGTTGCTTATTAGAAGGATCTAATTTGAAGCATTTAATAAGAAGTTGCTCTAATAAACACATTGACATCTCTTCACTAAGTAACTCATTTGAATGATATTCTCTTTCGATTAATTGAAATAATTGAAGAATGTTTTGGTAAGTTTGAGGATCTGTAATCATAAGCCGACCAACATGATTAAACGTATCACTCCAATTTAGCCAATTTAGCCATAAGGCTCTTGGTCGGAAATAAATCCATTGATGATGCCACTCTTCTGCATCATCAGCTCTATGATAATAATGTACAGCATTCGGAGGAAATAATAACAAATCACCAACAGAACAATCAAAGGCACTCTTTCCGCTAAAAACAGTGCCTTTACCTTTGATCGTTAGATTAATAATGTACCCTTTCATTCCATTCGGACGGTTAATAGCAAAATCTAATGCTTCTCCTTTCTGAATTGGGGTACAACCCGCCACTAAATAGGCTCCAAAATTATAACCTGGTAGTAACGGGTTAAGTTGTGCATTCACTTCATTTTCTTTCATGTTACTCTTGCTATACGTTGATGAATTTTTGTTTATATTTATCAAAAATTACCGCAATAAGCAAAATTAATCCACGCACAACATATTGAGCAAATGGGGAGATATTCAACAAATTCATCGCATTTTCGATAGTACCGAGAATTAATACCCCTGCAATAATGAATGAAATTTTAGCCACACCACCATTTAATGATACGCCACCAAGCACACAAGCTGAAATTGCGACTAATTCAAAACCAATTGATGTCATCGGTTGTCCACTTGTCATACGAGCTGCAAGAATCACACCAGCAAGAGCGGAAACCAAGCCTGACAACACAAAAATAATTAGTTTAGTACGATCCACATTAATTCCAGCCAAGCGAGATGCTTCTTCATTACCCCCGATAGCCAATGTATTACGCCCGTAAGTCGTTTTACTTAATAGAAAACCGAAAATGGCAATACAGATAATCGTAAAGATAATGGGTAATGGAATACCGAAAATAGCTTCGTAACCAATATCAAAAAATTCTTCAGTCGTAATACCAACCGCTTTACCATCCGAAATAATATAACCTAAACCTCTAGCAATCTGCATCGTTGCAAGTGTCGTAATCAGAGAGTTAATTTTTAATTTAGCAATCACTAATCCGTTGATCAAGCCAATTAATGCTCCTAAACCTAACCCAGCCGAAACACCAAAGAAAATATTCTGTGTTTGATTTAGCACCACAGCAGTAACAACACCTGCACAAGCAATTACAGAAGCAACTGACAAGTCAATTTCACCCGCAGCAAGGCAGAATAACATGCCGCATGCAACCATACCGCTCATCGAAATTGCTAAACCAAGTCCTTTCATATTAATTGCCGTTGCAAAATTAGGAATAAAAATACAAGAAGCAATAAAAATAACAAAGAAAATCAACAACATTCCATAGGAATTCCAGATTTTATTTAGCAAACTGACATTACGTTTTTCCATTGAATTTACATTACTCATAGTAAATCTCCAAAATTAACTTGTTATAGACTAAGCAGCTTAACTTTCTACCATTGCAAGCTTCAGAATATTTTCTTCGGTAGCATCTTCACGCTCTACAATGCCCATAATTTTCTGGGCCCGCATGACCATAATACGATCGGATAAACCAATAACTTCTGGTAAATCACTCGATACCACAACAATGGCTAATTTCTCATCAGCTAATTTAAAAATAAGGTCATAAATTTCAGATTTTGCCCCAACATCAATGCCTCGAGTAGGTTCATCTAATAACAACACTTTAATATCTTCTGATAGCCAACGCCCTAAAATTGCCTTTTGTTGATTACCACCAGATAAATTAACAATAAGTTGCTCAATAGATGGGGTTTTCACATTCATCTGCCGACGTTGTTTTTCCGCATTTTCCTTCTCCCATTTATCATTAATGATAAATTTCAAGAAATTATGAGAGCGGCGAGCACTAATATTGATATTTTCACCCACAGCAGCGGTTGGAATAATACCTTCTTTTTTCCGATCTTCAGGACAAAGTACAATCCCTTGTTCTATCGCATCTTTCGGTTTATTAATTCGGACCGATTGCCCATCTAATTCAATCGTTCCTGATGTCATAGGATCTGCCCCAAAGATAATTTTTAATAACTCTGAACGTCCTGCACCTACTAATCCAAATAACCCTAGGATTTCACCAGCTTTAACGTCTAAGTTAAAGTCACCTTTGAGTTTAGTACCACTAAGAGCGGTCAATTTTAGGCGTGTTTTTCCAATTTCACGGGGACGGTAATTATAAATATCGCCAAGGTTTCGCCCAACCATGCTACGAACTAATACATCGTTATTAATTTTGCTCAAATCAGAAAAAGTTTCGACATACTGTCCATCTTTCAATACAGTAATTTCATCACTAATACGGAAAATCTCTTCCATACGGTGAGAAACATAAAGAATAACCTTACCTTCCAATCTTAACTCGTTAATAACGCTAAATAGCTTTTCAATTTCTGGTGCTGAAAGACTACTAGTCGGCTCATCAAAAGCAATGATCTTAGCTCCACGACTTAACGCTTTCGCAATTTCAATCATTTGCCACTGACCGATAGAAAGCTCTTTTAATGGCGTATTCGGTGAGATATTGAGATCTAATTTATCTAAATAACGCTGTGTCCTTGCAACTAATTCCTTTTTATCGACCAATCCAAATGCATTCGGTAATTGCCCAAGACAAAGGTTTTCAGCCACTGTCATTTCTGGAACAATATTCAGCTCTTGATAGATAATAGCAACACCTGCAAGTAAAGCTTCTTTAGTATTCTTAAAGGTCATTATTTTGCCGCCAATCGATAACTTACCGTCTGTTGGCAAATAATTACCGCTTAAAATCTTAAGCAATGTTGATTTACCTGCACCATTTTCTCCCATTAATGCATGAACTTTACCTTCATAACATTTAAATGAAACATGTTGCAAAGCTTTAACACCAGGGAAGGTTTTACTAATATCATCAAATTCTAAATAAGGAATCTGCATATCGAACTCCTATTTCTAGTTAACTTAGAAAGGTACTACTGGTATTCAGAACCGAATACCAGTAGTGCTATAACTCTTATAAACCTTTTTTCGCAAGTTCTTCTTTAAAATTATCGCGTTTTAAGAACACAACATCTTTTACTGCAACATATTTTTCAGGCTCAACACCATCTTTTACCCATTTATATAATGCTTCAGTACTGCTATATCCATGAACATCTGGACTTGGTAATAAAGAGCCAATAAATCCTGTTGCATTTGGTTTAGAAAGCTCATTCACCGCATCCACGCCATTAATCCCAATACCAACAACATTTTCAGGTTTAAATCCTTGCCCTTCTGTAGCACGCACTCCACCTAACACCGTGTTGTCATTCATACCAACAATCAGCCAATTTTTCACTTCAGGATGTTGTACTAACATAGAATTGGCTGCATCTAATGCACCTGGAATATCATTGCTTTTAGTCGGTGATTTATAAATTTGTTTTTCAGGGAATCCATCTTTGATTAAAGCAGAAATGGCTCCTTCCGTACGTCTGCGAGCAGTATCTAATTCATCTGCTGTAATAGCCAATACTGCAGTATCTTTTACATCCCATCCTCGATTCTGCATCTCTTTATATAATTCTTGACCTTGACGCTCACCAATTTCTGTTGCAGCCATCATAATCAGAGGAACTTTTGTCATTGGTTGGCCTGCTGCATTTAAGAATTGATCATCCACCGCAATCACTTTTAAATCATAAGAACGCGCTTTCGCCATAATCGCAGGTCCTAAACGTGGATCAGGTGTGCAAATCACAAACCCTTTTGCACCGCTTGCAGCTAAATTATCGATGGCATTTAATGTTTTTTCGCCATCAGGAATTGCCATTTTTATGATTTCTAAATTACCTATATCTTTCGCAGCTTTATCTGCAAAAGCCCATTCTGTTTGGAACCAAGGCTCTTCAGGTTGTTTAACCAAATAACCTAACTTAATTGTTTCTGGAGAGCTAGAATATGCTAGATTGGAGCTTAATCCAGCAACAGAGAGTACCGCAGTTGCCATAACTGATTTAAGAAAAGTTCTTTTAGTAAATCTCATATTGATTCTCCTATTTACTTAAATTATTTAATTAAATCAATGAGTTAATATCACCGATTATATTGCTTATTGATAAAGCAAAATCATCATAATAGATTTTTTATGCAAAAAAGGAGATCTAGATCACATTATAAATTTATAGCAATTTACTCCATATATTCAGCAAATAACTCCTATAAAAAAAGCGAACATCGTGTTCGCCTTATTTTGTACTTTCTTGAGCACAAATAAATCACCAACAGTGTTAAGCCCGCCCCACACCGTACACCACAATCCAACTCCAATCGGCAAGCGTCGGCGGGAAAAAGTTTGATTGGTTAAACCATAACGAAGGAGGAAGCAAGGCAATCGGAAAAAATGAAATCTAACATTGAAGAAGTGAAAGCACGCGGCGGTCAATTATTTATCTTCGCCGACCACGATGCAGGCTTAGGCTACAAAACTTTGGTGTTCCCGAAAGTTGATGAAGTAACTGCTCCAATTTTCTACACCGTACCACTTCAACTACTCTCATACCACATTGCGTTAATTAAAGAGACTGATGTAGATCAACCACGTAACCTCGCGAAATCGGTGACGGTTGAGTAATTAAAGAATAAAACAAGCGGTCATTTTCCCAATGTCATTTGCAAAATCGCTGAGGAAAATGACCACTTTTAATTAAGAACTTATTTATTTCGTTCTCGTTCCTGTTTTAGTTTTTCAAGCTCATCTCTAGCTTCTCGCCATTCAGCAGATTTAGTTTCAAACTCACGTTTTGCATTATCTCTAGCTTCTTTTCCTGACTCAGAGGATCCAGCAAAAGTCTTATAAACAGCTACACCGCCTTTCCAAAGTAAAGAAAAGAGGTCAATAAGAAGATCATCACTCGTTTTTTTCATATATCTACCCATATTAGATAATTATGAACGGCATTTTTTACACCAGCTCTGATTAGTCGCAGAACCAGTATTAATTGTACGATAGCCAAATTTTTCTTGTAACTCTTGTGCTGTATGAGCTGTTGCGCCACATTTAGGGCAAGTATGAGGTAGATTAATTGTACCTTACATAATTTCTTCCTTATAAGTTGTTCTTCAATATGTTTTACTTGTTATGTCAATAACAAGTAAAAGAAGTATACTTCTTTGGAAAATCAGGCATAAAAAAACCCTCCAGCATTGCTGCTAGAGGGCTTAATATTGATTTGCTGATTAAGCTACTGCTTTCTCAACAACACGAACTAAAGTGTGTGCTTTTGTTTTTGAAACAGGACGACATTCCTTGATTTCAACTACATCACCTAATTTAGCTTCGTTGTTTTCATCGTGTACGTGTAATTTAGTTGTACGACGGATAAATTTACCGTATAACGGGTGTTTTACCGTGCGTTCAATCGCAACAACAAATGATTTGTCCATTTTGTCGCTGACTACTTTACCTTGTACTGTGCGAATTTTATCAGTCATTACTCACCCGCCTTCTCGGTTAATACAGTTTTAACTTGTGCAATACTACGACGCACTTGTTTTAACTGGTGGGTTTGTTGAAGCTGACCGGTGGCTGCTTGCATACGCAATTTGAATTGTTCACCTAAAAGGTTTACTAACTCAGCATTCAGCTCTTCAACATTTTTATTACGTAGTTCTTGAGCTTTCATTACATCACCGTCTTAGTTACAAATGTGGTTTTCATTGGTAATTTCGCTGCCGCTAATGCAAATGCTTGACGTGCGATTTCTTCAGAAACACCATCCATTTCATATAATACTTTACCCGGTTGGATTAAAGCTACCCAGTACTCAACGTTACCTTTACCTTTACCCATACGGACTTCTAATGGTTTTTCAGTAATTGGTTTGTCTGGGAACACACGGATCCAGATTTTACCTTGACGTTTAACTGCACGAGTCATCGCACGACGCGCTGCTTCAATTTGACGTGCTGTTAAACGACCACGACCAACTGCTTTTAAACCGAATGTACCGAAGCTCACTTCAGTACCGCCCGCGATACCACGGTTACGGCCTTTGTGTACTTTACGGAATTTTGTGCGTTTTGGTTGTAACATTCAGTGATTCTCCTTATTTACGACCTTTGCCACGTGGCGCCTTTTTAGGCTGTGCCGCTGGTTCTTTTTCAGATTCGATCACTGCCGCCATACCACCAAGAATTTCACCTTTGAAGATCCACACTTTAACGCCAATTACGCCGTAAGTTGTGTGAGCTTCTGCAGTGTTATAATCGATGTCTGCACGAAGAGTATGTAGAGGTACACGACCTTCACGATACCATTCTGAGCGAGCAATTTCTGCACCACCTAAACGACCGCTAACTTCAACTTTGATACCTTTAGCACCTAATTTCATTGCGTTTTGTACTGCACGTTTCATAGCACGGCGGAACATAACACGACGCTCAAGTTGAGAAGCGATGCTATCTGCTACTAATTTTGCATCTAGCTCTGGTTTTTTCACTTCAGCGATGTTGATTTGTGCTGGAACGCCTGCGATTTTCGCTACTGCGTTACGTAATTTTTCAACATCTTCGCCTTTTTTACCGATAACGATACCAGGACGAGCTGTGTGGATAGTTACACGAATGCTTTTCGCAGGACGTTCAATAGTGATACGTGATACTGAAGCGTTCGCTAACTCTTTGTTTAAGAATTTACGTACTTTGAAGTCGCCGTCTAAGTTATCAGCGAAATCTTGTGT
>NZ_JAHAHT010000012.1 GCF_018373095.1 Haemophilus parahaemolyticus
CTCAAACGAGCAGAGGCTTGTAAATAGTCCCAATTTTTCTCTAAATCAGACCAACTGATATGCCTGTGTTTCATCAAGCTAATATGGCGTTCTTTCTGTGCTTGAGTAGGTTGATAGTTTAAATTATCCAACACCTGTACCACACCTTCAGGTTCATTACAAAGCAGTAATAAATCACAACCTGCTGAAATCGCTTTTTTTGCACGTTCAACAAAATTGCCCATAAATCCCGCCCCTTTCATACCTAAATCGTCGGAGAAAATCACGCCATTAAAATTTAATTGCTGGCGTAAAATCTCTTTTAACCAATAACTTGAACCGCTGGCAGGTTGGCTATCGCATTGAGTATAAATCACGTGAGCAGGCATAATCGCAGAGAGTTTATTTTTCGCAATCAGCTGTTTAAATGGCTGAATATCTTGCTCAAAAATCACCGCTTTCGGGCGATCATCAAAGGGAGTTTCTAAATGAGAGTCGGCTAAAACATGTCCGTGTCCTGGAAAATGTTTACCTGTCGTTGCCATTCCAACAGCTCTCATGCCATCAATAAAGCATTCAGCAAGCGGTAGTAATTCATTGAGATGTTGCGAAAAAGCACGATCACCAATTGCCTGACTTTGATGTCCTAAATCCAACACTGGGGCAAAACTTAAATCAATATCTAAGGCAAACATTTCACTCGCCATTACCCAACCTGTTTCATAAGCAAGCTGTTTTGCCTCTTGTTCATTTTGAGCAAGCTGAGCAAAAGATTGCATTGCTGGTAGCGATGTAAACGCCTCACGGAAACGCTGTACTCGCCCGCCTTCTTGATCAACAGTAATCAGCAGTGGCTTTTTTACACGTTGGCGAATTTCTTTAATGAATGCCTGAATTTGCGGTTTATCGTAAAAATTTCGGCTAAACAAAATTACACCCGAGACGAGAGGATGTTCGAGTAACTCGACTTCTTCTTGAGAGAGTACTTTGTCTTTTAAATCAATCAGTAACATAATTTATCTTTAAATAAATTTTAGATCGTCGTTATATTTTTCCAACCTAGTCAGTATTGCTTTTGCGTGGGGGGATACTCACCCTTTATATATATTTATATGATTTTGGGCGGGGATAAACTCCGCCCCTACATTCAAGAGATACAACTATTTACATATGGCTTTGTGTAATTGCTACATGATGCGGGAAATTCCCTTTCTTAATATGCGAACACCATTAACTTGTCAGCAGAAATTTCTGCAAGATCTGTCGAGTAAATTGCTTTCTCAAATAAAAGCCTAGAGGCAAGGATTGAATTGGCTGCCCTTGTTCATTTACCGCATTGGTAAGTGCCTTGCTATTTCTGCCTTTAGGACGAAGCTGTAGCACTTCTCCCAATGTAGCATTAATTTGATGTAACTGCCCTAATACGATCAATTCCATCAACTCTTCCCAATCTCGTTGGAGTTGTCTCTCTTGCTCTAAAGAGGGTTGCCATAGAATCGGTTGCCCAATATGCCGTTCTGCAAGCGGAATCTGACGACTTCCTTCAATGGGCATCCACAATACTTTTTGCAATTTATGTCGAACGTGCGAGCTTTGCCAGGTGATGCCATTATTTTGCACTAGCGGGGCAAGGCTTACAAACGTCGTTTCTAACGGTTCACCTTGTTCGTTAATCGGGAGCGTTTTGAGTTCTATGCCTAAATGAGCAAAATCTTGTTCGGCTTTCGAACCCGCTTTTGCCCCGAGAGCCGTTTCAATCAGCTGCCCAACCCACCCTTTATCGTGCTTTAAATCTTTCGGAACAGGTATGTTTAGCATTTCAGCAATTTCACCTAATCGAAAACCAGCTAACCAATGGGCATTGGCTAATAATTCAGTTTCAGAAACAGGAAATTTAGCTAAATTCATTTTATAAGAAATATTAAGGGAAAATTACATCCAAGCGTTGCTACGAATTACCCCTACGGCAATGCCTTCAATCTCAATATATTCAAAACGCGGATCAACGACTATCGATTCTAACTCATCATTTTCAGGATGAAGATAGATTAAATTACCTTTTTTCTCAAGGCGTTTTACCGTGACTTCATCATCCACACGAGCCACAACTACCTGCCCATTTTTAGCTACTTTAGTTTTATGTACAGCTAATAAATCGCCATCTAAAATGCCGATATTCTCCATTGAATTGCCGTTTACACGAAGCAGATAATCCGCTGTTGGGTTAAACATTGCACCGCTCACAGGGTAGTGATCTTCAATATGTTCAATCGCCTCAATTGGCGTCCCTGCTGCTACTCGACCAATCAGCGGTAAACTATCCTCATTTACAGCTTCTTCGTCATTAACCAAAATACGGATACCTCGAGATGTGCCCGAAAGCATCTCAATATAACCTTTACGTGCTAAGGCTTTTAAATGCTCTTCTGCCGCATTAGGCGATTTGAAACCGATTTCACGTGCAATTTCCACACGTGTTGGAGGCATACCAGTCGTTGAGATATGATTTTTTACAAAATCAAAGATTTCTTGCTGGCGATCAGTTAATTGTTTACGTGCCATTTTATCCTCTCTGGTCTTTTATACATAATCTTTGGTATTATATACAGTAATCTATAATTTGTAACTAATTTTTTCAAAATTTTGTGATAAAATGCCCCCAATTTGACAAAATAAATAAAGGATAATCCAATGTCAATTTTGCTTAATTTATACCGTAAATTGTTGAATTTACCGCTTTCTTTGCTAGTAAAATCACGATCTATTCCTACCGATCCCATTACCGAATTAACACTTAGTCGTGAACAGCCTTTAATTTACGTTTTACCTTATACATCACAATCAGACCTCCTGATTTTGCAACGAAACTGCCGTAGTTTGAACCTACCTGACCCGTTAGAACAAAATGTGATTAACGGTGTTTCATTGCCTCGTTTCGTCTTTTTAAACGAAGATCGCCGCATTTTTAAATCAAAAGAAGCGAAAAGCGAAACCGTTGCCTCTATTCATCGCTATTTAGATTTACACAAACAAGATCCCAATTTAGATGTGCAACTCATCCCTGTTTCTGTTCTTTGGGGAAGAGCACCAGGTAAAGAGAAAGCCCCCAATTTACGTGCGTTAGGTGTATTTTCACGTATGTTCTCGATCATTTGGTATGGTCGTGATAACTTCGTCCGTTTCTCACAAGCGGTCTCTTTAAATGAAATGGTTGCAAATCACGATGTCGATGAAAAACTCGCACATAAGTTGGCTCGTATTGCTCGTATGCACTTTGCAAAACAACGCTATTCAGCGATGGGGCCACAATTGCCTGATCGCCAAGCAATGTTCAATAAATTGTTAGATTCTGAAGTATTGAAAAAAGCGATTGCGGATGAAGCAGAAAATAAAAAAATGCCGCTTGAAAAAGCACGTGCTGAAGCCGCCAAAATGCTTGATGAAATTGCAGCCGATGTAAAACACGATAGCTTGCGTATGGCAGATCGTCTGTTAAGCTGGCTTTGGAATAAGCTCTATCAAGGTATCAATGTTGAAAACAGTGAGTGCGTGCGTAAACTCGCCTTGGAAGGACACGAGATTGTCTATGTGCCTTGTCACCGTAGCCATATGGACTACCTGTTACTTTCCTATTTACTTTACCATCAAGGTTTAGTTCCGCCTCATATTGCGGCGGGAATTAATCTGAATTTCTTTCCAGTTGGTTCACTTTTCCGTAGCTGGGGAGCATTTTTCATTCGTCGTACATTCAAAGGTAATCGCTTATATTCCACTATTTTCCGTGAGTATTTAGCCGAGCTTTTCTATCGTGGCTACTCGGTTGAGTATTTTATTGAAGGTGGGCGTTCTCGTACAGGTCGTTTACTTGAACCTAAAACAGGCATGATGTCGATGACTATTCAAGCCCTACAACGTGGCTTAGCTCGCCCAATCAGTATTGTGCCTGTTTATATCGGTTATGAACACGTGCTAGAAGTGGATACCTACGCAAAAGAATTACGTGGTGCGACAAAAGAGAAAGAAAACGCAGGCTTAGTGCTTCGCGTGATTAAAAAATTGAAAAACCTAGGGCAAGGCTATGTAAACTTTGGCGAGCCAATCCAAATCAATCACTATCTAAACCAACACTTCCCAGCATGGCGTGAACCAAGCGAAGATGGGCGTGCAAAATGGCTCAATGAAGCGGTGGATAGCCTTGCTAAAAAAGTGATGGTCAATATCAACAAAGCAGCGGCAGTCAATGCGAAAAACCTGATTGGCTCGGCATTGCTTGCTTCTCGCCAACGTGCATTAACACGTGAGCAGTTGATTGAACAAGTAGAAAGTTATTTGCAACTTTTCCGAAACGTTCCTTATTCTCAAGAGATGACTCTCCCAACCGTCTCAGCAGAGGCGATGCTTGAACACGTGTTAAAATTACCTCGTTCAGGCGTAACCGCTGAAAAAGATAGTTTTGGTGAACTCATCCGTTTAGATCGCGAATCTGCCGTGTTAATGACCTATTATCGCAATAACATTCAACATCTATTTGTATTGCCTTCACTCGTAGCAAGCGTAATTTTGCACTTAGAAGCGGTTTCAAAAGATTTAATTATCAAAATCGTGCAACAGATTTATCCGTTCTTGAAAGCGGAATTATTTCTACATTTTAATGATACGGAACTTCGTAACCAAATAGAGCTAATTTTAAACGAATTTATTCGCCAGCAATTAGTAAAAAGTGAAAGCGATGTATTCAAACTGAACAATGCTCATCTGCGTTCATTACAGCTACACAGTAATGGCGTGCGTGAATTGTTGCAACGCTATTTTATCGGTTTAAACATCTTACTCGATCGCCTTGATATTTCACGTGGAGAACTTGAAAAAGAGAGCCGTTCAATTGCTCAACGTTTATCTGTTCTGCATGGCATTAACGCACCAGAATTTTTTGATAAATCATTATTCTCCACCTTCACTTCAACCCTAAGAACCGAAGGTTATTTCGATGACGAAGGAAAAGGCAATCAAGCAAAAGTAAAATCAATTGAAGATTTAATCTCAAGCCTGATTTCAGCAGAGATCAAAATGACAATTCGCAGTGCGGTGCAGTCGATTGAATAACAACACATAAAACAAGCGGTAAGATTTTACAAAAATTTACAAAATCTCACCGCTTTTCTGTATAATTTACGCAAACGTTTGCTTTTTATTTTACTCAAAAGGATCAAAGACATGACCACAATCGGAACAGCATTAAGGCCAAATGCAACTAAAGTAATGATGTTAGGCTCAGGCGAATTAGGTAAAGAAGTCGTGATTGAACTTCAACGTTTAGGCGTAGAGGTAATTTCGGTGGATCGCTATGAAAATGCACCTGCTCAACAAGTGGCACATCGAGCATATACTATCTCAATGCTAGACGGACAGGCATTGCGTACGTTGATCGAAAAAGAAAAGCCTGATTTCATTGTGCCTGAAGTGGAAGCCATTGCGACTGATACCTTAGTGGAATTAGAAAACGAAGGCTATAACGTGATTCCAACAGCGAAAGCAACAAAACTAACAATGAATCGTGAAGGTATTCGCCGTTTAGCGGCTGAAGAATTAGGGTTAAAAACCTCACCTTATCGTTTTGTAGATAATTTCGAGACGTTCAAGCAAGCCATTGCAGAAATTGGCATTCCTTGCGTGGTCAAACCGATAATGTCTTCTTCTGGACACGGGCAATCAATTATTAAATCAGAAGACCAGATTAAGCAAGCGTGGCAATATGCTCAAGAAGGTGGCCGTGCAGGTAGCGGTCGTGTAATTGTAGAAGGATTTATTCAGTTTGATTATGAAATTACTCAACTTACAGTTCGCCATATTCACGGTACTTCATTCCTTGCACCGATTGGGCATATTCAGAAAAATGGCGATTATCAAGAGTCTTGGCAACCACAAGTCATGAGCGAAACAGCTCAACACAAAGCTCAAGAAGTAGCTGAGAAGATCACCTCAGCACTTGGCGGTCGTGGTATTTTCGGCGTAGAACTTTTTGTTTGTGGCGATGAAATTATTTTCAACGAGGTCTCTCCTCGCCCACACGATACGGGTATGGTAACAATGGCTTCTCAAGAACTTTCCCAGTTTGCCTTACATGCTCGTGCAATTTTAGGCTTACCTATTCCAGAGATCTATCAAATTAGCCCAGCAGCCTCCAAAGCGATTGTGGTGGAAGGTAAGTCAAATAATGTTGCATTTGGAAATCTCGATAAAGTGTTAGAAGAGGTAGGCACAAATATTCGTTTATTTGGTAAAGGTAATGTGGATGGTCACCGCCGTATGGGCGTGATTTTAGCTCGCGATGAAAATACTGAAAAAGCGAGAGAAAAAGCCTTGCGTGCATTTGAAAAGTTAGCAATTTATCAATAATCGCAAAAGCATCTAATACCACTTATACATTGCGAAATAACTTATGGTTTATTTGCTTTTTCCTATTTGCAGAGGCTTTCCTGAAAGTCTCTGCACGATCTTAATGTGCCACCGCCCTAATCGTTGATTCATCCAACTCGGCATCAAATGCTTCACGTAATAATTTCAGTTTTGCATCATTAAGCAAGGCATTTCTTGCTTCTTGGGTTAAACCTTCAAAAATAGCCCGGCGAATTTCAAGCGGAGTTTTGCGTTCGGGATTATCAGCAATTGTGAGTTGGTAAGCAAAACCTTTTTCTGATAACGCATACGCTAAACTTTGGCGTGCTTCTGGACTATCTAAATGTGCCATATTCGGTTTTAGCACTAAATGAAGCTCATGATCTTGCTTTTCTGCCAAGTAGCTATTTAATGCAATCTGGCGAGTCAATCCACCTAATTTAAGCTCATTAACCAATGCTGCCCATTCATCTTGTTGGCAGGCTAACTCAATGGTTTTCGCTACTAATTCGGGGGTACGTTCTTGTAAAATAGCTTGCTTAATATCGGAGGGTTTTGCTGTTTCTTCTTGATTTTCTAATTCGGGATTGAGCCAAGTCCAGCGATACTCTTCGTCATTGGTAACGACCGTTTGCTTCGCTTGTTTTTCGTGCTCAAGTTCGGCTTTTTCGGTTTCCGCCAAATACATAAACCGCTCTTGCAAATTCATTTTTTTGTCAGGAGCACAGTTTTGCATTGAAGGCATTACGGCGTTATTCGGCTTTTTTTTTTCGGTTTGTGCTAGCTGATCTTGTGTCTGTTGTAGCTGTTTTCTCGCTTGCATTGCCGCTAATGCAGGTGACATCGTAGGCACAGAGACTGGAGGCGTTTGAACTTGAGGGGCTACAGCTGGAGTGTAAGCGGTTGGATTTTCTTGCGGTTTTGCAAATTGTGGTGAATTTTCTACCGCTTGTGCTGTTGACTGAGCTGCTTTTTCACTTGGCACTAAGCGTGCTTTAAGCTGAGCGATATTTTGCTCAGGTGATACTGAAGGTCGGCTTGCAGGGGGAATGTTTACCGTTTGGGTTTGCACCTGCACATGGTTAATCTCTTCCACACGTTTTGGGTGGAAGGCTAATGCACGTAAGAAAGTCATTTCCACACCTGCACGAGGTTCTGGTGAGAATAGTAACTCTTTTTTGCCCATCAACATCATTTGATAGAAAAACTGCACATCTTCAGGGGCAATCTGTTTTGCTAGCAAATGCAATGGCGTTTCGTTAGTTTCAGGCGATTTAACCAATTGCAATAGAGCGATTTTATGCAAGGTCTCTGCTACATCACTTAATAATTGCGACCAATCGACACCTTTTTCAGCTACTTGTTGAATGATAGAAAGTATTTTTTCACCGTTAGCTTGTGAAAGTGCCATCACCAATTCAAGCGGTTGATGATCGTCAATCAAACCGAGCATTTGGCTGACTGCTTCAAGCGTAATATTGGCATTGCTGACTGCAATCGCTTGGTCTGTCAAACTTAAAGAATCACGAATACTGCCTTGAGCAGCTTTGGCTAATTTCTCAATAGCAGGCAGTTCGTAAGGGATGTTTTCTTGTTTTAAAATAAACTCAAGATGATCAGCGATTTGATGTTGATCTAACGCACGCAAATGGAATTGCATACAACGCGATAAGATCGTAATCGGCAATTTTTGCGGATCTGTCGTCGCTAACAAGAATTTGACATATTCAGGCGGTTCTTCCAACGTTTTCAATAATGCGTTGAAACTATGACGAGAAAGCATATGCACTTCGTCAATCAAATAAACCTTAAACCGCCCAACGGTTGGCTTGTATTGCACGTTATCAAGTAGCTCGCGAGTGTCTTCCACTTTGGTACGAGAGGCTGCATCGATCTCAATTAAGTCAATAAAACGCCCTTCTTCAATCGCTTTACAGTTCGCACATTCGCCACAAGGTGTTGCACTAATGCCCGTTTCACAGTTTAATCCTTTCGCAAAAAGACGCGCAATTGAGGTTTTACCCACCCCGCGCGTGCCAGAGAAAAGATAAGCGTGGTGCAGGCGATTTTCACGTAATCCGTTTTCTAATGCGGATAAAACGTGTTGTTGCCCCACCACTTCGGAAAAACGTTGCGGACGCCATTTGCGTGCTAAAACTTGATAACTCATTGATAATAATGACTCGATTAGTGTCCTTCAAAATTCACTAAAGTGAATGATTTAATGCCTTCTTGCTCAAGGCGTTCACGACCACCTAATTCTGGCAAGCAGATCACAAAAGCGGCGTGTTCGACTTTACCGCCTAATTTGCGGATAAGTTTTGCGGTTGCATCAATTGTACCGCCTGTTGCTAATAAATCGTCAATCACCAAAACATTGTCGTTCGCATTCACAGAATCAGTGTGGATTTCAAGTGTATCTTCGCCATATTCTAATTGGTAAGATTGCGAAATCACTTCACGTGGTAATTTTTTAGGCTTTCGAACTAACACAAAAGGCACGCCTAAAGCTAAAGCCACAGGAGCACCAAAGATAAAACCACGTGATTCTGTACCAACAATTTTGGTAATCCCTTTATCTTTAAATTCTTCTACAATCGCATCGATACTTGCTTTGAAGGCTTCTGGCACTTCAAGTAACGAAGTAATATCGCGGAAAATAATGCCTGCTTTTGGATAATCAGGAATAGATTTGATAGAAGATTTGATTAAATCTAATTGGCTCATTTTTTGACCTTTTATAAATAACAAAACAACTTAAAGAATTTAGACAAAAATGGATGAAATTACAAGGAAAATTGCAATAAAGAAGCAAAAAATAACCGCTTGTAAAGATTATTCATTACAAACAGCTATTTTTTCAGAAAAATGTATTAACTATAATCAATTCAATCTGCTTTCGATAACATAGCATAATCAAACATGACTCCTTTGGGGTCACCTGTAGTACCAGAGGTTAAATCAGCGTAAAGAGATCATCCAAACGTTTGGATGCAAGACGAGTTTCAAGTACAGTCATATTTTTTTCAACTTGAATGAAGTTTTCCCAATGGCAAGCAAGTGGATGATTATGAAGATTGATACTTGATTTCATTACCACAATTTTGATTAATTGTGTACAGTTGTTCGCTATTTGAATAGCACAATCCATTTGAGCTTGTTCACCTACAAAGAGAATTTTAATATCAGCATTATTGATAAGATATTCAACTTGGAAAGGTATATTAGTAGCGTAAATCGGCACAGTCACCACACGTACTTGCATTGCTCCGAAATCGGCAATGCTCCAGCGTGGTATATTGTGGACAAAAGTACCAATTTTATCTTGAATTTCAATGTGTTGAGCAATTAAAAAAAGAAAACAGGCGTAAGCTGAGATTTTTAGCGTGTTTTCTTTTTACAACAAAAAATAAGCATATTTAATAAAATTACGTTTTATTTCTGTTGTATTGGGAAATTATTTGCGTAATAATTCCCTCATATTTTTAATAGTTGAATACATATCCAGAGATTAGATAATGCTAAACGAGAAACCTGTTATTACCAATCAGCACGGTGCTTTAGCAATGGCATTTTTACCTTATTTCTATGCCGTTATTCAAGCAAAAGAATATAACTGGCAACTCTTTCTATTTGGCATTGCGTGGCTCTTTCTTTATCTTTTTTCTTATCCATTCTTTCAACTTTTTAGCAAGAAACCTAGCACCAAAAATCAACGCTGGGCAGCCATTTACTTTGTTCTTAGCCTAATTTTTGCGTTGCCTGTGCTAATTATTTCTCCTCAAGTTTTACTCTTTACATTGCCATTATTACCACTTGGTTTAGTGCAATTCTATTTTGCTAAAAAGCGTGATGAGCGTCATTTACTCAATGATATCGCTGGCATTTTAACCTTTGGTGTTGCAGGAATGGCAACTTATTATTTAGCTATGCAAGCGGTCGATTTTGCTTTCCTAATTCACCCAACGCTTTTCTTTATTGCAACGACTTTCTATGTAAAGAGCTTAGCCCGCGAACGCAAAAATCCACTTTATGTGGAACTCAGCATCGGCATTCATTTGGTTCTTAGTTTGGTTTATCTTCTTTTAGGCGAGGATGCGATTTTTGTGGCTTATTTATTTGCATTGGCACGAGCAATTATCGTGCCAACATTAGGTTGGAATGTGAAAAAGGTTGGAATGTTTGAGTTTTTGACAATAGTGATTTTTCTGATTTCGCTTGTTTGGTACTAAAGCGTTCTTTATTTGCTCAAGTTAGTTTTAAAACATTCTTCTTTTCGGTTCAAAACCAATTTTTTCTTGGTCACTCCGCTGAGTAACTATGACAAGCTCTCCTTCTTCAAGACCTGAAATGATTTCCGTGTATTGACCGTCAGATAATCCTATTTTTACTGATTTCTCTTCTACTTGATTATTTTTAAGCACCATAACAACAGTTTCTTTATTTCTTTTTTTTAGCGTAGATGTTGGAACAGCCAGTATATTTTCACGTTTTTCAATATTAATTTGTCCTTGTACGGTCATCCCAATTCGTAAACTATTGGTTGGATTATCAACAAGTGAATTTGCATAATAATAGATTGCTTCTGTATTGCCTGATTGTTCAGAATAGTTATTGTCAGTTAAGGTTGTTAATGCAGGATCAACCGTATCAATCTGGCTTATATATGGGTGATTCGGCTCAGCAAGTGTAGTAAATTGAATGCGTTGTCCTTCTTTTATCTGAGAAATATCTCCTTCAGATACTTCCAATTTAATCAGTACTTTTGAAAGATCAGCAACTTGTACTATCGTTGGTGATGTCTGATTTGAATTTACCGTTTGTCCTACTGATACAGGCACAGAAACTATTATCCCATCCATTGGCGATAAGATTTGAGTATAGTTTAAATTTGTTTTAGCATCATTGACTGAAATTTCCGCTGATTTAATCTGTGCCTTTACTTCATCTACACTAGCTTTCGCTGATGCCAACGTATTTTTTGCAGTATCCAACTCGGTTAATGATGTGCTGTTTGTTTTGTAAAGCTTAACCAAACGATTGTAGTTAGACATAGCTATATCTAAAGCGACTTGTGCTGACTTCAATTTTGCTTGATAAGACGTCAAATTTGCCTCAGCCGTACTAAGAGTATTATTCTGGTTACTCGCATCAATTTCTGCAATTAAATCTCCTTTTTTAACCGCTTGTCCTAGTTTAACGTTCAGTGAAATAATTTTACCAGACACCTGTGCACCAACCTCAGTACGCTGACTCGCTCGCACTGAGCCTGTAGCAAGTACATTTTTATCTAACGTAATTCGAGCGACTGGCTCAGTAATATAATGAATTTGTTGAGTATCTTCATTATTTTTAACATAAAAATAAAAAGTGATTCCTATAATAAATAAGGAGCTAAAAATAAGAGACTTTAGTTTCATAAGCGTCTAAATAGTTGATTACAAGCGGTTATAATTGACTAATGTTTTTCAAATTGGTTCAAAATATAAAAGTATTTCCCTCCCTATATCTAATATAAATACAAGGAGGGAAATTAAGCGATTATCCTTTCACTCGATTAATCAAAAACTGACTCAACAACGGCACAGGGCGACCTGTTGCACCTTTGCTTGCCCCTGATTTCCACGCTGTGCCCGCAATATCTAAATGTGCCCAAGCATATTTTTTAGTGAAGTTTGACAAGAATTGCCCTGCGGTAATTGCCCCACCTAAACGCCCGCCAATATTGGCAAGGTCAGCAAAGTTAGACTTAAGCTGTTCTTGGTACTCTTCGCCTAGTGGTAAACGCCATGCCTTATCGTCTGCTTCTTCGGCAGCATTAAGCAGATCGTGAGCAAGATTATTGTGAGTAGACATCAATCCACTGTTGTGAGCACCTAATGCAATCATACACGCCCCTGTTAAGGTAGCGACATCAATGACCAATTCAGGCTCAAAACGTTCGACATAAGTAAGCGTATCACATAGAACCAAGCGACCTTCTGCATCGGTATTTAACACTTCGACCGTTAAGCCATTCATTGTGGTAAGAATATCCCCTGGGCGGTAAGCATTGCCATCTGGCATATTTTCACAGCCTGCCAACACGCCAATGACGTTCAGTGGTAAATCCATTTCGGCTAAGGCTTTCATGGTGCCGTAAACAGAAGCTGCACCTCCCATATCGTATTTCATTTCGTCCATCGCTTCGGATGGTTTGATGGAAATACCGCCCGAATCGAAAGTTAAACCTTTGCCGACTAACACAATCGGTTTGGCATCGGGATTTGGATGATTTTTGAATTCAATGACAGACAAATAAGCAGGGTTTTCAGAACCACGAGAAACCGCCAAATAGGCATTCATACCTAATTCTTCCATCGCTTTTTCATCTATAATCGTGGTGGTAATGTTGTTGTAATCTTCAGCTAATTGGGTCGCTAATTTTGCTAAATAGGCTGGGTTACACACATTTGGCGGACAATTCGCCACATTTTTTGCAAAATTTATTCCTAAAGTAACTGCTTGCCCATGAGCTAAAGCTGGCTCTGCTTCAGCTAACTCTTTGCGGTTGGCAACATTAAAAATCACACGACGTAACTCACGCTTAATTTCAGGTTTAACGCTTTTAAATTCGTTATAGCTGTAAAGTAGCTCTTGGATAGCTTCAATCGCAAAACGGATGTTCCAATAAGTTGAGCGACCTTTCACATGTAGTTCACTTAAGAACGAAACGGCTTCAGTTGCTCCAGTTTCGTTTAACACCTGCACTGCTTTTTGTGTGAGTTGTTTGTATTGGCGTTCGGTAAGCTCACGTTCTTTACCACAGCCGACTAATAACACGCGATCTGCGGGCACATTCGGTACGTGATGTAATAGAAGCGCTTGCCCCACTTTGCCATCTAAATCACCTTTGCGTAAAATGTTGCTTAAATAGCCTTCGCTCAAGCGGTCTAATTCTTCGGCAGATTCGCTAAATCGGCGGGTTTCATACACGCCAACGATCACACAGCCCGTGCGTTGTTTTTCAATACTGCCATTTTTTACATTAAATTCCATAAATGCTCCCGTGATTTTTTTCTAAGAAAGAGGTATCATAGCACCTTTTTCAAGCGGTCAATTTTACTCAAAAATTAGCAAAATAAGTGAAAAAATCAACCACTTGAACCAAGCCAGAAAGTACAGGTCATAAACTACCGATTTGCAAAGAAATTGCAAGCATAATTTATAGAGAACCCGATTGTGATTTTAAGCCGATATTTAACGAAAGAGATTTTTAAAAGCCAAATAGCGATTCTATTTATCTTGTTACTGATGTTTTTTAGCCAGCAACTGATTAGTGTTCTTAATTCTGCCGTAAGTGGGAAAGTGCCAACCGATTTGGTGCTCAGTTTATTAGGCTTAGGAATGCCAGCTCTGTCGCAATTTATGTTGCCGCTTTCGCTCTTTGTGGCATTGTTGCTTACCCTTGGACGTTTATATGCGGAAAGTGAAATCACAGTGATGCGTGCTTGCGGTGTGGGGCAAGGTCTATTGACTCGTGTGGCATTATTTCTTTCGATTTTTACCACTGCTTTGGCAGCTTACAACGTCTTTTCGCTCACCCCTTGGGCAATTGATATGCAAAGCAAAATTTTGGCAGAAGCGAAATCTAACCCGCGTTTTTCAGCTCTTTCAGCAGGCCAATTTATGACCGCGGGTGGTTACGTATTATTTATTGAGAATATCAATAATGAAGCGAATACTTTGAATGATATTTATGTGTTCCAGCCTGATCAACAAAAGAAAAATCGTCCCTCTGTAGTGGTAGCGGATACAGGCGTATTACAAGGTTTGCCGAATGGCGATCAGTTACTCACTTTAAAAGAGAGTACCCGCTATGAAGGCACGGCCAAAACAGCCGATTTCCGTATTTCTCATTTTGATAATTACACCGCTTATTTGGGCTATCAAGATGTTAACTCCACTGACAAATTGATGCAGCGTGCCGATTTTTCCAGCCTAATGGCAGACAAATCACCTGAAGCAAAAGCCGAATTACAATGGCGTTTTGCCCTTGTTTTTGCGGTGCCACTGATGGCATTATTAGCCGTGCCAATGAGTAGCGTAAACCCGCGTCAAGGGCGATTTGCGAAAATTATTCCTGCGGTGTTACTCTATTTAATCTACTTTTTATTGCAAAGTTCATTAAAATCCTCCGGGGCTTCGGGCAAGATAGATGCATCTCTTTTTATGCCTGCGGTTTCAATAGCATTCTTAATACTTGGCATTGTAATGAATAGCTGGGAAACGCGATGGATGTCTGCTATTCGCTATCGCTTCTCTTTCAAAAAAGTGGGGGCATAATGAAAATTTTTGGAATGAATATTTTAGAACGCTATATTGGCAAAAGCATTTTAGCGATGATTTTTGCCGTACTGCTTGCCATTAGTGGACTAATTTTTATCGTGAAATTGGTAGAAGAGTTCAAAGATGTCGGCAAAGGCAGCTACGATGCGATAATCGCTACTTATTATGCCTTGTTGATGTTACCAAGCGACATTAAAGAAATTATCCCCGTGGTGGTGTTAATTGGTGGCTTGCTTGGTTTAGGCAATCTTGCTAGTCGCAGTGAATTGGTGGTAATGCAGGCATCGGGGTTCTCTCGTTTCCGCATTGGTTTAGCGGTGATGAAAACCGCTCTACCCCTGATTTTTCTCACCATGTTTTTAAGCGAATGGGGCATCCCACAAACGGAGCAATATGCACGAAATATGCGTTCAATTGCCCAAAGTGGCGGCTCAATGCTGGCAACTACAGGTGGCTTCTGGGCAAAAGATGGGCAAGATTTTATCTATATTCGCCATATCAACAATGAGCACGAACTTAACAGCGTATCGATTTATCACTTTGATAACAAAGCTTTGAAAACTATCACACAAGCTGATCGTGCGGTTTATAGGGATAATCAATGGCAGTTACAAAAAGTAGAAAAATCACTGATTAACGAGAACCAAATCCAGCAAAATAAAGAAGCCGATCAAGTGTGGCAAACTACGATTACCCCAAGTAAACTGGGTATCGTGTCGCTCAAACCAGAATCTCTTTCTATTTCAGGATTGTCTGATTATGTGGGTTTCTTGAAAGAAACAGGGCAAGATTCCAAACGCTTTGAAATTGCCTTCTGGCGTAAAGTTTATCAACCGATTTCAATGGCAGTAATGATGTTATTGGCAATCTCTTTCATTTTTGGACCGCTTCGCAGCAGTGCAATGGGAACCAAGCTCTTTATTGGAATCATCGCAGGTTTCGTGTTCTATGTCTCGAATATTACTTTCGGTAATATGACCTTAGTATTTACGTGGATTCCAACCTTTATCGGTGCACTCATTCCGAGCTTGATTTGCTTAACTATTGTCTGGTGGTTATTGGCAAAAAAACGGGATTAACAAAATGAGTAGATTAGAAAGATCATTCCAAACTATAGGCATTGTAGGCAATCCTCGTCATGATAGTGCTTTAGAAACCCATTTGGCGGTCTATAATTGGCTGAAAGATCGCCATTATAATGTATTAGTCGAAGAGAAAATTGCCGAGCAATTACACCTTACAGAAGGATATTCATTGAAAGCGATTGGCGAAAATACTCACCTTGTGATCGTCATTGGCGGCGATGGTAATATGCTTGGTATGGCTCGAGCACTCGCTAAATATAAAGTACCGTTGATCGGTATCAATCGCGGTAATCTTGGTTTTCTGACCGACATTGCACCACAAACAGCTTTTGAACAGCTTTATAGCTGCCTTGAAAAAGGTGAGTTCCTGATCGAAGAACGTTTTTTATTAGAAGCTCATATTGAACGTAATGGCAAGATTATAGCCTCAAGCAACGCACTTAATGAAGTGGTTGCTCATCCAAGCCAGGTGGCACGCATTATTGAATTTGAAGTATATATTGATGGCAAATTCGCCTTTTCTCAACGTTCTGATGGCTTGATTATCTCCACTCCAACGGGCTCAACTGCTTACTCTCTCTCGGCTGGTGGTCCTATCCTTACCCCAAATATGAATGCCATTGCCCTTGTGCCAATGCATCCACATACGCTTTCTTCACGCCCATTGGTTGTGGATGGCGATAGCCATATCTCTTTGCGTTTTTCTCAACATAATCAACCACATTTAGAAGTGAGTTGCGATGGGCAAACAGTATTGCCATTTACCGCAGAAGATCGCGTAATAGTGCGAAAAAGTACAGATAAATTGCACTTATTGCATCTCAATGATTATAATTATTTTACCGTGCTTGGCTCAAAACTAGGTTGGGCGAGTAAATTATTCTAATGTAGTTTTATATAAAGATGATTATTCTTCATAGTGATTATGAAGATTTAACACGCAAATTATTTGAAAAAAGCTACCGCTTGTTGTGAAAAATGAGTAAAATGCGTTGTCTTTTTAAAACGAAAACGTTTGCGTAAAAGCATTTTTACTAAAACCGAATTTTTAAGTTGAGTTTATCGAGTTACAGGAGGCTTGAATGTTTACAGCTAATATGAATATTAAAGATTACGATCCCGTTTTGTGGCAAGCAATCCAAGATGAAAATCGTCGTCAAGAAGAACACATTGAATTGATCGCATCAGAAAACTATGCAAGCCCACGTGTAATGGAAGCTCAAGGCTCTCAATTCACTAACAAATACGCAGAAGGCTACCCAGGCAAACGTTACTACGGCGGTTGCGAATATGCAGACATTGTGGAGCAATTAGCAATTGACCGTGCGAAAGAGTTATTCGGTGCAGATTATGCGAATGTACAACCGCACTCTGGCTCACAAGCGAACGCTGCCGTTTACGGTGCATTGATCAACGCAGGTGATACCATTTTAGGTATGGATCTAGCCCACGGCGGTCACTTAACGCACGGTGCCAAAGTAAGCTTCTCTGGCAAAATCTACAACTCTGTGCTTTACGGTATTACTGCAGATGGCGTAATCAATTACGAAGATGTTCGCCAAAAAGCATTAGAGTGCAAACCCAAAATGATCGTGGCAGGTTTCTCTGCTTACTCACAAGTCGTAGATTGGGCGAAAATGCGTGAAATTGCAGATGAAGTCGGTGCATATTTATTCGTTGATATGGCACACGTTGCAGGTTTAATCGCAGCAGGTTTATACCCAAACCCATTACCGCACGCACACGTTGTTACAACTACAACCCACAAAACATTAGGCGGCCCACGTGGTGGTTTAATTCTTTCTTCTTGTGGTGATGAAGAGATCTACAAAAAATTACAATCATCAGTATTCCCAGCAAATCAAGGTGGACCATTAGTTCACATCATTGCAGCAAAAGCAGTATGCTTTAAAGAAGCCTTAGAGCCAGAATACAAAGAATATCAAGCTAACGTAATCAAAAATGCGAAAGCGATGGTAGAAGTATTCAAACAACGTGGCTATGATGTGGTATCAAACGGCACAGAAAACCACTTATTCCTTGTAAGTTTCATCAAACAAGGTTTAACAGGTAAAGCAGCGGATGCGGCATTAGGTAAAGCGAACATCACAGTAAACAAAAATGCAGTACCAAACGATCCACAAAAACCATTTGTAACTTCAGGTATCCGTGTGGGTACACCATCTGTTACCCGTCGTGGTTTTAATGAAAACGATGTACGTGATTTAGCCAATTGGATGTGTGATGTGTTAGACGCATTAGGCAAAGAAAACGAAGAGCAAGTGATTGCACAAACAAAAGAAAAAGTGTTAGCTATTTGTAAACGTTTACCAGTTTATACGAAATAGTTAATCTTTCTTTATTTTATATATTATAAAATAATAAAGCTGGTTAGATTATATTAATATTCTTACCAGCATTTTCTTTATCTTAATTCAGATATTTTTCTTATCTCAAGTTTAACTGGTATTTCAACTATTTTGAATGTAAGGAAAAATATAATGCACAAATTAGAATATTCTTTTTATCGGTAAAACAGACTAGTAATACTGAAAGAGAAATATTTACTGTGTTAAATCATAAAAAGTTTTTTGATATTACAATAAATAATTTAAGTAAAATGTAGAATGCTAGCTTAATTGGATTATCAAAAGAAAAAGTAGTATAACAATTTTTTCTTTAGCACTAAAGAATTTAACGTTATTCAAGCCTTGCAATAATACTATTGGGCATTATTATAGAAAAACTTGCTCTACAAATATAAAATTAAAAAACTAATAAATAAATTATTTCCAAATAAAGTATTCATTATTTTAAAATATTTCAGAATGTTCCTCAAAGGTAAATAAATACTTCATATACTGCTTTAAACTTGAATAAGTCCCTCTTACATTCCTATGCTTATAAGGGAAATAACCTTTTTAATTTGCCTTTGCACTTCATTTTTTAAAGCTTCATACTTTATAAACCAAGAATACAGACAAAGATAGAATTCATTTTTTGAACTATTAACTAATATTTTTACAATAATCTTTAATTATTTTCCTGCTCGCGATTAGTCTGTTTTTATTAATTTTCTTATCACAATGGCTATCATATGAAACTGGCACATCTGTTCTGGTGCATTAAAAAGATATTTCATTAGACCTCATCTATCGCCACAGACAATTTATTGAATTATGTGATCTTTTTCTCGTAATTGGTTCAAAACAAGCTTATAGTAAATATCTTATCTGTTTTCGAACACATCAGGACTAAAATACCTGAATAACGATGAAAAAAGATCATACCCATAATGATGTTTAGATATCTATTTTTAGATAGTTTTAAATACGATTTAGAGGATTTATCAATCTATCTTAGATTGTTCTAACCAAACATTAATATTTTATTGAAAGTTGCTGATAAGTTTGTTTTCTAGAAATGTAATCAGTCCACTTTTTAGCAACTATTTTGTCTACTATACCAATTAAAATGACTTTTTAAGTTTATATCTTTTCGACTTTCAAGTAGAATACCGCCCCTTTAGTTTTACAAAGTATAGTGCGTAAATTTTATGATTAGCGTGTTTGATATGTTTAAAGTAGGAATTGGTCCTTCCAGTTCTCATACGGTCGGTCCAATGAAAGCAGCAAAACAGTTTATTGATGAACTTATTGCTTGCAAATTATTAGTCAAAACTAACCGCTTAGAAGCTCATATTTATGGCTCGCTTTCGCTTACTGGCCGTGGGCATAACACTGACATTGCCGTAGTAATGGGCTTGATGGGATATTTGCCAGATAATGTGGATATTGAAAGCATTGAGCCAACGATTGAGCAAATCAAGCAAACCCATAAGCTCTATTTAGCTCAAGCAGATAGCTCAAACACGCATACCATTGATTTTGATTTCTACAAAGATATGCCGTTTCATTACGACTTTTTACCTCGTCACGAAAATGGGATGACGCTTAAAGCGTTCAATGCAGATGAGCTACTTTTCGAAAAAACATTTTATTCGATTGGTGGTGGGTTTATTGTCGATGATGAACATTTTGGTGAAACGGCTCAAAACGAAGTGCAAGTGCCTTTTCCTTATCAACACGCAGAAGACTTGTTAAAACATTGCCGTGAGCAAGGTTTACCGCTTTCTAGCCTAATGTGGAAAAATGAGTTGGCATTGCGTTCGAAAGGAGAAGTTGAACACTATCTTGTTCATATTTGGCAGACAATGGAAGCCTGTATTCAACGTGGCTTGCACACTGAAGGCTTATTGCCAGGTTCGCTAAAAGTAGTTCGCCGAGCAGCCTCACTGCGTCGAAGTTTGGAAGCGAATAGTAAATTCAACCAAGACCCAATGCAAATTATCGACTGGGTTAATATGTTTGCTTTAGCGGTAAATGAAGAAAATGCAGCGGGTGGACGCGTGGTTACCGCACCCACGAATGGAGCTTGTGGCATTGTACCTGCCGTGTTGGCTTATTATCAGCAATTTATCGCCCCACTTAACCAAGAAACCATAGAGCGTTATTTGTTAGCAACCAGTGCGATTGGCTCGTTATATAAAATGAATGCCTCAATTTCAGGGGCAGAAGTGGGTTGCCAAGGCGAAGTGGGTGTGGCTTGTTCAATGGCAGCAGCGGGCTTAACCGAAATTATGGGGGGTACACCAGATCAGGTTTGCATTGCAGCAGAAATTGCAATGGAACATAACCTAGGCTTGACTTGCGATCCTGTAGGCGGACAAGTGCAAGTGCCTTGTATTGAACGTAATGCGATTGCAGCGGTTAAAGCCATCAACGCCAGCCGAATGGCTCTGCGTTTAACCACACAACCGCGAGTAACTTTAGACAAAGTGATCGAAACCATGTACGAAACAGGCAAAGATATGAACGCCAAATACCGTGAAACCTCAACAGGTGGTTTGGCAATCAAGATTTTGCCGTGTGATTAACCTAAATTAATAGCCCAAAGTAATAATGTACTTTGGGCTACTTTTATACTCTACTCCCCTTCAACAACTTCCGCATCCAAGTGCGATTTGGGTTTAAGACTTGCCAAATATCTTCGCTGATTGGCACAGGTTCACCTGCAATCAAGCTTGCTAACAATTCGCCCAATAACGGGGCTGAGGTTAAACCACGTGAAGCCAAGCCGTTAATCATATAGAGGTTGGTAAAATTTTTCGCCTTTTCGACCGCTTGTTTGCGGCGTAGTAGATTATACAAATTCGCATATTGCTCTTTTTGAGCCTCAAAATTCGGCACTGCCCCAACCATTGGAATACGATCTCGAAAGGCTGCTCGAATGCCAACTTTGGCGAGATCGCCTGATAAATCCAGCCCCTGTACCCAATCACAAGCGGTCAAATTTTGCTGAAGTTTTGCAAGATTTTCTTGATGCTCTGCAAGGCTAAATTCGGTAGTCGCATTATCACGAATATGGCTTGCGCCTATGCAATGTGTCGCTTGTGAAGAAGCGGGCGTTAGGTAGCCATCGTAGCAAATCACGCATTTCAATTTGGCTAATTTTTCAGTCGTTGGCACTTGACTAACCTGCCCTCGAACAGGGTAAAGCGGAATGCCTTTCGCTTGTGCGAAGTTGTTAAAACTATGCCCATTAGCAAGCACTAAGACCTCATGCGAGAAAATCTTGCCCGCGTGTTGCCATTGCCATTTATTGCCTTGCCATTGCGGATCACAAACCTCGTGATTAAGTACGATTTTTAGTCCCTGCTTTTCTAATAAAGCAAAGCCGTTTTGCACCAATTGCACGGGCGAAAGCCAACCGCCCTCTTGAATAAAGGCACCGCTATTTGGCACAGAAACACCTAATTTTTCGCTCAATTCTTCTGCAGAACAGAGTTGAAATAGGCTATCATCTTGCATGATTTCCGCCATTTTTGTTAACTTTTTGACCTGCTTTTCATCGTAGGCATAAAGTGCCACGCCTGTTAAAGAATGCTCAAAATCGACCGTTTGTTTAAGCCCATTCAAGCGTTGCAGTGCGTAATCAAAAGCGTGCACATAAAATCGCACATTGCGATCATCATCATCGCTTAATTGCGGATAAATAGCCCCCTGCAGATTACCCGAAGCATTGCAGGCAACTTGGTCATCTTTACAATAAAGCGTGACTTTTTTGCCCTTTTCAATCAGTGATAACGCCAAAAAGAGGCTTGCAACACCACCTCCAACGATCGCAATATCTTGGCAATGTTCAGCATTTTGCTGGTAAAAGTAAGGAAATTGTTGCAATTGGCTTTCAACTTCAGCATTTTTTGTGCCCCACAGCATTTCTCGTTTTTTGCCAAAGCCTTTGCGTTTTTTCACCTCAAAACCGACCGCTTGCAATCCTCGCCTAACATTACTTGAAGCCGTAAAAGTGGCAAAAGTACCTCCCATACGTGTGGTGCGGAACATCTGCTGATAAAGCCCCTCATTCCACATTTCGGGGTTTTTATCGGGCGAAAAACCATCCAAAAACCAAGCATCTACAGCTTCGTCATATAAATCGCCCCATTGTGAAAGGCTCTCTTGCATATCGCCAAACCAAATATCAAGATAAATCTCACCGAAATGGTAACGCTGACAGCCTACTTGGCGAGGTTTCCAACAAGCGGTTAAATTTGCTGAAAGTGTTGCAAATTGCGGATAACTTTCGTGAATTTGGCTTAACTGTTCGGAAGTTAACGGATATTTTTCAAATGAGAGAAAATACAAACGTTGCAGTTTATGTGTTGAGTTTTCCGCCCGAAATTGCTGAAATTTATCTGCTACCGCCATAAAATTTAAGCCCGTGCCAAAGCCTGTTTCGGCAATTACAAAACTTTCACGCTCATGTGAAAGCCAGCGTTCCCAAAGTTGATTACCCTCTTGGAAAACGTAGTAACTTTCTGCCAAGCCATCTTGGGTAGAAAAATAGATGTCGTCAAACTGCTCGGAAACGGGTGTGTTGCTTTCATTAAATGTGAGTTGAGAGAAGGTGAGTTTTTTCATTGTGATTACTTTAATCCTGCGGCGATGGTAGATCGTATCCGCTGCAAATAAAAAGAGCCATAAAGATAGCTCTATCCTAATAAGGAAGCATAAATTTGTCTAACAATTTTGAATAATGATTAGTGCTTTATGAACTTAAATCCCCCGCAATCTCTTCCGCTTGCTTCAACACATACTCCACCGCACCTTCTGCCTGATCAGGCGGATATTTATATTTTTGTAAGGCACGTCGAACGAGTAATCGAATTCTTGCCCGTACTGCTTCTTTGTGTTGCCAATCAATACTGACTGAGCGGCGTAAAATATCGGTAATCTCTTTAGCGAGTTTAGAAAGCACTTCATCGTTCATCAATTCTTTGGCATTCTCGTTTTGAGAAAGGGCATCGTAAAACGCTAATTCTGCCGTGCTTAAACCGAGTTTTTCGCCCCGCGATAAGCATTCGGAGAAATCCCGCCCCATCTGCACAAGTGCATCAAGAATTTCCACCACGCTCAAATTGTGATTGTGATATTGCGTGAGGGCTTCTTGCAAACGTTGCTCAAAATCTTTTTGTGCGGTCAGATTTCTGCTGGCTTTGGCTTTAATTTCCTGCTTCAAATAACGTTCCATCGCTAACACCCACAGGCTTTTGGTCTCGCTGTTTTTGATCGCTTGCAAAAATTCGTCGGAAAGCAAATTAATCTGCGTTTGTTCTTTGCCCAACAAATCAAATAAATCAATGGTACCTTCAGATACAATACTTTGATTGATTAAGGCTTTAAGCTGAATTAAACGTTCCGTTGTCCCCTTTCCGTTTTGTTCACGTTTGGCAAGCACAGCACGCACAGCATCATAAAAAGCAACTTCTTGACTATATGGTTCTATTTCAGGTAATGCCCCGCATAAAGCGTAACCTTTTTTCAAGCTTCCTGCCGTTTTCAAAAAGGCTTTTTTACGTGGCTCAATATCGTCTGTATTATGCCAATGTTGATCGTGTGCTTTGCCTTCGTTAGGCAATTGGTCGAGCGTAGCAATATGGTTTGCTGCTGTCGCAATGGCTTTTAGCAATAATGCAGGTTCTCGTTCAGAAATTGCCATCTGAACATCAAATGCTTCGCCTTCAATTGGTGTCGCAAACAAAGTTCGGATAAATTCAAGCTGTTCTTTCATTTTAAAGAACACGCTTTGCACATCTTCCGCTAATTGCCCTTTGCCGGTAGAGTTGGTGTATTGCTGTGTGGCTGCTCGTAATTCTTCTGCCAAACCAACATAATCCACGATCAGCCCACCGTTTTCGCGACTTTTGTTAGCGAATACACGGTTTACTCGTGCGATGGCTTGCATTAGGTTATGTCCCTTCATTGGCTTATCAAGATACATAGTGTTACAGCACGGTGCATCAAAGCCTGTCAGCCACATATCACGCACAATCACCACTTTCAGCGGATCGGTAGGATCTTTAAAACGGCGTTCTAACGTTTGCTTTTCCGGCTTACTGTAAATATGTTTTTGCATTTCAGGCGTATCGCTTGCCGAACCTGTCATCACAATTTTAATCGCACCCTCATTGATATTATCCGAATGCCATTCAGGGTGCAGAGTAATGATCTGATTATACAAATCCACGCAAATTTGACGGCTAGAAACGACTATCATCGCCTTGCCGTCTTGTTGCTGATTGCGTTTTGCAAAATGTTGCACAAAATCGACCGCTAAATCGTGCAATCGTGCTTCTGAGCCGAGCAATTTTTCTCGCAAGCGTAATTTCGGGTTTTCTTCGCCTTCCAGCAGTTCATCAATTTCTGCAAATAATTCATCGTGATTAGCATTCTCCGCCAGCTTGATTTGGCGAGCTTCGTAAATAATCGGCACGGTTGCACCATCTTCCATCGCATCTTGCAAATCGTAAATAGATACATACTGACCGAAAACATCTTGTGTATCGCGATCTTCAAGGCTAATTGGCGTACCCGTAAAACCAATAAACGAAGCATTTGGCAACGCATCACGCAAATGACGGGCGTAACCCGCCTGAAACTTGCCGTTATGCAGCTTTTGTGTAAAGCCATATTGACTGCGGTGTGCCTCATCGCTGATCACAATAATATTGCTGCGTTCATTTAAGACAGGGAAGCGGCTTTCTTCTTCATTTAGAGCGAATTTTTGAATGGTGGTAAAAAACACGCCGCCCACTTCATTTTGTGCGAGCAGTTGGCGTAGTTGTTCTCGGTCTTCCACTTGTTGAGGTGTTTGTTTGATTAAATCTTTGCCTGAAGAAAAGGTTTGGAACAACTGACCGTCCAAATCGTTGCGATCAGTGACGACTAAAATCGTCGGATTTTTCAATTCAGGTTGGGAGAGCAATTTGCCAGCATAAAACAGCATTGAAATGGATTTGCCCGAACCCTGCGTATGCCACATCACACCGATGCGTTTATCGCCTTGCTCGCTTGTGGCAAAAATCGTGGATTCTACGGCTTCGTTTACGCCGTAATACTGATGATACGCCGCGATTTTCTTGATTAACACTCCATTAGAACCGCGTTCAAACAGCACAAAATAACGTACATAATCCAGCAGTTTTTGCGGTGTCATCAAGCCGTTTAACAGATTTTGCAATTCATCACCAAAATCCAACCGCTTACTTTTTGCCTTTTCGTCCACGACTTTCCAAGGTGTAAAGCGTTGGAAATCTGCCGAAAGCGAACCCAAATGGGCGGCAATGCCGTCTGAAATAATCAGGGCCTGGTTGTAAACAAACAGCTCGGCAATTTCATCTTTATAGGTTTCAAACTGATTAAACGCCTGCAACAAATCCGCCGATTCACGCAACGGATTTTTGAGCTCAAATACCACCAACGGCAAGCCGTTCACAAAGCCGATAATATCGGGAATCCTCTTGCCTCCTTTACGGCTGCGGATTTCCAGTTGATTGACGGCAACAAAGCGGTTATTCTCCCAATGCTCAAAATCCACCAAGCGTGCCATCTCGATTTTTTGCTCATTTTGTCCGTGGCTATTGGGAGCCTGATATTCGACCCGCACGCCATCACGCAACAGTTTGTAAAACGCCTGATTACGCACTACCAAGTCGCCAATATCACTTTTTGTCGCGAATTTCACAACAGAATTAACCGCACTTTCAGGCAACTGAGGATTAAGTTTACGCACTGCCTCACGCAGTTGCTCAATAAAGATTACACCGCCCAGATCGCCACGGGCAAACTCGCCCTCATGAACAGGCAAGTCTTTACCGTAGCGATATTCCCAACCGAGGGATTGCAGACGTTGAAGGGTAAGTTGTTCGATGTCGTTTTCGTTGAGCATAGATGTTCCTTTTGTGTATTTGCTGCCTTTGGGTAGCTAATGGATTAATTTCTTCGTTTATTGATACTGCCAAATCTCCCCTATCCCTCTTTGCTAAAGAGGGGAATGGTATTGAGCGTAGTTTTAGTTTAGGTGTTTTTCAAGAGTAATTTTGCTGTTAATCCGACCGCTTGCAGTCAATAAATCTCTGAATAAATCCCCCTCTTTAGCAAAGAGGGGTAGGGGAGATTTGGCAGAAGTGAAATCAACCTCGTGAGTAATTAAATTTTCCCATTCAACAATCTAGGTAACAATAAATCTCTTGTTTTACTCAAAAGCATATTTTCATTTGATGTCATTTTTTCAAAAATAACACCTACCTTTTCATAAAAGGCATTGAATATATTTTCATCAGGAATAACAACAAGTTCATTTTCAAGAAAATTTTTTGTTTGGAAATTGCTAATTCCTGTACTTTGTACTTGATATTCCCAAGTTTTTCCTTGTGTATAAATCATTTTTAAATGACAAGCCAGCAATACAGCAATTTTTTCATTGATTGGTGTAAATAATCTACAAAAGCTAGCAGGAATAATTGGAAGATTAAAGTTACAAAGTAAATTTTTTGTAATTAACAATGACCGCCCTGTTGGTTGATTTTTACTTCCTCCAGAAACTTCAATAATAATGTCGCCATATTTTGCCTTACGGCTTTTTAATTTATTTTTTGCAATATATCGTTTAGGGATTACGTCAAATTCATTTATTTGAACATTAGGAAGATCTGTTCCTCTAAAAACAAAAACATTTTCTGTATGTTTTTCGTCTTCTTCCTCTTTCCCCCAATCCCCTCCGATTGTATTTTCTAAAAGAGAACCAAAAGGCTTTAATTCCCACCCTTTCGGCACTTCAACCCCATCAACCTCCACCATCTCACACGGAAACGCTTTGGCGGTTTCCGCTAATTCGACGTAGCGGTCAGGCTGTGTTTGTGAAAGTGCGGTCAATTCTTCGGGTGTTTTTCCGCTGATTGCCTGCATAGCGGCAAGTTCCGATTGTTCAAGGCTAAGACCGTCTGAAAGCGCTTGGACTTTGGCACGCACGGGATCGAAATCGACAAACCAGCTTTTAAACAGTGCTTGGGCGATTTGTTCCAAGGTTTGGTTGATTTGGATGTTGAGTTGGATTTTTTGGTCAAGACTTCCTAAGATGTTGGCGATTTCTTTTTCTTTATCAATTCCTAAAGCTGAAATTAAAATGCTTGATAAATGGTTTCGATTTAATGTAGGAACACCAGTTCCTACATTAAAACTTGTGAAATCAATACTTTTTAATAAGTAATAAATAAATCTAGGATAATGTCCTTTGAAATCTTTTACATATAATGTTGTATTTAAAGGGAAAAAATCTTTTTCAATATATTGTCCACCACCAATACTTCCGCTTCTTCCAATTACAACACCAGGTGCTTTAACTTTAATTTCATTGTGATAACCAGCAATCCCTGTTGAAGCAACAACAGGAACACTTCCTGAAATTCTTTTGTTACTTGGCAAATCAAATCCACGCTGTAAAGTTATAAATTCATTTAATGGAATTTTACTCATACCCCAATCCCCCTAAATTCTTCTTAATTTCCGCTTCCAATTCCGCACTTTTCGCAAATTGTTTTTTCAAAAGAGCGGTCAGATTTTGCATTTTTTCTGCAAATGGTACGCCGTTGTCTTCTTGTTCTGCGGTGCCGACATAGCGCCCCGGTGTGAGGACGAAGTCGTTATCTTTAATTTCTTCTAAAGTAACAGATTTGCAGAAAGCGGCTTGGTCTTCATAGCTGTCTGATTTTTGCCAAGCGTGGAGGGTGTCGGCAATTTTGGCGATGTCGTCAGCGGTGAAATCACGCAATACGCGGTCTCTCATGTAGCCGATTTGGCGGGCGTCGATAAATAACACTTCGCCTTTGCGTTTTTTGTTGCGGTTTAAAAACCAAATACAGGCGGGGATTTGGGTGTTGGTGAAGAGCTGGCCGGGCAAGGCAACCATACATTCCACCAAGTCGGCATTGATGATGGCTTTGCGGATTTCGCCTTCGTTGTTGGTTTGGCTGCTCATGGAGCCGTTGGCAAGCAACAATGCCATTTTGCCGTTGGGCGAGAGGTGGTAAATCATGTGTTGCAGCCAAGCGAAGTTGGCATTGCCTTTAGGCGGCGTGCCGTATGTCCAACGTGGATCATCGGCAAGGGATTCGCTCCACCAATCGCTGATGTTGAAGGGTGGGTTTGCCATGATGAAATCCATCTTTTTGTCGATGTGTTGCGGCTGGGTGAAGCTGTCGGCGTTATGTTTGCCGAAGTCGTAATCAATACCGCGAATCGCCATGTTCATGGCGGCGAGTTTCCAGGTGGTGGGGTTGAATTCTTGCCCGTAGATGGAAACGTTGTTGATGTTGCCTTGATGGGCGGCGATAAAGCGTTCGGTTTGCACGAAAAATCCGCCGCTGCCCATGGCTGGATCATAGACACGTCCTGAATAGGGTTTGAGCATTTCAACAATCAGGGAAACGATGGATTTCGGCGTGAAATATTGTCCGCCGCGTTTGCCCTCGGCTTGGGCAAAGCGACCGAGGAAGTATTCGTAAACGTGGCCGAGTATGTCTTTTGCGCCTAAATGTACGGACTCGCCGTTGTAAGTCGGACGGGTAAAATGGGTATCAGAGAAGAGGATAATCAGCCCGCGCAGGGTGTCTTCGTTTACCGCATAGCCGCTGATGCGTTGGAGGACGCCTTTGAGTTTTTCGTT
>NZ_JAHAHT010000136.1 GCF_018373095.1 Haemophilus parahaemolyticus
CAGTGACGAGTTTGATAATTTTCAAACGAAATTGATAAGAGTAGGACATAATCTGCACCTCAAATTAGGTGTCCAGGTTTTGGGGTGCAGATCAAAAAGCGGTCAGTTTTGCAATAAAATATGCAAAATCGACCGCTTATATGTAAGAGTAAGCGAATATTTTTCGATGAAAAAACGTTTGCAAATCCTAAAACTTCCCAATCATCAAAGCCAAAATCCCTGCGGCAATTAACGGTCCAACAGGAATCCCACCGAAAAATGAAACGCCAATGACTGTGCCAATCATTAACCCCGTAACTAGAACAGGTTGAGTTGTCATTAGATCTACACCTTTACCCGCAATCCAAGCAACGAGTACGCCTACTGCAATTGAGGCAAACATTTTCCAATGTACAAAGTAAGAGAGTTCGGGCAGCTGGATTTTGCCAGAAACGAGTGGGCTTAATACACCAAGAGTAAGGATAATAATCCCGATTTTTAAACCGTATTGGTCAATCCAAGGAATATATTTTGAAAGGAGCGTTTGCTGCATAATTAACAGCACCGCTGCAGAAATGGTAATTGCATTATTGTGACTTATTACGCCTAAAATCAGTAACACAATGAGCAAGAGGGCAATCATATTTAATTGTAATGACATAATCATTCCAGAAGTGAAAAATAAGAGCATAAATTATAGCAATTTATCCAATTAGTGTGTTTTTTATTTCCGACGAAAACGATAAAATGAAAAAGAATTTACTGATTATTTTTGAGGAATTTTATGTCGAGTGTTGCCAGTCCTGAGCTGATTAAAACAGTGATTTTGCTTGCTTCAAGCGTCACTATTGTGCCACTTTTTAAACGTCTCGGGCTAGGTAGCGTGTTAGGCTATTTAGTTGCAGGTTGTTTAATTGGTCCATCTGTATTTGGTGTTATCCAAGATCCTACTGCTGTTGTGCATTTAGCTGAACTTGGCGTGGTAATGTTCCTATTCATTATTGGATTGGAAATGCACCCTGAACGTCTTTGGGCAATGCGAAAAGCGATTTTTGGGCGAGGATTCTTACAAGTGGCACTTTGTGGCTGTTTGCTGACCTTTGCTGGAATTTATTTACTCAATCTTTCGAAAGAAGTTGCTTTTATTGCAGGGATGGGATTTACCTTATCTTCTACTGCTATTGTTATGCAGACATTAGAAGATCGTGGTATTACTAGTACGCCAAAAGGGCAACGGGTGATATCCACGCTAATTTTTGAAGATTTAGCGATTGTACCACTTTTAGCATCTATCGCCTTTTTAGTACCGAACTCAGCTAATGCAGAAAACCCAACTGACTGGACTTCGATTGGCATTGCTCTTGTGGCAGTTGTCGGCTTAATCGTTTCAGGTAAATGGTTAATGAATCCCTTGTTTCGCCTCATTTCTAGAGCTCGAGTACGAGAAATGATGACCGCAGCCGCATTACTCGTTGTACTTGGTGCAGCTTTAACAATGGAACTGGGGGGATTATCAATGGCGATGGGGGCATTTGTTGCAGGTGTAATGCTCTCAGAATCGTCATTCCGTCACCAATTAGAAGCGGATATTGAGCCATTTAGAGGTTTATTACTTGGGCTTTTCTTTATGGGCGTGGGAATGTCGCTGGATTTAAGCCTTGTATTCAACCACCTCTTTTTATTACTCAGTATCGTTTGCCTCTACATTTTAGGCAAAGGTTTAGCAGTTTATTTTGTCGCACGTTTAACCCGCTTACAACATCGTGAAGCTTTTGGGCGTATGGCACTACTTGCTCATGGGGGGGAATTTGCATTCGTGCTCTTTTCTGCAGCAACTTCTGCTAGTGTAATGTCAGCCCATGAAAACGCAACCTTTACGGCAGCCGTTATTCTCTCAATGCTATTCTCTCCATTGATTACCCAACTTGCCCGCAAAGTAGCACAACGCGCAGAAAACAGACAAAATACACAGCAAGACTCCAGTGATCTCGATCCCATTGTAGATTTAGAAGACACCGTATTGGTGCTTGGTTTTGGTCGTTTCAGCCAAATTGTTTGCCAAACTTTATTGCTTCGCGGCATTAATGTTGCCGTCATTGACCGCAATATCGACAATATCCGTGCCGCCGCGAAATTCGGTTTTAAAGTGTACTACGGTGATGGCATCCGATTAGACGTACTCCATGCAGCTGGCATTGAAAAAGCCAAATGCGTGGTCATTGGGATCAATGATACTGACCGCATTGAATCTATAGTAAGTCAATTAAAAGAGACTTACCCAGAATTGCCAATTTTAACCCGAACTTACGACCGCCAAACAACGGTAAGTTTGATCAAACAGGATGTAGACTTTATTGTGCGTGAAACGTTTGAATCTGCCTTAACCCTAAGCCGAGCCACCTTAATGAAACTTGGCATTAATCAAGTAGAAGCGGATGAAGTGATTGCCGAAGTACGTTCGCTCGACCAAGATCGTCTAAATGAAGAAGTGCTACACGGATTTTCTACTGAAATTGTGAAAAAATATTGGACGCCAAAACCCTTTATCAAACCGCATTGTGATGGCAAAGCGTTAAATGAAGAGGCTGCAGAGATCTTAGATGAAGAGCAAGAAATGAAAAAAGAATAACACCTTGCTTAAGGATTTATTTAACAATGAAATGATTGCTTATGATTTAGTGCGAAGCCCGAACTTTGAGCAAATACGGTATTGCACTAAAAAACGGGCGATTAACTGGTAAGCATTTGAGAATTGAGCGAATTGCAGTGAAGGCTTCAACCTCCAAAGATGGGATTTATGAGGATAATATGATTTATAAGTTCTAAATTTAAACCAGCTTTAAAGACCGTTTAAATATATAAATGAGCTATTAAAACAAACAATGAAAAAACTTAGGGTTTTATTTTCGCAGTTTTTTTGGCTCGCAAATGTGTTACCGTGGACAATGATTTTTTCTGTAGATAAAGCATAAAAAACGGTTAGTAGATTTCATTTTACTAACCGTTTTATTCATTTAAGACTCGTCATCATCCGCTAAGAAACCACCGCTTTGGTGTGCCCAAAGTTTGGCGTAAACGCCACCTTGAGCGAGCAATTCTTCATGTGAGCCTTGTTCGACGATTTCACCTTTATCTAACACAATTAAGCGATCCATCGCCATAATGGTTGATAAACGGTGAGCAATTGCCACCACAGTTTTACCTTCCATTAAGTGCGTTAGGTTCTCTTGAATTGCCACTTCTACCTCAGAATCTAAAGCACTGGTTGCTTCATCTAATAAGAGAATTGGAGCATCTTTGAGCATCACGCGTGCAATAGCAATCCTCTGGCGTTGTCCCCCTGAAAGTTTCACTCCTCGTTCCCCTACGTGG
>NZ_JAHAHT010000137.1 GCF_018373095.1 Haemophilus parahaemolyticus
CCACCAAGCACAACAGCAAGGTTTAGGAGAATTTGATCTAATCATTTGCGATGAAGCCCACCGCACAACAGGGGCGAGTTTTGATGATAAAGAAGAATCTGCATTTGTTCGTGTACATAACAATGATTACATCAAAGCCCAAAAGCGTCTTTATATGACTGCGACCCCACGCATTTATACAGATGAAGCCAAGAATACCGAAGGTGTTACCGTTTACTCAATGGATGACCCAGAAAAATTTGGTGTGGATTTGTATGTTATTAGTTTCTCTAAGGCTGTAAAAGAAAAACTGCTCGTTGACTATAAAGTGCTAGTACTTGCTGTCGAAGAAAGTCATATTCATCAACATCTAGAGAAGTTATTCGAAGGAAATGAAATTGCCGTTGATGATGCAGCAAAAATTGTCGGCTGTTGGAAAGCCTTGTCTAAATACGGCATTATGGACGAATTAGGCGATGAAGAACCGATGAAAAGAGCGGTTGCTTTTTGCCAAGTTATTGAAAAAGATTACAAAGGCAAAACCCATAAAGTTAGTTCCAAAAATATTGCTGAAATTTTTAGTAATGTGGTCGATGCTTATCAAAAACAAGAAATAGCAGCATTAGAAGAGCAAAATCCTGATTTCAAACCTGATAATTCATTATTGCTCAAGTGCGAAGCGGAGCACGTGGATGGCGGAATGAATGCCAGTGAAAAATCAGCCAAAATCGAATGGTTAAAAGCAGAACAAGAAGGTAACACTTGCCGTATTCTTTCGAATGTTCGTTGTTTATCTGAAGGTGTGGATGTACCAGCCTTAGATGCCGTTTTGTTCTTAACACCGAGAAGCTCACAAGTGGATGTTGTGCAATCTGTCGGTCGCGTAATGCGTAATGCACCAGGTAAAAAACGTGGTTATGTGATTTTACCTGTGGTGATTCCCGCAGGGATTGAACCAGATAAAGCCCTTGAGAAAAATGAAAATTACAAAGTAGTTTGGCAAGTATTGAATGCATTGCGTGCACACGATGACCGCTTTGATGCAATGATCAATAAAATGGAATTTGACGGTGCGGCAAAAGATAAAATTGAAGTGGTTTCTGTTGTTAGTCAAGTTTTAGCGAAGCAAAAACAAAAACCAACAAAAGTGAAAAAAGCCTCTGGTAAAGGCGAGAAAACTATTGGTAACCGTGATAACAGTTCCTTTAATGGTGAAACTCAGCTTGAAATGGAATTTGAAATCGGTGAAATTGAACGAGCATTAACCGCTAAAATCGTGAAAAAATGCGGCAATCGTACTCATTGGGAAGATTGGGCGAATGATGTAGCAAAAATTGCTAATACACATATCGAACGCATAAATACCATTTTAGCCAATCCACAAAACACCCAAGAGCGGTCTGTTTTTAATGCGTTTTTAAATGAATTACGCGATGATTTAAATAATGCCATAACTGAAAGCGAAGCGGTGGAAATGTTAGCACAACATTTAATCACCAAGCCGGTATTTGATGCGCTATTCGCTAACGATAACTTTACCCAACACAACCCGATGTCGCAGGCGATGCAAAAAGTGGTGGATATTTTCGAGCAAAAAAATCTTGCTACTGAAACCAAACAACTCAAAGAGTTCTATGAAAGCATCCAGTTTAGAGTGAAAAATATTCAATCACCAGAAGGTAAACAAAAAATTATTAAAGAGCTTTATGACAGCTTCTTTAACAAAGCCTTCCCGAAAATGGCTGAACGTTTAGGCATTGTTTACACGCCGGTGGAAGTAGTAGATTTTATTATCCGCTCAGTAGAAGATGTGTTGAATAACGAATTTAATGCGAGCCTTGCCGATAAAGGCGTGCAAATTATCGATCCGTTTACAGGTACAGGGACATTCATTACTCGCTTGCTTCAAAGCGGCATTATTCCAGCGGAAAAATTACCGTTGAAGTATCACGAAATTCATGCCAATGAAATCGTGTTACTCGCTTACTACATTGCGGCAATTAACATCGAATCGGTCTATCACGCTTTGCTTTCAGAACATTCTGCAAACACGCAAGAAAATTCTACTGATTACCAGCCATTTGAAGGTATTTGCTTAACTGACACCTTCCAAATGTATGAAAAAGAAGATTTGGTGGACGAAATTCTGCAAGTTAATAGCGATCGTCGAAAACGTCAAAAAGCATTGGATATTCAAGTGATTATTGGGAATCCACCGTATTCAGCAGGGCAAGAATCAGCTAATGATAATAACGCTAACATTGCTTATCCGCACTTAGATGATGAGATCCGCTCAACCTATGCAGAACACAGTACTTCAACTAATAAAAATGCGTTATATGACAGTTATATTCGTGCTATTCGCTGGGCTTCAGATAGAATTGAAAACAACGGTGTGATTGGTTTTGTAACCAATGGTGGTTATTTAGAAAGTAACTCTGCGGATGGCTTACGCAAATGCTTAGCGGAAGAATTTAGTTCACTCTATATTTTTCATTTACGCGGTAACGCTCGAACATCTGGAGAACGACGCCGTAAAGAAAAAGATAACATTTTTGGACAAGGGACAAGAACACCTGTCGCTATTTCTATTTTAGTAAAAAACCCAAATTCTAAACAACAAGGACAAATTTATTTCCACGACATAGGTGATTATCTTAACCGTGAACAAAAATTAGAAATTATCAAAAATTTCCAAAGTATTAATGGCATTTCTTCAAAAAATGGCTGGAAGCAAATTATTCCTGACCAATTTAATGATTGGCTTAGTCAACGCGATCCAAATTTTGATACTTATTTATCAATGGGTGATAAAAAGGATAAAAATTCAGTGGTTATTTTTGAGAATTATTCAAATGGTTTGAAAACAAATAGAGATGCTTGGGTTTATAACTATAGCTATAATTCTTTAAAAAAGAATATGAGTCAATTTATAGACTTCTATAACTATGAAGCCAAACGGTATTCAATGGATAACAATATAAAAATTAGCGATGATTCAACCAAAATTAGTTGGAGCGATGCTTTAAAAGCGAAACTTAAAGCCAATATGAGTCTCAAATTTAGTGAAAACCATATTAGAAATTCATTATATAGACCTTATTCGAAACAAAATATTTATTTTGATAAATCTGTGAATGAAAGACAATATCAACTCCCTTTTATTTTTCCTGATAAAACCCACCCAAATGTAGTAATTTGTGTAACAGGGATCGCAGGTAACAAAGATTTTTCGACTATAACTACTGATAACATCCCCGACTTAGGAATGATAGCGGTGAACCAATGTTTCCCTCTCTATCTATACGAAAAAAAGGAAAGCGGCGAAAACTATCAGCGCAGAGATGCGATTACAGATGA
>NZ_JAHAHT010000138.1 GCF_018373095.1 Haemophilus parahaemolyticus
CCTCGCTTTTTTGATCAACTTGCTGAATCGTTCAAAATGGCAATTAGTGCTATTTTCGCTCATAAATTACGTGCACTATTAACGATGTTGGGGATTGTTATTGGTATTACTTCTGTTATTTCCGTAGTGGCATTAGGGCGTGGATCACAAGAACAAATTTTGTCCAATATCAACAATCTCGGTACCAATACAATGACCATTATGAACGGCACAGGATTTGGTGATCGACGAGCCAATCTGACTAAAAACCTTACGATTAGCGATGCCACAATGCTAGGTAAACAGAATTTCGTGGATAGTACGACTCCTTCTAGTTCATTTAGCACAACATTGATTTATGGCAATACGAATATAACAGGCTCCGTAAATGGCGTAGGCGAGCAATATGCCGATGTACGAGGCATTAAAATGCTTTCTGGGCGTTTTTTTAATAAAGAAGAAGTAAATGAAGCTGCACAAGTAGTAGTGATTGATGCTAATACTCAGAAAGATCTTGGCTTAACTTTGCCGATTGAAGGGAAGATTATTCTAGTGGGTAAAAAACCGCTTCGTATTATTGGTTTAGCGGAAGAGTCTAACAATATGAACCAAACCAGCCTGAAACTCTGGACACCTTACACAACGCTAATGCAACGTATTTCTGGCGAAAAGTCGATTGATTCGCTTACAGTCAAAATTAAAGATAATGTGGAAAGCCAGACTGCAGAGAAAAGTATTACTGAGTTACTGACAGTCAAACACGGCAAAAAAGATTTCTTTATTATGAACTCGGACACAATCAAACAAACCATTACCAGCACTACTAACACAATGACGCTGCTGATTTCTTCAATTGCGTTGATTTCGCTTGTTGTGGGCGGAATCGGTGTGATGAATATAATGTTAGTTTCAGTAACTGAACGTACTAAAGAGATTGGTGTGCGTATGGCGATTGGAGCGAAACAGAGTAACATTCTGCAACAATTCTTGATTGAAGCGATGCTAATCTGCTTACTTGGTGGCGTAATTGGTATTCTTTTTGCTGTTGCCATTATCACAGCATTTAACACACTTGGCAGCGATTTCAAAATGGTGCTCTCACCTGAATCCGTTATACTTGCCGTATTCTGCTCTAGCTTAATCGGTGTAGTGTTCGGTTATATGCCAGCCAAAAACGCTTCGAAGTTAAATCCAATTACAGCGTTATCTCAAGAATAATCTGTACAAGCGGTCAAATTTGACCGCTTGTTTGCAAATAAGGAGAGTTAATCATCCATACGTGAAACATCATGTAGCGATTCTACTCGGCGGATGGTGTGAGAACGGCCACGGATTAACAGCGTTTCAGTAAATAGCATACTGCCTTTGCGGTGAACACCTTTAAGCAAATCGCCTGTGGTAATGCCTGTTGCAGCAAAAAGCACATTATCATCTTTCACGATCTCTTCCATTTTCAACACTTGATTAACGAGCACTTCCATTTCCACACAGCGTGCAATCTCTTTTTCCGCTGCAAGCATATTTTCTGGCGAGTTGCCTTTTACTTGATTGCGAGGAATCAGTCTGCCTTGAATATCACCGCCCAATGCTTGAACTGCCGCCCCTGTTACTACACCTTCTGGTGCGCCTCCAATGCCGTAAACAAGGTCGATTTCGCTATCTGGTAAACAACATTGCACTGATGCAGCCACATCTCCATCAGGAATGGCAATCACACGCACGCCCAGCTCTTGTACTTTTTTGATAATTTCATCGTGGCGAGGTTTAGCAAGAATCGCTACCGTCATTTGTGAAAGTAATTTGCCTTTTTTTGAGGCTACACGACGAATGTTTTGTTCAAGCGGTAGATTTAGGTCAATCATCCCCTTCGCTTCGCTGTCTACCACTAATTTTTCCATATACATATCGGGTGCTCGCAAGAAGGTATTTTTACCGCCAGCAGCAAGCACCGCTATTGCTCCTGCTTGTCCCATCGCTGTCATTCGTGTGCCATCAATTGGATCGACTGCAATTGCGACTTCCTCATCTTGTGGTTCAGAACGTCCTACTTTTTCGCCAATATAAAGCATCGGTGCTTCATCAATTTCGCCTTCACCAATGACAATCTCACCGCGAATTTCCATTTTATTAAGCAGTGCACGCATTGCTTTTACTGCCGCATCGTCCGCCGCATTTTTATTACCCCGCCCAATCCAATTAAATGCAGCCAAGGCTGCTGCTTCAGTCACACGAGAGAATTCAAAAGCAATTGAACGTTTCATATTAATTTTCCTCAAGTTAAACACTAAAATCGACTGCTATTTTACCAATTCGCAAACGATTTCGTTATAAAAATTTAGGAAATTTTACACAAACAAATAAATTTCCAAAAAGTCGCGAACTTTTCAATGAAATCAACATCTTAATGATGTATACTATTTAAAATTATCCATTTAATTTCAGAGGTGAATCTTATGTCATTAACAATTCTTGATGAATTAGAAGCGAAAATTAAACAAGCTGTTGAAACTATCCAATTACTTCAATTAGAAATTGAAGAGTTAAAAGAGAAAAATGAAACAGCGAAGAAAGAAAATGAAGCGTTACAACAAGAACACGAGCAGTTAAAAGCTGAACAACAAAGTTTCCAAGACCGTTTACGTTCGCTTTTAGGTCAAATCGATAACGTTTAATCTTCAACTCAACGGCTAATATCAATTAGCCGTTTCTTTTTTATGCTACATATCCAATTCTTATGGCAAAACTTTATTTCTACTACTCTTCAATGAATGCGGGAAAATCCACCACACTACTTCAATCTTCCTATAACTATCAAGAACGCGGAATGAATACGCTCGTTTATACGGCGGCTATTGACGACCGCTATGGCGTAGGTAAGGTAACTTCTCGCATCGGTATTTCTCAAGATGCCAATTTATTTAATCAAGATACGCAACTTTTCGATGAAATCAAACAAGCCCACCAAGCAAAAACGTTACATTGTGTCTTGGTTGATGAGGCACAATTCCTAACGAAATCACAAGTTTATCAACTCACCGATGTGGTAGATAAATTAAACATTCCTGTGCTTTGTTATGGTTTACGTACGGATTTTCAAACCGAACTTTTTGAAGGCAGCCATTATTTGCTTGCTTGGGCAGATGAGTTAGAAGAGCTAAAAACCATCTGCGATTGTGGTCGAAAAGCTCACTTTGTGATTAGAATGAATGAGAAAGGTGAAGCGGCAAAAGATGGCGATCAAATTCAAATCGGCGGCAACGATACGTATTTGTCTGTTTGTCGTA
>NZ_JAHAHT010000139.1 GCF_018373095.1 Haemophilus parahaemolyticus
CTTCCGCACTCTTTTCGTCCATGCCGAATTCCGGTGACATAAACAGGCGGGTACCATATTGGATTATAAAAGTCCAGCACATGATTTGTGCACCTACATCAAACAGACCATTTTGTTTGTTTTCAAGCCATTCATCACGTCCGTAAGCAGTCGATAAAATAATAGGTGTTGCCACTGCACCTGTTCTAGGGTCAGTACGATTGCCCAGTTGCACCAAAGTGGTTTCGATATTGTTGAATTTGGTCATTTTATATTTCCTATCCAGCTCCCCTCTTTAGAAAAGAGGGGCTGGGGGAGATTTGATGCGGTGTTAATTCAGTCAGAGGAACTTCTAATATCACCTAAATCTCCTCTAACCCCTCTTTACAAAAGAGAGGGACTTTCTTTAACGCATCAACATCATTGCGTTTACAATAAATTCTTACAAATTATTTAAATCTAACACGTCCGTCATATCAAACAGACCATTTTGTTTGCTTTCAAGCCATTTTGCAGCACGCACAGCACCGTTGGCGAAAGTCATACGGCTGGATGCTTTGTGGGCAATTTCCACACGTTCACCTTCATCAGCAAACCAGACAGAATGCTCACCCACCACATCACCCGCGCGAATAGTTGCAAAGCCGATTTCATCACGTTTACGTTCGCCTGTAATGCCGTTGCGTTCAAACACGCCGTGAGTTTTTAAATCACGTCCTAACGTTTTCGCAATATGTTCGCCCATAGATAACGCCGTGCCAGATGGTGCATCAACTTTATGGCGGTGATGTGCTTCAATCACTTCAATATCACAATAATCGCCCATCACTTTTGCTGCTTTTTCTAACAGTTTGAATACCAAGTTCACGCCAACGCTGTAGTTAGAAGCAAATACTATGCTGATTTTTTCTGCAGCGGCTGTGATAGCTTGCTTGCCAGCATCATCAAAACCTGTCGTGCCGATTACCATTTTCTTATGATTCGCCACACAAAAGGCGATATGTTCCAACGTGCCTTCTGGACGGGTAAAATCAATGAGTAAGTCAAAATTCGGATTTTCTGCCAATGTGGCTTTAATTGCCACGCCCAAATTACCCAAGCCAACTAATTCGCCCGCATCTGTACCGATGAGTGATGAACCTGCACGCTCAAAAGCTGCAGTCAGTTCAACACCCTCAAATTGGTGAACCGCCTGAATTAAGTTACGTCCCATTCGACCGCCAGCACCCACGATCCCGATTTTTAATGTCATATTTGCTTCCTTTTATTGTTTTGAAAGTGCGAATAAGCGGTCGAATTTTACAAAAATTTTGCAAAACATTGTGAAAAATCGCCCGCTTGTTTTGTAAAACTGTCTCTATTTTTTGCCTAAAACCGCCACGTGTACCGTAATTTCCTCACGGTCGTGGTAAAGATGCTTCGCCTGAATCTTAAACCAGAACCCTTGTTTGGTGAGCTCTTCTTTCAAGTAATTCAAGCAAAGTTGTACTTCTTGATAACGTTTTTTCATCGGCAATTTGAGGTTGAAAATCGTCTCACGACACCAACCATTGATAAGCCATTTTGCCATTAATTTGCTGATGCGAATCGGCTGTTCTACCATATCACACACCAGCCAATCGATCTGCTTACGTTTTGGTGGTTGGAATTTAAAGCCATCTTCGGCACAATGCTCAATCCGTCCTGTATCGTGCAGGCTTGCCGCCATTTTCCCGTGATCGACTGCATAAACAAACAAACCTCGCTTGACAAGCTGATACGTCCAACCACCTGGGCAAGCACCTAAATCGACACCTGTCATCTCTTCAGTAAAGCGTTTTTTCTCTTCTGCTTGTGGCACAAAAGTTAAAATCGCCTCTTCTAATTTCAGGGTGGAACGGCTTGGTGCATCGGCAGGGAATTTTAAACGCGGAATACCCATAAAAAACGGTGAACGGTTATCATTATAGGCATAGCCCACATAACAACAACCCGAACGTATAAACAGAATATGCAAGCTCACGCTACCCTTTGCCTGTTCCGATTTCCCTAACCAACCCTGTTTTTTAAGCTGATTACGCAACGGCACAGTAAATTTTCGACAGAAAGTCAAAAGCTCTTTCGCTTCGTTTGTGTCTGGCGTTTCCACAAAAATATCGCTACTGTTGCGAGGGTTTAACGCCTGATATTGCTCAAGAATGGGGGAAATGCGGTCATTTTCGGGTAAGTTTTGCAACAACTCGCCCACGACAATCATTTGGCGGGCGAAAATAAGCTGGTCGAATTTTAACTCACGTGCTAAACGATCCACATCACCCACTTGGTAGCATTCAAAGATCACATAACCGCTATTCTCTTTTAAATTGGCGAAACCAAACACGCCTAATTCCGCCGCTTTTTCGGTAATTTCGCCCGCCATCTCTTTTTCAAAGCCAGCACGGCAATATAACGCAAGTTTGTTCATTATTTTCGAGTTCTCACGCTAATGTAAAAAAGAGCCGCCCAACCGATCATAAAGAAAATACCGCCAATCGGGGTTGACCACGCCAAACCTTTTACGCCAGTAAATGCAAGGCTGTAAAGGCTACCGCTGAAAAGCAAAATGCCTAAAATCCAGCTTCCGCCAATAATGTTGAAAGCTTTGGCACGACAAGCGGGCGGATTTTGCACTTGATTTGCAATTTGGAATAAACCTAATGCAAGCAAGGCGAGCGTGTGGAAAACTTGATATTGAATGCCTGTTTGAATCCAAACAAGTTCTTTGGGTTCAAGCACATTTTGTAAGCCGTGAGCGGCAAACGCACCCAGTGCGACACAGAAAAAGCCACTAAAGGCACTAAAAGCTAAAAATTTGTTTTTCATCGGGTTCTCGTTAAGTTTTTGTTAAACCAATAAACGTCCGTATTATAAAACGCTTTTTCTTTGCGAATCTACCTTTTGCAAAAAACTTTTCAAAACCTACCGCTTGTGGCTATTGCATTATTTCTCAACTCTATTAGAATACAGCCAATTTTTACTTTTATATTTTTTATGACTCCGAGCTTGCTTGCCTAAGTTCTATACCTAATATTGGATATGGCAAACTCGCCAGTAGCAAGAAATTGCTCAATGGTTCGCGAAGAAATGAACGAGCCACTCGTGTTTAGAAAGGTGTCTTTTTTATGCAAAGTCCGATTATTCCTATTAAAAATGTAGGTAATGACGGCGAAAATGTGATTTCTGGCTTAGTTGATCGCTTCCAGCGTCAATATACCTATCTGCGACTTTCAATTACGGATGTCTGTAATTTTCGTTGTA
>NZ_JAHAHT010000013.1 GCF_018373095.1 Haemophilus parahaemolyticus
AAAAAACATGTAGTATTAAGGAAACAATATGATCCGACTCACCCCCACTCAACTTTCTCAAAAGCTAGATTTCATCACAGAATATAAAAAAGCCAAAAACGCCGCTGATGGTTCGAAAATGGATGCTAATGCGAACGTGACCCAAAAAAACATTGCGACAATGGAACAAGAGTTGATGAAAGATTTTTTCGTGCAGATCAACCGTGCCAAAGTGAGCCAGAAAATTGCAGAACTCTTTGGACAAGCAATGGCAGATGAGTATCTTCGCCAAATTGAAGCCCACGAGATTTATGTTCACGATGAAACTAGCCTTAAGCCTTATTGCGTATCGGTGACGATGTACCCATTTTTGCGGGAAGGCTTAACCAAACTGGGCGGGGAGTCTCAAGCACCGAAACATTTAGCCTCATTTTGCGGTTCGTTTATTAACTTTGTGTTTGCCGTGAGTTCGCAATTTGCTGGAGCAGTTGCAACAGTCGAATTTCTGACCTATTTCGACTATTTCGCCCGCAAAGATTTTGGTGAAAATTACCTAGAAACACACCGCTTGGAGGTAGAAAATCACTTGCAACAAGTGGTTTATAGCATTAATCAGCCTGCAGCAGCACGCGGTTATCAAAGCGTATTCTGGAACATTTCGATTTACGATCGCTTCTATTTTGAGGCGATGTTCAGCGATTTTGTCTTCCCCGACTTTGAACGTCCGAATTGGGCAACCACTGCTAAACTACAACGTTTCTTTATGAAATGGTTTAACCAAGAACGCACCAAGGCGATTTTAACTTTCCCCGTGGTCACCGCAGCAATGTTGACTGAAAATAGCAAATGCAAAGACAATGAATTTGCCGATCAAATGGCGGAAGAACTCTCGCAAGGCAATGCCTTCTTTATTTATCAATCAGATAACCCCGATTCGCTTGCCTCTTGCTGTCGCTTACGCAATGAAATTGCAGATCACACTTTCTCTTATTCACTTGGTGCAGGCGGTGTGGCGACAGGGTCGATTAATGTGATTACGCTGAATATGAATCGTTTAGTGCAAGATGGGCGGGATTTGGCGACAGAAGTGCGTAAGATCCACCAATATCAAGTTGCCTATCGCAAACTAATGGACGAGTACTTAGCTGCAGGTATGCTACCTGTTTACGATGCGGGATTTATCTCGCTCGACAAGCAATTCCTCACCATTGGCATAAATGGAATGGTGGAAGCGGCTGAATCGCAAGGCTTAACTGTGGGATATAATCCAGACTATGCGGAATTTGTGCAAAGCCGCTTAAAAGTGATTTTTGAAGCAAATCAACAAGCCGCTAAAATCTATGGTGTGAAATTCAACACCGAATTTGTGCCAGCGGAGAATTTAGGCGTAAAAAATGCGAAATGGGATAAAGCGGACGGCTATTTTGTGCCACGAGAGTGCTACAACTCCTACTTTTATGTGGTGGAAGATGAGCAAATTAACGCCCTCGATAAATTCTTGCTGCACGGCAAAGAATTCATCGAATGGCTTGATGGCGGCTCTGCCTTGCATTTGAATTTAGATGAAGCCTTAACCCAAACAGGCTACCGTACAATGCTCGACATTGCAGCTAAAACAGGCTGCAACTACTTCTGCATTAACGTGAAAATCACCATCTGCAACACCTGTGCTCACATCGACAAACGCACCTTGCAATGCTGTCCAGAATGTGGCTCGAAAGACATCGATTACGGCACACGTGTGATTGGCTACTTAAAACGGGTTTCTGCCTTCAGTTCTGCCCGCCAAAAAGAACATAGTTTGCGGTTCTATCACCGAGAAGCGGCGTAAAGGTATAGAATGAATTATTTACTTTATTTCCGATATTGGCTTGGTGTGATGCCATAAGCGGTTTTAAATGCTTTACTAAAATGCGCTTCTGATTGATAGCCAATTTCTAATGCCACTTCTAGTACACTTTTTGGGGTTTGTTTAAGCAAATAAGCCCCTTGTTGCAAGCGAATTTGATTGAGAAATTTCTTCGGTGGCATTTGCATTTTTTGTTGAAACACGCGGCAAAAATTTGCACGAGACATTGATGCCAGCTCAGCTAAGAGCTCAATATTCCACTCTGCTTGCGGAGCATTCAATATGTTAATCAATACGCGACTAAGCCGTTTATCCTCAAAAGCTGCTAACAAGCCTGATTCTATCCACCCCATCTGTAATGCGTGGCGTAAAATATAGATGAAAAGCACGTTTGCCAATGCATCAATGACTAGTTTTGAACCTTGATTTGTCTCATTTGCCTCTTTAAGAAAAAGTTGAAGTAGTGGCTTAACAGGTGTTTTAGGTAAGTGAAAGTGCAAATAATCAGGCAAGGCATCGATTAAAAGTGCCTCTTTTTGATATAAAAATATCCCGCAGAACATTTTGAGATCAGGTGATTTTTTCCCAATGCGGCGAAGTTCAAATAAACCTTGGGAGGTGGTAATAGTGGTCAATTTTGCGGAAACTTTTGCAGAACTTTGCATTCTGTGCGGGCAGTTTTTAGGTAAGAAAAAGAGATCGCCTGCTTGTAGATGAAAGGTTTTGTCCGCTAATGTTAGCCAGCATTCGCCTTGCTCAATAATATGAAAAATGCCCTCATCTTGGGCGGTATTCACTGGATGCTCAATTTGCCAATCGCCTTGAAATAAGCAACGAATATTAATTTTGCCTTGCACTTGGGCAAGCTGAGTAAGTTTATCTAAATAGTCCATAATAAATTTGCACTTTGAGATTTTTACCAAAATGTTTGAGATGATTTGACAAGTATAATAGCTTATTTTTCTTATAATGCACACATCGGTTAAACATACATCATCATAAATTTAAGGAGAAATATTATGTTTGCAGATTGGAAAAATGCGGTAGCACACGTTAAAAAATCTTTCGGTGGCTTAGGTAAAAAATATCCAAAAATGTTACAAGCTTATCAAGCATTAGGCGCAGCTGCAGCAGAGGGCAATGTGTTAGATCCAAAAACACGCGAATTGATTGCCTTAGCTGTGGCGGTAACTACACGTTGTGAAAGCTGCATCGGCGTACACGCAGAAGAAGCTGTTCGTGCTGGAGCAACAGAAGATGAAGTGGCAGCAGCACTTGCAGTGTCTATCGCATTAAATGCAGGGGCAGCTTACACCTATTCATTACGTGCATTGGAAGCATATAACGTACAAAAAGGTTAATAAGCTTAACGTTGAGTTTAGAAATAACTTAGATAAGTAAAATAAATAGCATAGTAGACATTTAATTACTGATGGAACAAGTACTGTCTACTATGCCAATAATTTAAAAAAACCTTTAATCAATTTATATCAAACATCCAACTTCGCTTCATTTCCATAATTGTGTAGCCACTGTTTACGATCTTCTGCTCGTTTTTTTGCAAGTAGCATATCCATTGCCTCAATGGTGCTTTGCAAATTATCAGATTCGTCTTCATTACTATTCGCTAACGTAAGCTGGATTAAACGGCGTGTACTTGGATTCATAGTGGTTTCTCTCAGTTGGCTTGGGTTCATTTCGCCCAATCCTTTAAAGCGTTGCACATTTGGTTTGCCTTTTTTCTTCGCAAGGCGGGCTAAAATCGCCTCTTTTTCGGCTTCATCTAAGGCATAATGCACTTCATCTTTGCCAATATCAATGCGGTAAAGCGGTGGCATTGCGACATAAACGTGTCCATTTTTCACCAAACTTGGGAAGTGGCGTAAGAATAACGCACAAAGTAAAGTTGCGATATGTAAGCCGTCCGAGTCCGCATCAGCGAGAATACAGATTTTGCCATAACGTAGCTCTTCTAAATTATCGCTATCTGGATCCATCCCAATGGCAATTGCAATATTGTGCACTTCTTGCGAAGCCAATACTTGATCAGATGAAACCTCCCACGTATTCAAAATTTTCCCACGTAATGGTAAAATCGCTTGGTAATCTTTATCGCGAGCTGATTTTGCAGACCCTCCTGCCGAGTCCCCTTCCACAAGGAAAAGTTCGGTTTGGCTTAAATCTTGAGAGATACAATCCGCTAATTTTCCTGGTAAAGCAGGTCCATTAACCAATTTTTTACGCACTACTTTTTTCGCCGCACGCAAACGTGCCTGAGCTGAGCTAATTGCCATTTCAGCAATCTGTTTCCCCACTTGCACATTTTGATTTAGCCATAAACTAAATGCATCTTTAAGCGTGCTTTCTACGTAGCTTGAGGCTTGGCGAGAAGAGAGGCGTTCTTTCGTCTGTCCTGCAAATTGTGGCTCTTGAATTTTAAGTGAGAGAACGTAAGCACAACGGTGCCAAACATCGTCCGCGGTTAATTTCACGCTTTTCGGCAATAAATTATGGATTTCGCAAAATTCTGCCATCGCTTTTAACAAACCATTACGCAGACCATTAACGTGCGTACCACCTTGAGAAGTTGGGATTAAATTTACGTAACTTTCTGCTAATAATTCTCCTTCTGGCAGCCAAGTTAATGCCCAACTTACCGCTTCGGTTTCATCTACCACATCGCCAATGAACGGCGGATTTGGCAGACATTCATAACCGTCTAAAGCTTCATTTAAATAGTCTGAAAGCCCATCTTCGTAATACCAAGTCTCCTCGGTTTTATTGATGTGATCTTTAAAATTGATGGTCAATTTCGGGCAAAGCACTGCTTTGGCTTTAAGCAAATGGCGTAAACGGCTGACCGAAAAATTCGGCGAATCAAAATATTTTGGGTTTGGATAAAAACGAACGATCGTGCCCGTTTGGCGTTTGGGGCAAGTGCCCACAACTTTTAAATCTTCGACTTTCACGCCGTTTTCAAACGCAATGGTATACACTTCGCCGTTACGTTTGATACTGATTTCGACACGCTGTGAAAGGGCATTTACTACTGAAATCCCTACTCCGTGCAAACCGCCTGAGAATGTATAATTTTTATTTGAAAACTTACCACCTGCGTGTAGCTTAGTCAAAATTAATTCCACGCCAGAAATTTTTTCGGTTGAGTGAATATCCACTGGCATACCGCGCCCATTATCAATCACTTCAAGCGAATTATCTTTGTGTAAAATCACATCAATTTTAGAAGCATAACCCGCAAGAGCTTCGTCCACGCTATTATCAATCACCTCTTGCCCTAAGTGGTTAGGGCGAGTAGTATCGGTATACATCCCAGGACGCATCTGGACAGGCTCAAGATCCTTTAATACCGTGATTTCATCCGCATCATAACGTTTCTCTGCCATACTTCTTTTCTCTATTTTTCTGCTATAAATGGAAATAAAGCCAGTATTTTACACGGAAATAACTGGCTTTTCTATTTTTAGATAAAATTATTCGTGGATTCTTTTTTTATTAGTGTTAATACCATCTTAACCAAACAAGCGGTCGATTTTTCGGAAAATCTTGCAGAAACAGGCACATACCACCAATTTTCTTGGGCGAAGGCTTTGCATTTTACGGCATCTTTTTCGGTCATCAGAAGCGGGAGATTTTGACTGAGCTTTGGCACAATCATTTCAGCGGTAAAGGCTTGGTGATCGGCAAAGCTAAATGTATCGGCAAGTGGAATGCTAAGCCCTTTGAGCATATTAAAGAAACGAGGTGGGTAGCCAATGCCAGCAAGAGCGTAAACAGGCTGGGTAAATTCATTCAATTTACGTTTTTCGCCTGTTTTGAGGTTAATCGCAAAATCGGGTTCGAGGTGCATTGCGTGTTCACCTGCATTTGCATTTTTCCCGTTACAAATGACCGCTTGCACCTGCTTTAATCTGCTTGGTAGTTCGCGTAACCCGCCTGCTGGGAGCAGAAATCCATTACCAAATCGGCGTTCTCCATCAACAACCACCCATTCCATATCTCGCTCAAGAGCGTAATGTTGCAAACCGTCGTCAGTGACGATCAAATCAAGCTCAAACTGGCTTAACAGCAGTTCAATACTTTGCTGTCGGTTTGGTGAAATTGCTACAGGTGCGTGGGTACGTTGTGCGATTAGCACGGGTTCATCACCCATCAATTTGGGATTGCTTTCTGGCGTAACCAGCTGCGGATAAACCTTATTTTCCCCACCATAACCACGAGAAATCACGCCTACTTTCACACCTTTTTTCTGCAGTTGCTCTACTAGCCAAATCACAAGCGGGGTTTTGCCGTTCCCTCCCACAGAAATATTGCCAATCACCAAAACAGGCACAGGCGAGCGGTAGGATTTGAGGATTTTTTTGCGATAAAGGGCAATGCGGATTTGGCTAATCAACCAAAAGAGCAACGAAAATGGGGCGAGTAGCCAAGTGATAATTGAGGTTTTTTGCCAGAGTTTCATTTTGTGTTTATGAAATAAGAGTGGTCTGGGCGTGTTGAACACACCCCGACAATGCGATTAGCTAGTAATCTTTGTTACATCAAACAACTTTTCTAATTGTGTAGTCAGCAATGAAATTGCTCGGGTACTTTGAAGTTTAAGATTAAGCGTTAGTGTCTGTTCACTTTTTTGAGCGTTTAAATCCAACACTTCAAAGCCACGGTGACGTACTACACGAAGCAGGCGTTCTAATGTTTCAGGGCGAGCATTCGCTTCAATGGTTAAATTATATTGCTGCATTTTATTCTTCCTCCAACATATCGGTGTTGCAAGCACCTGGTGGCACTAACGGCCAAACGTTGCTCTCTTCTGGAATGCATACTTGCAGTAAATATGCTCCTTCAGCGTTTAACAAGCGGTCTAATGCACCAGAAACTTCGCTGGCTTTTTCAATGCGTTCAGCAGGAATACCAAAAGCATTAGCAAGCATGACGAAATCAGGGTTATCGTCTAAAATCGTTTCGCTATGGCGTGCTTTGAAGAAGAGTGATTGCCATTGTCGAACCATGCCCAAACGTTGGTTATCAAGCAACAACATTTTGATTGGTAATTGACCACGTTTAATCGAGCCAAGCTCTTGAATGTTCATCATAAATGAGCCATCACCAGTGATTAAAATCACAGGATCCCGTGGTCGAGCTTTTGCTACACCAACTGCTGCAGGCAAACCAAAGCCCATCGTGCCAAAGCCTGCTGAAGTGATGTAATTTTCAGGTGCAAAGTGGCGGATATGTTGAGCTGACCACATTTGGTGTTGTCCTACATCGGTGGTAATGACAGCATTTTCCGATTTGCGTTCAGAAAGGGTGTTCAATAATGCGTAAGGATCAATATCGCCTTCGCCAGCGTTGTCGTTGTAGTCAAAATCGTGGGCAGATTTGAGTGCTTGCACACGCCCACGCCATTCATCAATATCAAGCGGATGAGCCAAAATATTGACCGCTTCTGCCATATCGCCTTTGAGTGCTACGTGAGCTTGACGAAGCTTGTTGATTTCAGCCGCATCAATATCAATATGGATCACTTTTGCATGCGGGGCGAAGGTGTCTAATTTGCCCGTCACTCGGTCGTCGAAACGTGCACCGCAGGCGATCAATAGATCGCACTCTTGTACGGCATAGTTTGCAGCTTTTGTGCCGTGCATCCCGATCATTCCCATATAAAGTGGATGATGAGGTGGGATCGTGCCAAGTCCTTTAAGGGTTGAAACAGACGGAATATTTGCAACTTCAATGAAATTTCTAACCGCTTGTACAGCTGTTGCCATCCCTACCCCACCGCCAACATAAAGCACGGGTTTCTTCGCATTAGCGAGCATGGCTTTTGCTTCAGTTAATGCAGTTGGATCTTGCGGAGGAGCAGGATCTTTTGGGTAAACGATCGGTTTAAGCGAAGTTTCTGCTACTTGCACATCTTTTGGAATATCAATTAACACGGGGCCAGGTCTGCCACTTTGAGCGATTTTAAATGCTTGAGCAATAATTTCTGGTAGTTCATCAATATTTTGCACAATAAAGCTGTGTTTCGTGCAAGCGAGCGAAAGCCCTAATACATCTGCTTCTTGGAAAGCATCTGTCCCGATAAGAGGATTAGCGACTTGCCCTGTAATAGCAACCACAGGAATAGAATCAGCAAACGCATCACCTAAACCTGTTACTAAATTGGTTGCTCCTGGTCCAGAGGTAGCGATACAAACCCCCACTTTGCCTGTTGAGCGTGCATAACCAATGGCTGCCATGGCTGCCCCTTGTTCGTTACGGCAAAGAAGATGATCTAATCCTGAATCATAAATTGCATCATAAGTTGGCATAATTGCCCCGCCAGGGTAACCAAAAAGATGCGTTACTTGATGTGCTTTCAAACACTCAATCACTAAATTTGCGCCGTTCATTAAAATGTTGTGTCCTTTTGTTTTGTTTAATGAGTAGTAGCGGTAATAGATAACATAAAACCGAGGGCTTTTGAATTAAATTTATGAAAAAAATGAGATTTTTATTGAATTTATTGAAAGAGGAAAATAAGCGGTCAATATTTCTCATTTTTTGTGAAAAAAAGGGTTATTTTTTAAGAGGTGGAGTAGATAACTACAAAGTGGTATTTACCCCCCTTTTTATTGATTTAGTTCAAAGAAAACGATTTTTACAATAGCGAAAATTTAATAAATTCTATATGCTCGCACGCATATAAGATAATAGTATCTTATTGTTTTTAATAAGAAAAATTCTCATTTAGATATTTTTGATAAACCATCCTTGTGGGGGACTTTACCGTGAAACGTTTAACCAAAACTTTAGCAATGGCGACCATTGCAATGCTCGGTTGCTTTCATTCAGCGCAGGCTGAAGAAAAGGCTGCGGGCATGCAAACTGAGACTTTAACTCAAAAAGCACTCAAACACGAAAAATTGGGTGTGACTGTTGAATCTGCAAATCATCTTTTTGCGGATAAATATCCACTTCAATACAATTCTTGGAAAGCCACTTCTGAATCGACTGATCGTGGTAGTGCGTTAGAAGCTGATCCTCGTAACGTGATTCTTTGGGCTGGTTATGCGTTTTCAAAAGAATATAATAAGCCTCGTGGTCACTATTATGCCATCACTGATGTGCGTGAAATTTTGCGTACAGGGGCACCGAAAGACGAAAATGATGGCCCACAGCCAATGGCATGTTGGACTTGTAAAGGTCCCGATGTACCTCGTTTAATTGAAGAGAAAGGTGAGCGTGGTTATTTCGATCCAAAATGGGCAAAATATGGCTCTGAAATTGTCAATTCTATCGGTTGTGCTGACTGTCATGATACAAAATCAGAAGACTTTAAAGAAGGTAAACCTGCGTTACGTGTTGCACGTCCTCACGTATTACGTGCATTGGAAAGTGTAGGTTGGACTTTCGAAAACTTAGACAAACAAGGTAAACGCGTTGCAGTATGTGCAAACTGCCACGTGGAATACTATTTCAAAGATAAAAAAGATGTAACCTTCCCTTGGAAAAATGGCGTAGATGTGAGTAGCATTGAAAAATACTACGATGATATTGAATTTGCTGACTGGACTCACGCATTATCAAAAGCCCCAATGTTAAAAGCACAGCACCCAGACTTTGAAATTTGGTCACAAGGTGTGCACGGCAAAAATGGCGTAACTTGTATCGACTGTCATATGCCGAAAGTGAAAGATAAAGATGGCAAAGTTTACACTGACCACAAAATCGGTAATCCATTCGATCAATTCGAAAACACTTGTAAAACTTGTCACGAGCAAAGCAAAGAGACACTTCAAAAACGTGTTGCAGAGCATAAAAAACAAGTGAAAGATGCGATGATCAAATTAGAAGATCAAATCGTGAAAGCCCATTTTGAAGCGAAAGCTGCGTGGGAAGCAGGTGCAACACCTGATGAGATGAAAGACATCTTAAAAGCCATTCGTCACGCTCAATGGCGTTGGGACTACACCTCAGCGAGCCACGGTGGTCATATGCACGCACCAGATATGATGTTACACGTGATTGCAACAGGTATCGACCGTGCTGCAGATGCACGTGCGCAATTAGGCGTGGTATTAGCGAAACACGGCGTAACTACTCCAGTTGCGATTCCAGATATTTCAACCCGTGAAAAAGCACAAAAAGCAATTGGCTTAGATATTCCTAAAGACCAAGCTGCGAAAGATGAATTCTTACGCACAGTGGTGCCACAATGGGAAGCTACAGCTCGCGAAAAAGGCTTATTACCAGCGGTAGAAGCTCCAAAAGAAGTCACAACACCAAAAGCAGAAGCGAAATAATCAAGCTTGAGGTGATGATATGAAAAACTTAATCTCAAAAGCAGGGCGAGCAATCGCCCTCCAAGCGGTCGCTTTAGCAAGTTGTTTTGCAATGTTCTCTGCAATTTCAACCGCTCACGCTGAAATGCCACCACTGCCACAACAAATGTGGCAAGGTAAATCGGATGTTCAAGTTGCTGATGAAGCACGTCGTGATCCAAACCAATATTGTACGCAATGTCACGAAACTGCAAATGCGACAGGTAAACCATTTAGCCACGCGGGTAAACACTTCCAACACGGAACGAAAAGCCCAAATAGCGGTGAGCAAGTAACTTGTGTAAGCTGCCATGGCAATATGTCTGAAAACCACCGTAAAGGTGTGCGTGATGTAATGCGTTTCAGCAAAATGGATCAAAAGGCAAGTAAACCTGAACTTGAACGTACGGTTCACGAGCAAAATCAAGTGTGTGTGGCGTGCCATACAGCGGATAAATTGCGTGAAAAATTCTGGGCTCACGATACTCACGCAAACAAAATTGCGTGTGCAAACTGCCACGAACTTCACCCAGAAAAAGATCCGATGAAGGCAATTCCTGAAAAACAACGTATCAAACTTTGTACAGATTGCCACACTAAAATTCAGGCTCATAAAGAAGAAGTTAAAGCTCAGGAAGCTAAGGAAAACCAATAATGACTTGTACCCGTAGAGATTTCGTCTCAGGGGCAGGTGCTATCGCTGTGGTAGCAAGCACAGGGCTTGCTACTTCGGTTACTCTTGCAACTGAGAATGAACCGAAAAAAATTCGCTATGCGATGGTACACGATGAAACATCTTGTATCGGCTGTACCGCATGTATGGACGCTTGTCGAACCACAAACAAAGTGCCAGAAGGGGTTTCACGTTTAGAAATTATCCGTAGCGAACCTTATGGCGAATTCCCAAATGTGGAATATGAGTTCTTCCGTCAATCTTGCCAACACTGCTCAAACGCACCTTGTGTTGCAGTGTGTCCAACAGGAGCTTCGTTTGTTGATCCTGAAACAGGGATTGTCGATGTACATTCTGATTTGTGTGTAGGTTGTCAATACTGTATCGCTGTTTGCCCGTATCGAGTGCGTTTTATCCATCCAGAGAAAAAATCGGCGGATAAATGTAACTTCTGTCGCGATACCAACCTTGCAGAAGGTAAACAGCCTGCTTGTGTGGAAGCCTGCCCAACCAAAGCATTAACCTTTGGTGATATGAACGATCCAAACAGTGCAGTGGCGAAAAAAGTGCGTGAAAACCCAGTTTATCGCACCAAAGTGTCATTAGGTACACAACCAAACTTATATCACATTCCATTTGGCAAAGGGGAGCATAGATAATGAACGACTATATTCCTTTTCATACCCCCAATTTAGTGTGGGACAGCACCATTGCGGTTTATCTTTTCTTATTAGGGATTTCCTCTGGTGCGGTGCAGCTTGCTATTGCATTCCGTAATAGCGTAAAAGTAGAAAAGCCAAGTGAGAACTGGATTATTCGTAGTGCGGCAATTTTAGGCACCATCCCAACAATTCTTGGTTTGACCTTGTTGGTGTTCCACTTAACTAAACCGTGGACATTCTGGAAGCTGATGTTTAACTACAACGGCACTTCCGTGATGTCAATGGGCGTAATGATGTTCCAAGCCTATATGGCTGTATTGATGGTCTGGATTGCGATTATGTTTAAAGACTGGATCGCAGTACTTGTAAATCGTTACTTCCCCGTGTTTAAATTCGTCTTGCCTTGGATTGATTTCGCAGAACGCAAGTTCTTAAAACCGATTGAATTTGTGCTATTTACCTTAGCTGCAGTGCTTGGTGCTTATACGGGCTTCTTGCTTTCGGCGTTAATCAGCTACCCAATGTTGAATAACCCAGTGTTGCCAGCTTTGTTCTTAGCATCGGGTACTTCATCAGGTATCGCGGCGACTTTCTTGATGATTTTAATTGCGGGTAAACTTTCAGGTGAAAGCCGAGAAATTCATTTTATCCACAAATTCGAAGTACCGATTATGGTTACTGAATTAGGTTTGTTAGTGGCGTTCTTTGTTGGTTTGCATTTCGGTGGAGCAGATAAACAACTTGCCTTGCACAACGCAATGACAGGTTTCTGGGGAATGGTATTCTGGATTGGGGTATTCTTTATCGGTATCTTAATCCCACTCGTGGCAAACTTATTCGGCAGCCACGAAGTGAAACATAGCCCGAAATTCATCATTTTAGTCTCTATCTTCGACTTAATCGGTGTATTCTGCTTACGTTTCTTTATCCTCTATGCGGGGCAGTTGACGGTAGCGAGCTAGTTTAAACGCCTTGTTTTCCAAGCGGTCTATTTTGTAAAATCTTTTGCAAAATAGACCTCTTTGTTATTTTCTGATAGCAAAAAAAGGCTTTTTGCTGTAAACTGTTATCCCGTCCTGATAGTTGGGATTTCGTAAAAATGCCAACTTTTCAATTCATTTCCAACCCAATTTTTCATCACAAAGGCAAATAAAATGGCAACGAATTATATTTTTGTGACGGGCGGTGTTGTTTCTTCTTTAGGGAAAGGCATTGCTGCGGCGTCTTTAGCCTCTATTCTTGAAGCTCGTGGTTTAAACGTAACCATTATGAAGCTTGACCCTTATATCAATGTAGACCCAGGCACAATGAGCCCAACCCAACACGGGGAAGTTTTCGTAACAGCAGATGGTGCAGAAACCGACTTAGACTTAGGTCACTATGAGCGTTTTATCCGTTCAAAAATGAGCAAAGCAAACAACTTTACCAGCGGTAAAATTTATTCTGAAGTGTTACGCAAAGAGCGTCGTGGCGATTATTTAGGTGCAACTATTCAGGTTATCCCACACATCACAAACGAGATCAAAGAACGCGTAATTGAAGGTGGTAAAGGTCGTGATGTGGTGATCGTTGAAGTGGGCGGAACGGTAGGCGACATCGAATCACTGCCATTCTTAGAAGCATTACGCCAATTAGCGGTAGATGTAGGTCGTGAAAAAACTTTATTTATGCACTTAACTTTAGTGCCATATATTCCAACTGCAGGCGAAGTGAAAACCAAACCTACACAACACTCAGTAAAAGAGTTGCTTTCAATTGGTATTCAGCCAGATGTGTTGATCTGCCGTTCAGATCGTGCGATTCCTTCAAATGAACGCAAAAAAATCGCTTTATTCTGTAACGTACCAGAGCGTGCGGTAATTTCATTAAAAGATGTAGATTCGATCTACCGCATTCCAGAATTATTAAAATCACAAGGTTTAGATAGCTTTGTGTGCGACCGTTTCCGTTTAGACTGCCCAGAAGCAGATTTATCCGAATGGGAACAAGTGCTTTACCGCCAAGCGAACCCAACGGGCGAAGTGACCATCGGTATGGTGGGTAAATATGTCGAATTGCCAGATGCCTATAAATCAGTAAATGAAGCATTAAAACATGCGGGTTTAACTAACCGTTTAACCGTGAACATTAAATACATCGATTCGCAAGATGTTGAAACTAAAGGCACAAGCGTGTTAGAAGGAGTGGATGCGATCCTTGTTCCTGGCGGCTTCGGCTATCGTGGCGTGGAAGGCAAAATCCGTACCGCACAATATGCTCGCGAAAATAAAATCCCATATTTAGGTATCTGCTTAGGGATGCAAATTGCCTTAATCGAATATGCTCGTAACGTAGCAGGTTTAACCGAAGCGAACTCAAGCGAATTCGACAAAGATTGCCCTCAACCTGTTATCGGTTTAATTACCGAATGGCAAGATAAAGATGGCAACGTAGAAACCCGTTCTGACGATTCAGATTTAGGTGGCACAATGCGTTTGGGAGCACAAAAATGCCACTTAATCGAAGGTTCAAAAGCCCGTGCATTATACGGTGCAGAAACGATTGAAGAACGCCACCGTCACCGTTACGAAGTAAACAACACACTTCTTCCGCAAATTGAAGCAGCAGGCTTGAAAGTAACGGGGTTATCAGAAGACCGTAAATTAGTGGAAATCATTGAAGTGCCAAATCATCCTTGGTTTGTAGCAGCTCAATTCCACCCAGAATTTACATCAACCCCTCGTGATGGTCACCCGCTTTTTGCAGGTTTTGTAAAAGCAGCGAAAGAGTACCAAGATTCACATAAAGGGTAATCTATCAGGGTTGGTAAAATGATTAGCAAGCGGTTAATTTGCAAAAGAGATTGTAAATTTGACCGCTTGTTTTTTCTATATCTTGTATTTCCTAGGGCTTTCACCCTAGGTTATGCATAAATCAGCCTCTTTGGGGCGGTGCATTAAATATCCCAAAGGGATGTGCTTATGCTTAACTATTACCTACGGAGGAGGTAGTTTGAAGAAAAAAAGCTATTTATCCGAACAACAATTTATCCAATTTATCGAACAAAAACTGGCAGAAGGTAATATTTTTGAGCTGTTAAAAGGATTCTGTCACTGGATTCGTTGTGAAGAGCAACGCGAAGATCAGCTTAAATTTTTAATCAAAATCTTAAAGAAAAATAAAACCCTTACACAAAATCTGGCTTCGCAACTTTGTCGCTGGTTATGCAGTATGCGACTTTACCCGCTGTTGATCTCGAATGGAATTTTAAGTCGTGATGGTTTTAGACGTGAATTTCGCTCACGCCTTTATGAGAAATTCAATCCTTCTGTGCCAGATGTGAAAGATCTCCGTGATATTTTCTTTTTGCTGTTTAATGATAAAAACGATGTTGGATGGCTCAACAGTGTGCCATTACACTATTGGGGAAGCATTTTCAAATTGTTGAATCGTTATGCCAGTGAGGCTGAGCGTGAGCGAGTGGATGCCCATTTGCGGGCAGAAGGTCTGTTTGCGATCAAAATGCTCTCAATTTGGATTGCAGCGGAAGAGATGCAGCCTGAATTGATGCGACTAGATCCAAGTTTAATTGAGGCGGATAGCCCTTTTGTTGCTTTGCAAAAAGAGGTAACGCAATGGATTGATGCACGCCGACGCAATGAGCTGTTTGATGATGGGCATTTGCAAGTGATGTTTGCCCAAAGTAAGGCATTAATAGACCGCTTGAAGAAAAAGGGAGCGGCGATGGGCTCTTCAATGGAAGTAGCTTATTTGCTTGAACGTTTGGAACAGACGCTAGATCGCCTTGCGATGTTGATGGAAGTGTTTGCTTCTAATCGCTTTTTACCGCGTCGTATTTTGCTTTTGACGAGAAATTTAGCCATCGCTTCTGCGAATAAACACAGTGTCTCTGCCCTTTGGAAGCAAAGTGTAAGTATGCTTTCACGTAGCATTACCCAAAACACCAGCGACCACGGTGAGCACTATATTACTCGTAATAAGAGTGAATATCTTTCGATGTTTTATTCAGCTGCAGGCGGAGGTGTATTGATTGCTTTGATGGCGTTGTTCAAAATTTATTTGGGTAGCGTGATTGACGATAAAGTTCTTAAGGGGATTGTAGAAGGGCTAAATTACGGCATTGGCTTTACCCTGATTTTTATGTTGCACCTCACGGTCGCAACCAAGCAGCCTGCGATGACAGCTGCCCGATTTGCCGACTTCGTTGGGAAAAATCCACAAGGGCGAGCTGTAAATATGAAGCTTGCTCAATTGCTGATCGATGTATTCCGCTCGCAAAGTATTGCAGTTATCGGGAATGTGGCGGTTGCGATTGGGATTGCTTCACTCGTGGCTTATGGTTACCAATATTTTGAAGGTAAGCCATTGCTCGTTCAGGCTCAAATAGCTTACCAATTACATAGTATCGATCCGCTTGGAGAAACACTTTGGTTCGCTGCAATTGCGGGTGTTTGGCTTTTCTGTGCAGGTTTGATTTCAGGATATATTGATAACCGTTGTAACTACCTCAATCTACGAGTGCGATTGCAGCATCACCCACTTCTTGTGAAAATAATGAGTGAACATAAGCGGTCAGTTTTTGCTAATTATATGCATAACAACTATGGCTCGATTGTGGGTAATCTTACCTTTGGAATGCTACTCGGCTTAACCAGCGTGGTGGGCTATTTGCTCAATCTCCCTCTTGATATTCGCCACATAGCCTTCTCTTCGGCAAATGTCGGTTATGTGGTAACGAGCGGTAATTTAAGCTGGGCGATTTTCTGGCAAAGCATTGGTTTTGTGTTGTTGATTGGCGTGGTTAATCTTGCAGTCAGTTTCTCGCTTACACTTTCATTGGCACTTCGCTCGTTAGGTGCAACGGTTGATAGCTGGAAAAACATCGCCAAATGCATATGGCAAATCCTCAAACAAAAACCGCTTAGTTTGATTTTGCCAGTATAGAAAATGTAGGGCTTATTTAGCTCGCCCTAAAAATCAAAAGCAAAAATGCTGAATTAACTTCGTCAATAGTTCTCTTGTTGGCTCAATAAACTTCGTTTCTAAAAATTCATCGGGTTGGTGAGCTTGTTCAATCGAACCAGGACCAAGCACTAGCGTTGGGCAGAGTTGCTGGATATAAGGTGCTTCGGTGCAATAGTTCGCCGACTCACATTTTTCGCCCAACAATTTTTCCACTACTTGCACAATTTGAGCAGAATGCTCGCATTCATAGCCTGGGATGCCACTGTGCAGCTGGCGAATTTCGATTAAATCGCCATATTTTTCCAGCATCGGAGCGAGATTTTCTAGCATCAAATGATGTAAATCTTCCATCGCTAAACCTGGGAGCGGGCGCATATCCAATTGCAATTCACAGCAAGCACAAATACGGTTAATTGCATCGCCTCCGTGAATGTTACCAAAATTCATTGTTGGATAAGGCACTTTAAAGAAATCGTTGCGGAATTTGGTTTTTAGTTCATTACGCATCGCGATTAAGTGACTTGTGGCTTCGTGCATTAATTCAATTGCATTGATACCACGTTCTGGATCGCTTGAATGCCCACTTCTGCCCGTGATACGAATTGCCTCGCCCATATGCCCTTTGTGTGCTCGAATTGGCTTAAGTGAAGTTGGCTCGCCAATAATGGCACATTCTGGACGAATATGGCTATATTGTGCAAAGGTTCTTGCTCCAATCATTGTCGTTTCTTCATCGGCTGTGGCTAAAATGCGGATCGGTTTTTTCACTTGATTTAAATCCAGTTGGCTTACTACATCCACAATGAAAGCAAAAAAGCCTTTCATATCTGCTGTGCCTAAGCCGTAAAATTTCCCTTCTTTTTCAGTAAGATTAAATGGATTAAACGTCCATTTTCCCTCATCAAAAGGGACTGTGTCGGTGTGCCCTGCTAGTAATAAGCCACCTTCGCCTTCGCCATAAGTTGCCAATAAATTGTATTTATCTCGGCTATTTTCAACCGCTAAAATCTCGGTGTGAAAGCCTAAATCATTGAGCCAGTTTGCCAATAATTCAATCAGCGGTTTGTTCGACTGATCTTCAAATGCTTCAAGGCTTGAAATAGTCGGGATGGCAATCAGTTGTGAATAGCGATCAATAAATTTCATCATCTTTTTCCTCTTGTTGGCGATAGCTTATGATATTTCTTATGACGGCAAAACCCGCAATTATTTCCCAAATCATTATGGTATAAAGGCTGATACGCTCTAATATTGGTGAAAATAACGTTGGATAAACCATTGTAATACTTACGCAAATCAACCCAATAAAACCAAACCAGAGACTCGATTTCTTAAGGCGTGGCGTAAGGGTTTTGTCTAAATCTAGCCCCATAAAAAGCAACATTAAGTTACCGATAATAATGGTGAGGCTTAAGCCGAAATTTTGTAAACTACCCTCTGAATAGCGACCGCTTGTAATCTCGGATACTAATGCTGTACCGATAGCAAAAAGCAGTGCGAGCAAAAGCTCAATCAGCCAGAGGCGTTTGTGCGAAATCGGATAAAGGCAAATTAAATAGAACGGCACGACGATGTAGCTTTGGTAGCTAAACAGTATTCTCATAATATGCGGTAAGTTGGAAAGCGAGTTTTCTTTACCATCAATCACGCTTCCAATTGGGAAAAAAAGTTCTAATGTTGAATGATGAAAATAAGTGGTGATGGAACGTTCACTAAATAGAATCGCAACGTGTTCACCAAAAAGATAAAATACTCCCGCATAAGCCATTAATCCACCGAAAATAACGGTTAAAATCACCGCCATTTTCTTAAAGCAAGGATGCATTAAATAGGGATAAACCGCTATCGCAAAAGAGCCACTTTTAAAGTAGTGGCGAGTATTTTGAGAAATCGAAACCAAGAAATTAAAGATTAGGGTGAGATATTTCATCTTATAAAAGCGTACTACAAAAAGGCATAAATAGAGCCAATGGATAAAAGAATGGTACAACCAAGAGCAACCGTTTCATTACGTGAAAGATCAAATTTACCTGTTTTCTGATAACGTGTGTAGAAAAAGAGAATTGCCCCAGGTGTGTATAAAATTACCGAAAAGAGCAAATACTCCATTCCAGCAGCGTAAACTAACCAGAAACCGTAAAGAGTTGCAATCATTCCTGTTAGCTTGATATACCAAACAGCCCCAATTTTAAATGCGAGACGAAGTAAATAAGTGCCGACTAAAAAATAAGGCACTAGAATCATTGTGGTTGTTAACTGAATGAGCACATCATACCCTTTGCTGGTAAAAAAAACGAGCACTAAGATAATTTGAATAACGATGTTAGTAAACCAGAGCGAGCTAATTGGCGTGTCGTTTTCATTCTTTTGATTTAAAAAATGTGGGAATACTTGTGTTTTAGACGCTTGATACATCACTTCTGCCGAAAACATTGTCCAGCTCATATAAGATGCAAGTACAGATACAATTAAGCAAAAAGTAATCAAAATTTTACCGCTTGTGCCGATCATATGCTCCATAATGCCTGTCATTGAAGGATTCGGCATAGCAGCAATCACTTCACGTGGCAAAATACCGAGTGAAAGTGCAGTAATTGCTACATAAAGAACCAGGGCGATTAAAATGCCGAGGATAGTCGCAATGCCCACATCGTTTTTCTTTTTCGCGTGAGCGGAAAGAACCGTTGCACCTTCCACGCCAACAAAAACCCAAAGAGTAATGAGCATTGTGCTTTTGATTTGATCTAATAGTGACATTTGCAAACGTTCGCCGTGGAAATCTTGCATAAATTGAGTAGGCGAGAAAAAGATTATGGCTAATACAATAAAAACAATTAACGGAAGTACTTTAACGATCGTTGCAATCAGGTTCACATAGGCGGCCTCTTTTACGCCCTTTGCGATCAAAATATGGATCAACCACACCACTAAAGAGGCAGATAAAATCGACATCAGCGAAGTACCATCGCCAAAGATGGTGACTTGTTCACTATCAAAGAAGAGACCAAAGCCACTAAATGCCACCACAAGATAACTTACGCTGCCAATAGAAGTACAGAGCCAGTAGCCCCATGCCGCAAGTCCGCCGATAAAATCGCCAAAGCCTTCTCGTGCATAGGTATAAATACCGCCATCTAAATCAGGACGCAATCGGGAGAGGAAGAAAAAAGAAAGCCCAAGGAAAAGAATCCCTAAACCCGTGATAGCCCAACCTGTGAGCAAAGCTTCCGCACTTGCAACTGCAGCCATATTTTGTGGTAGGCTAAAAATACCCGAACCAATCATTGAACTCAGCACTAGTGCAGTAAGTGATACTAACCCGATTTTGCTTTTTGACATAAAATGCCCTTTTATTTATTTCGTTAATTATTCAAAAAATTTGCATAATTTATCATGAAAAGCGGAAATCATCTAATTAAAAGGAAAGGTTTTGGACGAATAGAAAGACCAATTACAGATAAAAATAAAGCCCTGATAAACAGGGCTTTATTTTTAATAAACTAAGTTTCTAAAAAAGTAGAAATTAGTATTCTAATTCTGCACGACGGTTTTTCGCGTAGTCAGCTTCAGTGTGACCTAAAACTGCTGGTTTTTCTTCACCGTAAGATACAGTTGCAACATTTGAAGCACCTTGTTGTGCTAAGTAGTTTTGTACAGCGTTTGCACGACGTTGACCTAACGCAATGTTGTACTCTGGAGTACCACGTTCATCAGTGTGACCAGCAACAGTTACATTTTTGTTTGTTGCTTTTAATAATTCAGCGTGAGCATCTAAGATTTTTTGATCTTCAGCACGAATAGTGTATTTATCAAAATCAAAGTACACTGTGTTGTAACGGTGTTGTAAATCTTCTGCAGACATTCCACCGAATTGAGCTACATTGTCATTCGCATTTGCGGCTGCGTTATCTGAAGATGAGCTACATGCAGCTAATACGAAAGCTGGTGCCGCTACCATTAAAACTTTAGCTAGTTTTTTCATTTTATTTACTCCTAAGAGAAGATTATTGTTTAGTTAAATACGGTGACCAAGCAGGGAATTTATATTGCCCTCCTGCACCTGGCAGATTTGCTTTAAAACGACCGTCTGCGGACACCAATTGTAGCACTTTACTCGTACCTTTGGTAGAGCTGTAGATAACCATAATGCCGTTTGGTGAAATACTTGGACTTTCATCTAAAAACGTTGAACTTAAGACTTCCGTGCCACCCGAAGTGAGATCACGTTTTACCACTTTATCTCCAGCAATCATGATTAAATTCTTGCCATCGGCTGATGATTTAGGATTATAAGAAACTCCTCCTCCTATATTACTTACACCACCACCTGATGCACTCATTTGATAAACTTGTGGTGAACCTGAGCGGTCTGAAGTGAAGTAAATTGTACTACCATCATGAGACCAACTTGGTTCAGTATTGTTTCCTGCATTTGCAGTTAATTTGCTAGGCGTACCACCGCCAGCGCCAACAACATAAATATTCAACTCACCATCTTGGTTAGAGGCAAACGCAATTTTTGAGCCATCTGGTGAGAATGCGGGTGCTCCATTATGTCCTTTTAATGCTGCTACAACACGGCGATTACCCGAATAAAGATCATGAATAACAACTTGTGCTTTTTTATTTTCAAAAGTTACATAGGCTAATTTACTGCCATCTGGCGCCCATTCTGGCGACATTAACGGTTCTTTACTTCTAACGACAGTAAAAGCATTGAAGCCATCATAATCAGAAACCCGTAACTCGTATGATGATACACCACGTTGCACTACATATGCAATTTTTGTTCTAAATGCACCACGAATTTGCGTGATTTTTTCAAAAATTAAATCACTTACAGTATGAGCCCCTTGGCGCATCTGAGCTACTGGTACATTAAATGCGCCTTGATCTAATACAGCAGCAGGTGAGCTTAAAGCATCGACCAATTGATAAGCCACATTATAGCCACCATTAACAGGAGTAACTTGTCCAACCACGACCATATCTACGCCAATATCAGTCCATTGTTGTGAAACAACCTCACTTGCAGAACCTGGTTGAGCAGGTAATTTGGCTCGATCAATAGGAGAGAATTTACCACTGTTGCGTAAATCATCTGCAATAATTTGCCCTACGTCCTCGTTAGCACTACCTTTAAAAGGGACAACAGCAATTGGCTGAGCTATACTTACACCTTCATCAACCGAAATCACAACATCTGATTCAGCTTTAGTGATATTCGTACTACATAAGAATGTAAACACGCTTATTATACTCGCTAAATGCGGTTTAAACTTCATTTTTTAACCTCTAGGTATTATAAAACTTTTAATCCAAATTTGATGATCGGCGATTTATAAGTGTTATAAGTTGGATCATCTTTTGCTCTTGGTACACTTTGTGCACGAGTAATAGCTGCTACAGCTGCCCGACAAATATCTGGTGGACCAGAAATGACTTCGTGGCTTGAAATGTGTCCATCTCGTTCAATATTGATTTTCACACGGCATTCACGACCACTAAAGCTTGGATCAACTTGATACTCGCGTGATAATTTTTGTTTAATTAAACGTTCATAACCACGGTCTGCCGTACCTTGTCCTTCGCCGAGTCCTTTACTGTTACCATTACCCGCAAGACCTGCTGAATTTTTATTTCCACCTTTCGTTGCTGAGCCACCACCAATATCTCCACCTGATAAGAAATCATCTAGTGCTTTATTATTTTTGGCTCTTGCTGCGGCAGCTTTTGCTTCTGCATCTGCTTTAGCCTTAGCATCAGCTGCTGCTTTGGCTTTCGCTTCTGCAGCAGCTTTTTCTGCATTCACTTTTGCTTCTTTTTCAGCCTTCTCTTTAGCCTCTTTCTCAGCTTTTACCTTCGCTTCTGCTGCGGCTTTTTCTTTGGCTTCTTTTTCGGCTTTTAGTTTCGCTTCTTGAGCAGCTTTTTCCTTAGCTTCTTGTGCTTTTTTCTGCTCTTCTAATTTCTTCTGCTGCTCTGCTTTTTGAAGGGCTTCTTTTGTTTTACGCTCTTCTTCAGCTTGTTTTGCTGCTGCTTCTAAACGTTTTGCCTCAGCTTCCGCTTTTAGACGAGCTGCTTCGGCTGCTTTTTTACGTGTTGCCTCTTCTTCTTTCTGTTTCTCGAGCTGTTCTTGTTTTAACTGCTCTTGGAGTTGCTGTTCTTTTTTCAACTGTTCTTGCTTGATTTGCTCTTGTCGTTTTTGCTCTTCTTGTTTTTGCTGAGCTAACAATTGAGCCTGACGTTGTTCTTCTAAAGCCTTTTCTCGCTCCTGTTTTTCAGCAAGTTCGGCTTTAGCTTGTTTAACTTCTTCAGCAACCTCTTCTTTTACATCTTCGACAGGTTTTGTCTCTTCCACAGGTTTAGGTTGAGCATTCCCTTTTCTATCTGATTGTAATCGACTATATTCTGCAGCTACCTGCCCCGTATCGACCATTACCGCTTCAAACTCTTCACCATCTCCACCATTACCGCCTGCAGCAGGAGGTAATGTGATATTTGTAAACAAAGAGCCTAATAGAAGCAATCCAATTAAAAGGGCATGCAATAGTAGGGAGAGAATGATTGCAAATTCAAGTCTATCGTTTTGAGATCTCACACGTTATCCTTGATGATTATTGACCTTGAGTCATTAAGCCTGCTTTTTCAATACCTGCTTCTTTTAATAATACAATACCTTTAATCACTTCTTCATAAGGCACGCTTGCATCACCTGCAACTAAAAAAAGCGTATTTTCATCTTTTTTAAATTCTTCACCAGCAAATGAAATCACTTCTTGATCGCTGAGTTCTTCGCCATTACTACCAGTAACAAAGTTGCCACCAACTTTTAATTTATATAAACCGACACCTGCCACTTGTAAAATCACAGGGGTTTTATCTTCATTGGACACAGATTGGCTATGTTTATCTTCTGGTAAATTAACTTCTACGCTTTGGCTAATCACTGGTGCTGTTGCCATAAAAATAAGTAAAAGCACAAGTAAGACATCCAAGAACGGTACAATGTTAATTTCAGATTTAATGTCCTTACGTTTACGACGGTAAGACATACTTCCTCTTTTTAAATTCTGGTTATCACTAACATTTTGCGATAAGCGGTCATATTTTTATCGCGCTTTGCAAAATATTTAACAAAAACGACTACTTATTTTCATTTATTTTTAGAGAATGCTTGACGATGTAAAATCGTTGTAAACTCATCAATAAAGTTTGCGTAGTTTTGTTCTAATTTATTCGCACGTAAGCTTAAACGGTTATAAGCCATTACTGCTGGAATTGCCGCAAACAAACCAATTGCAGTTGCAATTAACGCTTCGGCAATACCTGGTGCAACCGATTGAAGGCTAGCTTGTTTTACCGCACTTAATCCCATAAATGAGTGCATAATCCCCCACACAGTACCAAATAAACCAATGTATGGGCTAATAGAACCAACAGTACCTAAGAATGGAATATAGCTTTCGAGCGTTTCCACTTCACGGTTTAATGCGAGGTTCATTGCTCGGCTTGTTCCTTGAATATTTGCAGCTGGCACATCTGGGCTTACTTGTTGCAAACGGGTAAATTCTTTAAATCCAACATAGAAAATTTGTTCTGAGCCGCTTAATTTATCACGACGATTTTCTAATCCTTCGTGTAAACGGTTTAAATCTTCGCCAGACCAAAATTTATTTTCAAAAGCGAGAGAGCCTTTTGCAGCATTCGTTAAATAACGACTACGTTGAATAATCACTGCCCAAGATAATACTGAGAAAGTGATAAGAATAAGCATAACGATCTTAACGACGATACTTGCTTGTGCAAATAACGAAATTAAGTCAAAGCTAGTTTCTTGCATTGAAAACTCCAATAATGATAATGAATTAGTGAGATGAAACCATTGCATCCCGAATATTTTTCGGTATTGCAATCGGCTTCATTTTAAGTAAATCGACGCTTGCTACACTGACTATTGCGTGGCTTAGACAAGCTTGATCACGCCAAAGTTTCTGTTCAAAAATAATGCTTGCTTTCTTTATTTCTTTAATTTCTGTTTCAACTGAAAGCAAATCATCTAGGCGTCCAGGCATTTTGTAGTCTATTTCTAATTTCTTCACAACAAAAGCAATATTTTTCGATAACAATGATTGTTGAGAAAAGCCTTTATTGCGTAAAAATTCAGTTCTTGCTCGTTCAAAAAAACAGACATAGCTTGCGTGATAAACCACGCCACCTGCGTCTGTATCTTCATAATAAACTCGAATAGGAAAATGCATATACCATCCTATTTTGTGTTCTTTCGTAAACGTCCATTTTTTAGACGATTTTGGTTGTCTATTTTATTCAGTTAAAAATGCTAGTGCAATAGTTTTTGCAATTTATTTTTATGTAAAAATAAAAGCTCACTTCTTTTTATGATTTAACTCAAAAAAAGGATGCAAAGTGAAGGAATAACAATCGCATAACCCATTAAAGGCAGAAAAACCAATTGCCAAATTTTACTACGGATTTCAAAGCCAATGCCATGAATCCATAAAATTCCCATGCCATAAAAGGCTAATAATGCAAAGTAAGGAATTTTTCCGCCAAAATAGATCCCGAAAGCGGTCGATTTTAATAAAATCATTGCAAATAGATCGCTTGCGAGAAGAAAAGAAAGGGCTTTTAGCAAGCCCTTTGAAGTTAAGTGATATAACAAATGAATCATAGATTATTCGTCAAATTTACCTGTTTTCTCAATCTTTGTTGTAATAAATACCGCAAAGTAAATTGCGAGAAACATACCAAAAAACCAAGTTAAATAAAACATAATTGCTCCTTAGTATGCTGTAGCGTGATTGTCTTCAATAAATTTTGCATCAAGACGACCAAACATTTTGATGTAAGACCAAATAGTATAGAACAATATGATTGGTACAAAGAAGCACGCTGCATAGAACATAATGGTTAAGGTGTTAAGGCTTGCAGTTGAATCCCAAACAGTTAAGCTCATTTCTGGGTGAGAAATTGAAGGCATAATGAATGGGAACATTGATACTGCCGCAGTTAAAATTACACCGATTTGCATTAAAGATGATGCAAAGAATGCAGTACCTGAACGGTTTGCTTTAGAAGCTACGATGGTTAATAACGCACCGATTACCGCGATTGCAGGTACAATCCAAAGCACTGGCATTTCAGCATAGTTTTTAAACCAAGCAGATGTTTCAACCGCTACAGTTTTGTTGCTTAATGCAGAAACTGCATTGTGATCTAATTGGCTTGTGATCACGAAACCTTCTTTGAAGTATAACCAAACACCAGCTAATACAAATGCGACTAATGTTACGGTTGCTGCAAATTGTGATACGCCACGTACACGGTTGCGTAATTCAGCCGTGGTTTTCATTTGTAACCAAGTTGCCCCTTGGGTGGTTAGCATAAATAAGCTCACTACACCACATAATAATGCGAATGGATTTAATAAGCCTAAGAATGTACCTGTGTAAGTCACTTGATTGATGTTGTTAAACTCAAATGGTAAGCCTTGCAATAAGTTACCGAACGCTACACCGAAAATTAGTGAAGGTACGAAACCACCGATGAATAACGCCCAATCCCAAGCATTACGCCATTTTGGTGAATCAATTTTCGCACGGTATTCAAAACCAACAGGACGGAAGAATAATGCTGATAGCACCAAAATCATCGCTAAGAAGAAACTGGAAAATGAGGTTGCATAAACAGTTGGCCACGCAGCGAAGATTGCACCACCACCTGTTAATAACCAAACTTGGTTACCATCCCAGTGTGGGGCAATTGAGTTGATCATCACACGGCGTTCTGTGTTGCTTTTACCCACAACAGGTAAAAGGGTTAATACGCCCATATCGAAACCATCTGTAATCGCAAAACCGATTAACAATACAGCAATTAAGATCCACCAAATAAAGCGGAGAACTTCATAATCTAACATTGCCTACTCCTTATTTCGCAGATTGCTCAAAGTAGTATTTGCCTGTTTTTAATGCACTTGGACCTAGACGACCATATTTGAACATTAAATACATTTCTACTACTAAGAAGATTGTATATAAACCACATAATAAACCAATTGCAGTCCATAATTCAGCCACAGTTAAGTGAGAAGCTGAAATACCTGTTGGTAACACTTCATAAACTGCCCAAGGCTGACGTGCAAACTCAGCTAAGAACCAACCAGCTTCAATTGCAATCCATGGTAATGGCATAGACCATAATACCGCTTTAAGTAACAATTTGTTTTTGCCCACGGTGCCACGGAAGTTAAAGAAGAATGCTAAGCCAATGATTAAAGACATTAGCATACCAGAGCCAACCATCACGCGGAATGCCCAGAAGTTAGGTCCTACGTTTGGAATAGTTGCATCAGCAGCTTTAATGATTTGCTCTTCTGTTGCAGTGGCAACGTTATCGCCTACATATTGTTTTAATAATAAGCCGAAGCCAAGGTCTTTTTGAACCGCTTGGAATGCTGCTTTTTCTTCTTCTGTATAGTTACCAGAACGAAGTTTTTCTAATAAAACAACCGCTGTAGCACCGTTACGTACACGCTCAACGTTTTCTTTACGAATATCATTTAAACCTTTGATTTCAGTATCTAAAGAACGTGTTGCAACTAAACCGCCAAGGTATGGGATTTGAATTGCAAAGTCATTTTGACGAGCTTCAGAGTTTGGAATTGCAATCGCATTAAATGCTGCTGGCGCTGGGTGAGTTTCCCATTCAGCTTCCATTGCTGCCAATTTCACTGGTTGTGCTTTACCAATTTCATAACCAGATTCATCACCCATTAATAATACGGAAAGAATCGCGAATAAACCAAAACTTGCACCTACAGAGAATGAGCGTTTAGCAAATCCTAAGTCACGACCTTTTAATATATAATAAGCACTGATACTTAATACAAAGATCGCACCACAGGTATAGCCTGCAGTTACTGTATGTAAGAATTTACTTTGAGTCACTGGGTTTAAAAGAAGATCAGTAAAACTGGTCATTTCCATACGCATTGTTTCAAAGTTAAATTCTGAACCTACAGGGTTTTGCATCCAACCGTTAGCCACTAAGATCCACATTGCAGAGAAGTTAGAACCAAATGCCACACAATATGTCGCTAATAAGTGTTTTTTCTTAGAAAGACGATCCCAACCAAAGAAGAATAGACCTACAAAAGTAGATTCTAAGAAGAACGCCATTAAACCTTCTAATGCTAAAGGTGCACCGAAGATATCGCCCACATAGTGAGAGTAATA
>NZ_JAHAHT010000140.1 GCF_018373095.1 Haemophilus parahaemolyticus
TCTGCGAAGCCCAACTCAAAGAGTCTTTAAAACACTTCTTTTATCGTAAAGCAATGGATTTTTAAGGTGTGGGCGATAAGTTGATCGAGCAATTGATGGCAAGTGAATTGATTAAAACGCCTGCAGATCTGTTTAAGCTCGATAAAACGATCTTGATGCGATTAGAGCGAATGGGCGAAAAATCAGCTCAGAATGTCCTGAATAGTCTAGAAAAAGCGAAACAAACTACCTTGCCTCGTTTCCTTTTTGCATTGGGTATTCGTGATGTAGGTGAATCAACAGCGTTGAATTTGGCTAACCATTTTGGCACGCTTGAGGCAATCCAAGTGGCAACCTTTGAGCAATTGCAAGAGGTGCAAGATGTGGGTGAAGTGGTGGCAAATCGTATCGTTTCATTCTGGAAAGAGCCGCATAATGTCGCCGTCGTAGAAGATTTACAAGCCCAAGGTATCCATTGGCAAGTGGTCGAAAAAGTGGAAATTGCGGACAATCCACTCAAAGATAAAAATGTGGTATTAACGGGTACATTAAGTCAATTAACCCGTGATCAAGCCAAAGCGTTATTGCAAGGCTTAGGTTGTAAGGTTTCTGGTTCAGTTTCAAGTAAAACGGATTACCTAATTGCAGGTGAAAAAGCGGGTTCGAAATTAATCAAAGCACAAGAGTTGGGTGTGAAAGTGTTATCTGAACAAGAGTTTATTGATTTAATGAAATAATATGAAAAAAGCTCATTTCGTTTGAAATGAGCTTTTCTTTTGCAGCGCATTAAATGAGCATAGTAGACAAAATTAAACTACAAGTATTATGCCACATTTATGCTTTTATTTTTCCGATAAAACTTCCTCAGATTCTTCATCATCTACATCACAAATACGTTCAAGGCTTACGACTTGCTCGTCTTCTGCGGTGCGAATAATGCGAACCCCTTGGGTGTTACGACCAACGAGGCTGACTTCTGAAACTCGAGTACGAACTAATGTGCCCGCATCGGTAATCAACATAATTTGGTTGTCTTCTTTTACTTGAACTGCTGCAACTACTTTACCATTACGCTCGTTCACTTTGATAGAAACTACCCCTTTAGTTGCACGGGATTTCACAGGGTATTCCGTTAATGCAGTACGTTTACCGTAGCCGTTTTGAGTAACGGTTAGAATCTCACCTTCTATACGTGGAATCACAAGAGAAACCACTTTATCGGTGTTGAGATTGATGCTTTCCTCACTCTCTTCACTTTCGATATCAATAATTTCCGCTTCTTCAATTTCGTCACTAATTTCTGTGGTTACCAGTTTAATACCACGAACCCCTGTTGCAGTTCGTCCCATTGCTCGCACGGCCTTTTCTTTAAAGCGAACCACGCGGCCTTGCGCAGAGAACAACATAATTTCGCTTTCGCCGTTGGTAATATCAACACCGATAAGTTCATCGCCATCGCGTAGTGTTAGGGCAATGAGACCGTTCGCACGCACATTGCTAAATGCGTCTAATGCAACTTTTTTTACTACGCCACTTGCAGTTGCCATAAAGACGAATTTATCTGTCGAGAACTCACCGTTTGGAATTGGTAAAATTGCGGTAATACGTTCATTTTCCTCTTTTACAAGCGGTAGAATATTCACAATTGGCGTACCACGTGCCCCACGGCTTGCTTGCGGTAATTGATACACTTTCAATTGATATAAACGACCACGGCTTGAGAAGCAAAGGATGGTATCGTGGGTATTCGCTACCAATAATTTTTCGATGAAGTCATCTTCTTTCATCTTCGTCGCTGATTTACCTTTACCGCCACGACGCTGTGCTTCATAGTCTGAAAGCGGTTGATATTTCACATAACCTGCGTGAGAAAGGGTTACCACTACATCTTCTTGAGCGATTAAATCTTCAAGATTGATATCGCCTGAGGCTGCCGTAATTTCTGTACGGCGTTCATCACCAAAACCTGCTTTTACGGCTTCTAGCTCTTCACGGATCACTTCCATTAAGCGATCTGCACTATTTAAGATATGTAATAATTCCGCAATTTCAGTGAGTAATTCTTTGTATTCATCAACAATTTTTTCGTGCTCTAAACCTGTTAAACGGTGTAAGCGTAATTCTAAAATTGCACGAGTTTGCGCTTCAGAAAGGTAATATTCGCCATCACGCACGCCTAAATGTTTAGGTAGATCTTCAGGACGAGAGGCATCAACACCTGCTGCATCTAACATTGCAGCTACATTACCTAGTGCCCAAGAGCGAGAAAGCAAGCCTTCACGTGCTTCTTCTACCGTTTTTGAATTACGGATTAAGGCAATAACAGGATCGATATTAGCTAATGCAATCGCCAAACCTTCTAAGATATGCGCACGTTCGCGAGATTTTCGCAATTCAAAAATAGTACGGCGCGTCACCACTTCGCGGCGATGTTTAATGAACGCTGCGATAATCTGTTTGAGGTTTAATACTTTTGGCTGACCGTTGTCTAGTGCTACCATATTGATACCAAAGGTCACTTGCATTTGCGTGAGTGAATAAAGATGATTTAACACCACTTCTGCTACTGCATCTCGTTTTACTTCGATAACAATTGAGATCCCTTTTTTATCCGAATAATCATCAATTTTACTAATGCCTTCAATTTTCTTATCTTTAATGAGTTCAGCAATTTTCTCAATCAATTTTGCTTTATTCACTTGATAAGGTAATTCCGTCACAACAATATGTTCGCGACCTTTATCTGTGGTTTCAATGCTTGCTTTTGCACGTACGTAAACTTTTCCACGCCCAGTTTGATACGCATCAATAATTCCTTTACGACCATTGATTAATGCTCCTGTTGGGAAATCTGGACCAGGAATATATTGCATCAACTCATCAATTGAAATCTCTTCATTTTCGATATATGCCAAGCAACCATCTAACACTTCATTTAAATTGTGAGGTGGAATGTTTGTTGCCATACCCACCGCAATCCCTGATGAACCATTGACTAACAAGGCTGGAATTTTGGTTGGGAGTACATCGGGAATCATTTCTTTGCCATCATAGTTTGGCGAAAAATCCACAGTTTCCTTGTCTAAATCAGTGAGCAATTCTTGCGTGATTTTTTGCATACGAACTTCGGTATAACGCATCGCCGCAGGTGCATCTCCATCAATTGAACCAAAGTTA
>NZ_JAHAHT010000014.1 GCF_018373095.1 Haemophilus parahaemolyticus
TATAGCTCTCTGGATTGATACAGTAAAAAATGGTCGTGTTGACCAATTTATCAATGAATTAGTACCAAATAACCAGCTATACCAAGACACGGCTAATCACTTATTAGCTATGTCGCCAAATAGCGTAGAACCAAGCGGAAATAAAGAAGCAGTAAAAGGTAAATCTACAAAAAATGCAGATAAATCGACCGCTTCTCATGTAACAACCTTCTATAAATTGGCTTTAAATGCACAGCGTTTACGCCTTTTGCCAAACTTTGATAATGGTATCTTTGTGAACATTCCAAGCTACCAGCTCTACTACTATCGTGATGGTCGGCCAATTTTACATTCAAAAGTCATTGTTGGACGAATTGACCGAAAAACGCCCGTCATGCAAAGTAAATTGAGTAATGTGGTCGTAAATCCACCCTGGAATGTACCTCCAACAATTTTAAGTAAAGATATTATTCCAGCATTAGCACAAGATCCTACCATTGCCGAAACCCGCAATTATGAAATTCTTGATGCAAACGGTAACAAAATCAATGCATATGATGTAAATTGGTCTCAATATATCAATGTCAAAAACATCCCATATCGTATTCGCCAAAAAGCAGGGGATGACAGTGCCTTAGGTCGTTATAAATTTAATATGCCAAGTTCAGATGCGATTTACCTACACGATACGCCAAATCGAGGCTTATTTGGTAGAAGCTCACGTGCCTTGAGTTCAGGCTGCGTTCGTGTCGCGAAATCAGATGAATTGGCAACGCTTTTATTACGCGAGACAGGATGGTCTGCGGATAAACAGCAAAAAGTACTAGAAAGTAAAAAAACTACCTCTGCTCGCATTAACTCAGATAACCCTGTTTATCTCTATTATGTAACAGCTTGGGTAGAGAAAGGAAAAGTATTCACTTTACCAGACATTTATAAGTTAGATCAAAATCAACCTAAGCCCGTGCTAGATTGGCAAGCGGTCAAAAATGTGATCTAATTCGCAAAAATGAAAAATGCCGAGAAGAATTGATCGCTTCTCGGAACTTTTCTTTTACTTATGATTTCAAAAAGATAAAATTTATTCAACTCATCATGAGGTGAAGCATGTATTCAGTTAATCTCCAACGCCGCAAATGGCTCTCGTTAGGTGGCATTGTATTAGGCGCAAGCCTACTGCCACAACAAGTGTTGGCAAGCCTTTCTACGATAAAGCCTCTTGCGTTGCGTTTTCGTAATATCAATACAGGCGATACACACGCCGTCAAATTTAATGGCAACAATTTAACCTCTAAAGATTTAAAACAACTCAATTACTTAATGCGAGATCGCCGCACAGGTGAAGTAAAACGCATTGATCCTAATCTATTCGTTAAACTTAACCAACTCCAACAACGCCTTGGCTTACGCAATGCAGAGGTTGTGGTAATTAGTGGCTATCGTTCAGCAAAAACCAATGCCAAATTAAAACGTGAGCATCACGGCGTAGCAAGTAACAGTTTCCATATTCGCGGACAGGCGGTCGATATTCAACTCTCTGGTGTACCGCTAATTAAAGTGAAGCAAGCGGCAGAGAGCTTAAGCAATGGCGGAGTAGGTTATTATCCACGTAGTAATTTTGTGCACGTTGACACAGGTCCTGTACGCACATGGCGCGGGGTTTAAGCAAAGAATCAAGTGGTAAAATTTTATGTTTAATTTACAAATTATCCCTGTCAGCCCATTTCAACAAAACTGCTCAATTATTTGGGATGACAATAAAAATGCAGCTATTATTGATGCGGGCGATAATGCGGAAAAAATCATTCAATTCATTGAATCACAAAACTTAAAAATAGAAAAACTACTGATCACCCATGGTCATCTCGATCACATCATGGCAGTTAAAAAAGTTCGCGATCATTTTGGCGTCGAAGTATATGGCTCGCACAAAGCTGATCAACCTCTCTTTGAAGAACTCCCTCAAATGTGTGAAATGTTTGGTATTCCGCCAGTTAACGGTTTTTTGCCTGATCATTGGTTAAACGAGGGTGATAAAATCAGTGTTGGAAGTTTAAATTTTGATATTCGCCACCTACCAGGGCACGCTCCTGGTCACATTGGTTTCTTTGATTTTGAGAATAAAATTGCTTTTTCTGGTGATGTATTGTTCAAAGATAGTATTGGGCGAACCGATCTCTATATGGGCAACCTTGACCAACTGCTCGAAACCATCCGCACCAAAATGTTTGATTTAGATGATGATTTCATTATCATTGCAGGACATGGATCGCATACCACTATTGGTCGTGAAAAAATACATAATCCGTTTTTGAAGTAATTTTTCTGAGACACATTTAATAAATTAAACGGAAAATCAGATCAGGATAACCAAAAATTGCCAGAACTTGAGGATAAAGCTTACGCTTTTAAAGTCGGCTAGGGCGATAGCTCAAGATGGGCAGATACCGTGATCAAAATGCAGTTGCTATGAATTATTCTAAAGTAAGCGATAGCAATAAAGTAATATGATAAAAATCTGCATTCTTTTAAGTGAATTTGACCGCTTGAGAGGATGTAGATTTTCTTTTTATCGGGTTTTTATCAAATAATTATTGAATAATTTTGCATATTTATGCACAATAGAGCCAGTTTTTGATAAATACAATTTCATTTTAAATTTAAGGAATAGAATATGGCACTTTGGGGTGGACGTTTTACACAGGAAGCAGACCAAAAATTCAAATTTTTCAATGATTCATTACGTTTTGACTACCGTTTAGCTCTGCAAGATATTGATGGTTCAATCGGTTGGGCGAAAGCAATTACTTCGGTAGGTATTTTAACCGAAGAAGAGCATCAACAATTAGCTGCAGCACTGAAAGAATTACGTGCAGAAATTGAGCCAAAAATTGAGATCATTTTAAAAGATGATGCCGAAGATATTCATAGCTGGGTGGAATCTAAACTGATTGAAAAAGTAGGCGATTTAGGAAAAAAATTACACACTGGGCGTAGCCGTAACGACCAAGTCGCGGTTGATATGAAGATGTGGTGTAAAGCGCAAGTGATTGTAATGCAAGAGCGTATCCGTAATCTTCAAGAAAAATTAGTGCTAACCGCAGAAACTAGCCAACACGCAGTGATGCCAGGCTATACTCACCTTCAACGTGCTCAGCCAATCACTTTCGCTCACTGGTGTATGGCGTATTTTGAGATGTTAGAACGTGATTACAGCCGTTTAACCGATGCTTACAAACGTATGTACACTTGCCCGCTTGGTTCGGGTGCATTAGCGGGCACAGCCTATGCTGTAGATCGTGATGCATTGGCAAAAGATCTTGGTTTTAGCATTGGTACGCGCAACAGTTTAGACTCCGTTTCAGACCGCGACCACGTTTTAGAATTGCTTTCAAGTGCTTCAATCAGTATGGTGCACCTTTCTCGTTTTGCAGAAGATTTAATCTTCTTCAACAGTGGTGAATCAGCATTCTTGGAACTTTCTGATCGTGTCACTTCAGGCTCTTCATTGATGCCGCAAAAGAAAAACCCTGATGCGTGTGAATTAATTCGTGGTAAATCAGGGCGTGTATTTGGCTCATTAACAGGCTTGCTCACGACACTCAAAGGCTTACCACTTGCATATAACAAAGATATGCAAGAAGACAAAGAAGGTATCTTTGATGCGATGGAAACTTGGCAGGCGTGTTTAGAAATCGCCGCACTTGTGCTTGAAGATATTAATGTGAATGTAGAACGCACACGCGAGGCAGCTCAACAAGGCTACTCAAATGCAACTGAATTGGCTGATTACTTAGTCGCTAAAGGCATTCCATTCCGTGAAGCACATCATATCGTGGGCGAAGCGGTAGTTTATGCCATCAGTAAACGCGAACCGTTAGAAGCGTTATCTGTGGCAGAATTTAAACAATTCCATGCAGTGATTGATGAAGATGTTTACCCAATTCTATCGCTTGAATCTTGCTTAGAAAAACGTTGTGCGAAAGGCGGGGTAAATCCTGAACGTGTGGCGGAAGCTATTCGTGTGGCGAAAGAGTATTTGGAAGGATAATTTTTCTTAGGAAAAGGCATCATAAACAAAAGCGATGGATTTTACTTTATCCTCGTAAATCCATCGCTTTTAAATTATTCCACCGCTGCCGTGACCACAATCTCCAATTTCCAATTTGGATCGGCAAGTCTTGCTTCAATTGCTGCACGAGGTGGGGCATTATTCTCAGTAACCCATTCATCCCACGCTCGGTTCATTTCCGCATAATCGCCCATATTTGCCAGATAAACGGTTGCCATTAAAATTTGGCTTTTATCTGTGCTCGCTTTCGCAAGAAATTTATCAATTTCGGCCAACACTTGTTTAGTTTGCTCGTAGGCATTTTTGCTTGCGTCGGTTGGTACTTGCCCTGCTAAATACGCGACACCATTGTAAATCGCTACTTCTGAAAAACGATGGCTGACATCAATTCGTTTAATCATATTTTTCCTATTTTGCTTTTAACAACTCAATAATCTCTTTTAATGCCTTAATTTCATCATCTTTTTGAGCTAATAAGGTATCTTTCATTGTCAGTAAACTATTTAATTTTTCATTTTCTACTGTTAAGGCTTCATTTGTTCCAAAATGCCCATTTGTCACGTTATTTGAATTATCTCCGCCTAGAGAAAAGAATATTGTTCTGTCCTTACAAGTAATCAATTCTCCCATATCAATATTAAACACATTCGCAATTTGCTGTAATTTATCTAAATTAATACTGCTTTGTCCACGCTCAATTTTGGCATATCCATTCGGTGACATTGAAAGTTTCTCCGCCATTTCTTCTTGCGACCATTGATTGATTGATTTCTCTCATTACGCGAATTTTATCGTGGACTTCCATTTTGTTTCCTTAAAGTGCGGTTTTAGGTAGTAGCAGATAAGTTTTTGACACTGTTCGTTTGTGGTAAAAAATTGGAGTGAAGTATAACATTTACGTGAAATTTATCCAAAAATTTATAGAGTCGCTGATGATTAATAATGAGTATTTAAGTTATGCAGCTAGAATTTTAGCTGATACTAATAAAGGATTAAGTGGTTCAGAAATTTGTAAGTTTTGCACCCAATATGCTGTTGAATATGAGAAATCTATTCCGTATGCACGGCAACCTTTTAAACAAGGAACATCAAATATCAATAAAGCACAAGCATTAGAAGCCAATTTAACTTGCTTTGAGCCAGAACAACAATTTCTTATTATTCGGAAGTTATGTGAGCTAGATAAATTTTCTGATAATTCAAAAGTCAGCGATCTAAAACTAACTTTAGTGAAAAAGTATTCACATTTCGCTCCATTAGAAATCTCTGAGCAAATTCAAGAAATAGGAAACCAAGTTAGGCATTGGTTAGAGGATTATTCTGAGGCCAAAAAACATTATGAAAGTGCATTAGAGAAAAAGAATAACAAAATCTATGAAAGAAATTTACTGGATGATTTGCGTTGTTCTCTGGAAGCTCTAGTGAAAGATATTCTTCAAAGTAAAAGTTCGGTAGAAAATTTAAAAAGTGATTTAGGAAATTATCTTAAACAAAATAACGTTAACGTTGAAATAAGAAATCTCTACATTACTTTACTTAAATTTTTTCTTGAATACCAAAATAATAATGTAAAACATAATAATTTATTTAAAGAATTTGAAGTAGATTTCATTTTTAATCAAACCACTGTGTTAATGCAATTTTTAATTGTATTACACAAACAAAATTCTTAATCAACCATAAGGATCTTATAATGAAATTGACATTCTCAAAAACGTTATTAGCAACGGCTGTAATGCTAGGATTAACTGCTTGTAGTTCAGGTGGTGGCGGTGGTTCAAATGAACCAACAACTTCAAGTGGGAACAATACTGCATCAATTACTGTACCAAATATTGATACCAATAATTCTAACACGGTGAATAATTCGGCGAACTCAATGCAACCTAATGCAACTGTTCCTTCAATTACTCCATCGACATTTAAAGTTGGTTCTGATGGTTATGCTACGGGAAAGGCAACTTATGCATCGGCTGAAAGTTCAATTAGATTAGAAGCAGATTTTGATAATAGAACTATCTCTGGTAGTGCAGTAGGAGAAGCTGAAGGAAAAAATGTACACATTAATTTACACAGCACTACTTTATATAGAGGAACTTCTATATATAAACCTTCTGGAAATTATGCTCGTTATGATGAAAGATATACATTTAAAGGTAATGCATCTGCTATATATAATCAGGAAAATTTTTCTGGTCAATACTCAGGTATTATTTGGGGAGAATCTAGCCCATTCTCTGAAATGACAGTAGGATATGAAGTAAAATCTGAAAATGATCCAACTCGTGTAATGTCCGAAACTAATTACACTTTAGGTAGACAATAATTATTTTCCCACAATAACTTTATTGTGGGATTTTTTTCGAATATGAAATATAAACTTTTTTTCTTATATTGTTTATTTGGTAGTGTTGCTATTGCAAATGATACAACCTACTCTATTGTACAATTAGAACAAGATCAAAATCTTACAGAAAAATTACTTTCAGATATGCTAAGTATTAATCGAATGGATTTAGTGGATCGTTTGTTACCTATTTATCAAAGCTTTCCAGAGAAAAATCTAAGATTGGTTAATTACACCAAAATAAGGCAAGCGAGATTATTATTTTTAGATTATCAAAATAACAAGGCAAAAAAGGCTTTTCAGGCATTGCAAACGGAAGCAAATGTAAATGATGAAGAGCGGTCGATTATTCAAAATTATTTGCAAGCAATTGAAAACCGAGAACGTTGGCAATTTTCCTTAGGTGGGAATTATTTACAAACAAAGAACGTGAATAATACGTCCAACGAGCGACATATCGAAAACACGGGTTTTGTGAAAAATGATGATATGTTGCCACAATCGGCACACGGCTTTGCTTATTATTTTGATGCTCAGAAAAATTGGAACATAGCGGGTTCGCATTATCTGCATTTTGCAAATAATCTATATGGCAAAAATTATTGGGATAATCATAATTATGATGAAATTACTAACCGCACTTATTTGGGCTATCAATTCCAAAATGCTAAGTATAAGTTGGCATTAAAGCCGTTTTATGAGCGTCAATGGTTGGGCGGACATCGTTATAACTGGGCAAATGGTGCTAGAGCGGAATATAGCTTAAATCTTTCAAAAAATTGGCAGATTTCAACCGCACTTGAATTAAGCCAGCCACGTTATTTTACCCAAGCAGATCGCAATGGAACAATTAAATTAGCCTCTGTAACCTTTATTTGGCAGCCATCTGATAAAGGTTATTATTACTTAGGTTCGGATTTTATTCGAGAAACCACACGTATAAAACAATATAGCAATGATATGAAGGTCTTGAGAATAGGTTGGCGGAAAAATTGGGGCTATGCGATTGCTACTCAAATTAATAGCTCTATTGCGTTGAAACAGTATAAGGATTTTGCTTCTCTTGGTGGGATTTTGCCGTTAGATAAAATCCGCCGCGATAAAATCTATTCATTAAATTTAACGCTTTGGAAACAAGATTGGCAATACTTAGGCTTCGTACCGAAAGTGCAATTCCGTTGGAAAAAGCAAGAGAGTAATATTTCATCTATGTTTTCCTATTCGGAAAAATATGTGCAGATGTTGGTGGAAAAGGATTTTTAACTCCAGAAAAAAAGAAGCGGTCGAGTTTGCAAAATCTTTTACAAATTCGACCGCTTGAAAACAATAGATTACTCTACTTTCACAATCCAGCCTTCAGGGGCTTCTACATCACCAAACTGAATTCCTGTTAATTCATCGTAAAGGCGACGGGTAACAGGGCCTACTTCAGTTTCTGAATAGAAAACGTGGAAGTTGCCGTGATGTTGAATACCACCTACTGGGGTAATTACAGCCGCTGTACCGCACGCACCGGCTTCTGCGAATTGGTCAAGTTGATCGATATACACATCGCCCTCGATTGTTTCCATTCCTAAACGCTCTTTTGCGATATGTAAAAGAGAGTATTTGGTAATACTTGGTAAAATAGATTCTGATTTTGGTGTGATGAATTTATTATCTTTGGTAATACCAAAGAAGTTTGCTGCACCGACTTCTTCAATTTTTGTGTGAGTTTTTGGATCTAAATAAATAGCATCCGCAAATTTCCGTTCTGGCGTACCTTGTTCTGCCGCTAATTCGTGTGGAAGTAAGCTTGCTGCGTAGTTTCCGCCCACTTTCACACCACCAGTGCCCATTGGTGCAGCACGGTCGTAATCAGTCGTGATGAAGTTTGATGGAGACAAACCACCTTTGAAATAAGCACCCACTGGGCAACAGAAAACAGAGAAAATAAACTCTGGTGCCGCTTTCACGCCGATGTTTTCGCCCACTCCAATTAAGAATGGACGTAAGTATAAGGTTGCACCAGAGCCGTAAGGACCCAACCAATCTTGGTTAGCTTTAACCACTTCTTTACACGCACGTACGAATAATTCAGTTGGTACGCGTGGCATTAAAAGACGGTCTGCAGTACGTTGCATACGCTCTGCATTCGCCTGCGGGCGGAATAAGTTGATTGAACCATCTTTGCAGCGGTATGCTTTTAAGCCTTCGAAACATTGCTGACCATAATGAAGAGCGGTTGAACCTTCGTGAATATGTAAGGTATTGTCTGTTGTGAGTTTACCTTCGTCCCATTTGCCCTCTTTCCAGTGAGCGATGAAACGATATTCTGTTTTGATATATGAAAAACCTAAATTTGCCCAGTCTAAATCTTTTAAAGCCATTGTTGTGTCCTTTATTTTTGTGAGTGAAAATTTGAGATGTTTTGCATTGTAAGATAAAAAAGATGAGGAATGTAGAGGCAAGCGGTAGATTTTTGTGAAAATTCGACAAAATTTGAGCACTTAACTTATTTTAGATAAAACGAACCCCAAACTTTCGCTTGGGGTTAAATATCAAAACTGCAGATTAAGCAGGATGACGAGCTGCTACTTCTTTTAATAACGTTTGTAATTCACCTTTTTGTGCCATTTCTAACACAATGTCGCAACCGCCGATTAACTCACCTTCTACCCATAATTGTGGGAAAGTTGGCCAGTTTGCGAATTTTGGTAATTCTGCACGAATGTCTGGATTGGTTAAAATATCTACATAACCAAAAGGCACTTGGCAGTTAATAACCGCTTCTACTGCACGAGCAGAGAAACCGCATGATGGGAATTTTGGCGAACCTTTCATATAAAGAAGAATTGGGTTTTCGCTGATTTGTTTTTTGATTTTGTCGATAGTTTCCATTGTATCCTCAAAGAATTGTCGGTAAAAAGTTGACTGATTATATCAGCTTTTATGTGAATAAAAAATAACTAAAGGGTGATATCCCGACGCCCAATAATGGAATGCGAAAGTGTACTGCCATCGACCATTTCAAGTGATCCACCCATTGGTACGCCGTAGGCGATGCGAGTAGCTTTTACGTTGTATATTTTGCACATATCAGCGATGTAATGTGTGGTTGCTTCGCTTTCGACATTTGGATTCGTCGCTAAAATCACTTCGTGGAACGATTCATTTTCTAAACGTTGTTGTAATAAATCCAAGCCAATCTCACGTGGGCCAATACCATCAATAGGGGAAAGATGCCCCATCAGCACAAAATATCTGCCTGAAAATTGCCCTGTTTGCTCAATCGCTTGAATGTCTTCAGGCATTTCTACAATGCAAAGCTGTCCACTCATTTGACGACGTGGATTGCTACAAATCGTGCATTCTTCTTCTTCGGTAAAAGTGCGACATGATTGGCAATGTCCAATATGCGTCATTGCTTCGTTTAACGCTTTAGAAAGATGAAGTCCGCCCGCACGGTTGCGTTGCAGAAGATGAAATGACATACGCTGTGCCGATTTAGGGCCAACGCCAGGGAGTGCTCGTAGGGCTTCCATTAAATTTTCAAGTAAAGGGCTTGTTTGCATAGAGTTGAATGTTATTTGAAGGGGGATTTATCCCACACTACGATTAAAATGGTAACTTCATTCCCGCAGGTAAATTTAAACCTGCTGTTACACTTGCCATTTTCTCTTTTTGTAACTCTTCCGCACGGCGAACAGCATCGTTAAATGCGGCGGCTACTAAGTCTTCCACCATCTCTTTATCATCTTCCATCAATGACGGATCGATTTCGATACGGCGACAGTTATGAGCACCGTTGATTGTCACTTTTACCAAACCCGCACCAGACTCACCAGTTACTTCAAGTTGAGCAATCTCTTCTTGCATTTTTTGCATTTTTTCTTGCATTTGTTGAGCTTGCTTCATTAAGCCGCCTAAACCGCCTTTTCCAAACATAGTCGTTCCTTATATAAATAGAGATAAAAATAGACGGCTCATTTTACTGAACCGTCTAAATTTAGGCAAGCGGTGAAATTATCTTCCGCTTTTGCAAAATATGGAGAAAATTAAACCGCTTGTTCGCGAGCCACGGCTCGGTAGCCAATGTCACGGCGATAGAAACGCCCTTGCCATTGGATTTGTTCTGCCAATTTCAACGCAGATTGTTGTGCTTCATACACCGAGTTGCCTAATGCAGTTGCACAAAGCACGCGTCCGCCATTCGTGAGTAATTTATCACCTTGTTTTTCTATGCCTGCAAGAAAAACTTTTTGCGTTGCAGTTTCTGATGGAATGTCTGAGATTTCATCACCTTTGCGGTAATCATTTGGGTAACCTTCCGCTGCAAGTACAATGCCAAGTGCAGCTTGTTCACGCCATTCTGATTGAATTTGATCTAATTCGCCATCGCACGCTTTTAAGCAAAGTTCAACTAAATCAGACTTTAAACGCATCATAATTGGCTGGGTTTCAGGATCGCCAAATCGGCAGTTAAATTCAATCACTTTTGGCTGACCATTTGGCATAATCATCAAGCCCGCATAAAGGAAACCTGTGTAAACATTATTTTCGGCTGCCATTCCACGAACGGTTGGATAGATAATTTGCTCCATCACGCGTTGGTAGATTTCTGGCGTTACTACTGGTGCTGGAGAGTACGCTCCCATCCCGCCTGTATTCAAGCCTTTATCATCCTCGCCAACACGTTTATGGTCTTGACTAGTTGCCATTGGCTCGACATTTTTACCATCTACCATCACGATAAAGCTTGCTTCTTCGCCATCTAAAAATTCTTCGATAACCACACGACTCCCTGCATCTCCAAAAGCATTGCCAGAGAGCATATCTTTCACCGCCTCTTCGGCTTCGTGCATCGTCATAGCAACAATCACACCTTTGCCAGCTGCCAAGCCATCAGCTTTAATTACAATTGGCACGCCTTTTTCGTGTAAGTAAGCAAGGGCAGGTTCTACTTCCGTAAAGTTTTGATATTCTGCAGTTGGAATCTTGTGGCGAGCTAAGAAGTCTTTCGCAAAAGATTTTGAGCCTTCTAATTGTGCGGCGGTTTGAGTTGGACCGAAGATTTTTAAACCATTTGTACGGAACGCATCAACTACGCCAGCGACAAGTGGGGCTTCAGGGCCGACTATGGTTAAGCCGATTTGGTTCTGTTGGGCAAATTGCACCAAAGCGGTCAAATCTGTACCAGAGATGGCAACATTTTCAATGCCTTCTTCTAATGCTGTACCCGCATTACCTGGTGCAACAAAGACTTTATCTGCCAAAGGCGATTGACGTACTTTCCAAGCTAAAGCGTGTTCACGACCACCGTTACCAATAATGAGAATATTCATTTAAAATCCTTAAAATTAAACAAAGCAAACGATTGCGTAAGTTTACGCTATTTTTCAATAGACGCCTAGCAATAAAATTCACAAATCTTTTTGAAATTTCACCGCTTGAATTTTATACTTTTGCTTGATCAAAACATTTAAATCTGTATAATTGTCCCGTTCAGTCACATTTGTTTTTAATCCTTGCTTCCACAAGTTGGTGACTGGCTAAAGTTGGAGGCTGCTAACCCGTAAGGATAGTCAATGCGTCACTACGAAATCGTTTTTATGGTTCACCCGGACCAAAGCGAACAAGTACCAGCAATGATTGAGCGTTACACAGCATCTATCAAAGAAGCTGGCGGTCAAATTCATCGCTTAGAAGATTGGGGTCGTCGTCAATTAGCATACCCAATCAATAAACTTCACAAAGCACACTACGTGTTAATGAATGTAGAAGCACCACAAAGTGTAATCGATGAGTTAGAAACTAACTTCCGTTACAACGATGCAGTTCTTCGCAACTTAATCGTTCACACTAAAGCTGCAGTAACTGAAGCTTCACCAATGGCTAAAGCAAAAGAAAGCAAAGCTATTGAAGCAGCAGCTGAAGTAGAAGCAGGCGAATAATTTTGCCGATTGAAAATCGTTTGATTCTAACGGGTGAAGTCATTAGTTTAGTTAAACAAAAACAAAGCCCTTTAGGCATTCCAAATTACCGATTTTGGCTAGAACATCGTTCAAAGCAAATGGAAGTCAATTTAGAACGCCAAGCTTGGTGTAAAATCCAAGTGGTTTTAAACGGTAATCAATTTAGTTTAATAACCCAACAAATTAAGCTCGGTAGTAAAATTTGTGTAAAAGGATTTCTTAATACACATAAAGACTATAACGGCAATAGCCAATTAGTTTTACATACCGAACATATTGAATTTATAGATCAGGAGAAGCCAAATGGCACGTTATTTCCGTCGTCGTAAGTTCTGCCGTTTTACAGCGGAAAATGTTGTTGAAATCGATTACAAAGATATCGCTACATTAAAGAACTACATTTCTGAAAATGGCAAGATTGTTCCTAGCCGTATCACTGGTACTCGTGCGAAGTATCAACGTCAATTAGCTCGTGCAATTAAACGTGCACGCTATTTAGCGTTACTTCCATACACTGACAACCATCAGTAATTAAGGAGCGAGTACAATGCAAGTTATTTTATTAGACAAAGTGGCTCACCTTGGCGGTGTTGGTACACAAGTTGAAGTTAAATCAGGCTTCGCTCGTAACTACTTAATCCCACAAGGTAAAGCAGTTATGGCTACAGCAGCAAACATTGCTCACTTCAAAGCACGTCGTGCAGAATTAGAAGCAAAAGCAGCTGAAGCATTAGCAGCAGCACAAGCTCGAGCAGCACAAATTGCTGAAATCGCAGCAGTAGCAATCGCTGCAACAGCAGGTGATGATGGTCGTTTATTCGGTTCAATCTCTGCAAGAGACATCGCTGAAGCATTAACTGCAGCAGGTGTTGAAGTAGCTAAATCTGAAGTTCGTTTAGGCGAAGGTCCACTTCGTGCAACTGGCGAACACCAAGTTAAAGTTCACTTACATCCAGAAGTGAATGCAGTAGTTACTGTAAACGTAATTGCTGAATAATCTTTTAAGATTATAAAAAACCCAGCTGAGGCTGGGTTTTTTATATTTTTAATTTGATGTATCAATCTCTTCAAATGATTTCACTAAATCATCAATCGCTTTCATTTGTGAAACGAAGGCTTCTAATTTAGAAAGTGGTAGAGCTGAGGGGCCATCACATTTTGCGTTGTTTGGATCTGGATGCGCTTCTAAGAAAAGCCCTGCTAAACCAATCGCCATACCTGCACGAGCAAGTTCTGTAACTTGATCGCGACGACCGCCAGAAGCTGCACCAAATGGATCACGGCATTGCAGTGAGTGAGTCACATCAAAAATCACAGGGCAACCCTTAGAGACTTTCTTCATAATGTTGAAGCCAAGCATATCCACAACTAAATTGTCGTAACCAAAGTTCGTTCCTCGGTCGCAAAGAATCACTTTGTCGTTACCACACTCTTCAATTTTCTCTACAATATTTCCCATCTGGCCTGGGCTTAAGAATTGTGGTTTTTTCACGTTAATTACTGCACCTGTACGCGCCATCGCTTCAACTAAGTCGGTCTGGCGAGCTAAGAAAGCGGGTAACTGGATTACATCTACTACTTCCGAAACAGGTTGGCATTGATAGATTTCGTGCACATCAGTGATGATATTCACACCGAATGTATCTTTTAGTTCTTGGAAGATTTTTAACCCCTCTTCCATTCCTGGTCCACGGTAAGAGTGGATCGAAGAGCGGTTCGCTTTATCAAAAGAGGCTTTAAATACATAAGGCACGCCCAATTTTTGCGTAACTTCTACATATTTTTCACACACACGCATCGCCATATCACGGCTTTCTAATACGTTCATTCCACCAAACAGGGTGAATGGCTTGTTGTTCGCAACTTCAACGTTGCCAACTTTTACAATTTTATCGGTCATTTTTAGTCCTTACGGTAATAAAATAGGGAAAATTAGTGTAAAACTATCTCTTTGCCTTTTTGCTCAAGCTGCTTAATATCCATCTTTATCATCATCGCAGAAGGATCATCAGGGCATTGATCAACGAAATAGCTTAAATCTTCATAAGCTGCTTGGAAGCAATCCATCGTCGCAAAAATCATCCCACGATCACGAATTTCATACGGGTCATCAGGCGAGAAAATCAGGCGGAAGTTTATCATTTCTAGCACTTCTTGGAATTTTTTTTCTTTGGTTAATGCCATTTTAAAGAGCGTTTCTACCCGTTCTAATAATTCAAACGGCTCAGCTCGGCGAATTAAAACTGGTGTAACCAACACACCAACCATTGGTGGTTCGCCATCTAGCCATTTTTCTAAATCTTCAATGCTTAAAAACTTACCGTCTGCAGGGTTGATAAAAAGCGTTTCTTGGCGACCATCATAATGAGTAATTTCCGCACGCAAAATGATTTGTGTAGGGAAATTCACCGCAAACAGCGGAATGCCACATTTCGCCGCTAAATAGAGCAAAATTGCCGCAAAAGAGACGGGCATTCCTTGCTTAGTTTGCAAAACTTTATGTAGCACCAAATTATCGCTGTTGAAATAGTCGGTGTAGCGATAAGAAAATTTCATTTGGCAATAAATCACATCTAACAATTGATGCAATCTATCAAGCTCATTTTCGGCAGTAATGAGTGGTCTCACCTTGCGAACCAAAGCCGAAGTACGTGCACTACGTTGGCGAGGTGTTACGCTTTCATCCACAATTCCACCAATTCGATCCATCTCTTCATACAAAAACGTCTGCAATTTTTCATCACTTATGGTGGTTTTCGGCGACTCCAGTTCTTGCAAAATTTCGTTAATAATATCGTCCATTTGTCCTTCTTTTTTATTCTTTTTTACTTTTCTAGCTTTATTTCTCAGCCTTAGTAATACGATCTAAATTGGCATAATCTTGGAAAGTTTCAACCGCTTGCCAATGATTTTGGCGGAATATATGTTGTACATCGCGTGCTTGTTGCCAACCGTGTTCTAAAAATAACGCCCCATTTGGCTTTAAATAAAGCGGTGCATTTTCGATAATCTTTTGCAAATCTCTCAAACCATGATTATCTGACACCAATGCGGTTAAAGGCTCAAACCGCACATCGCCAATCTGCAAATTTTCATCTTCCGCATCAATATAAGGCGGGTTACTTACAATCAAATCAAACTGCTGATTTCCTAATGTGGAAAACCAATCGCTTTGCTGAAAACGAGCATTTTCAATCTGCAACGTTTGGCGATTACTTTCCGCAAGTACTACCACTTCGGGCTTAAAATCGACACCTAACACTTGTGCTTTCTGCTTTAATTCGGAAGCTAGTGCCAGTGCAATTGCCCCTGTCCCTGTACCTAAATCTAAAATTTGCAAACTTTCTTGACTTTCCAACCGCTTGCTTGCCCAATCTAATGCGACTTCAACCAATCGCTCCGTATCTGGGCGAGGAATAAGGGTTTCAGACGAAACTTTTAATGGCAAAGACCAAAACTCTTTTTCACCTAAAATATACGCCATTGGCTCTCCTTTCGTGCGGCGTTCCAACATCTGATTTATCTGATTTTGCTCTGCTTCATTCAGCTCTGTTTCTCCAAATGCAAAAATCGCAGAACGCGAGCGTTTTGTCACCGCTTGTAATAGCAAGTTCGCATCTAATTTCGCATTCAGATAAGGATCTTGGCTTAATTTTTCGGTTAATAATTGAGTGGCATAAGTTAGCCAGTCGGAATAGGTCATATTAGGTTTTATCAGTAGAGAATGATGTTAGGATAGCATATATAGTCCAAATAAAAAAATAGCACAGAATGTGTTGAAGCACACCATAATAAGTCAGCTTTTTGCTACTTTAAAATAAACATCGGAGTATCACTAATCGGATCGCGGTGTATGATCACATCAAGATCAAATACTTCTTTTAGTAGGGCTTCAGTCATTACTTCATCAGGAGTACCTTGTGCTATTACTTTTCCTTTTTTCATCACGATTAAATGATCGCAATAACGGCAGGCTTGGTTGAGATCGTGTAAGACGGTAATCACCGTTTTGCCGTTTTGCTGCATCTGACGCATCATATTCATCAGTTCTGCTTGGCGGTTAAGATCTAAATAGGTAGTAGGTTCGTCCAATAGCACTAAATCAGCATCTTGTGCCAATGTCATCGCCAAAAAGACCCGTTGTTGCTGACCGCCTGATAAATCAGATATTAACTGCTCAGCAAGTTCGGTTGTTTGGGTTTGTCGCATTGCCCAATCGACTAATTCTTCATCTTTAGCATTGAGCTTGCCCCAAAGATTGAGATAAGGCGAGCGCCCATAAGCGACTAATTCACGTACTTTGATACCTTCTGGCACAAGGTGTTGCTGTGGCAGAAATGCGAGTTCTTGGGCATATTCTTTAGGACTTTTTTGCCAAATATCATCACCTTTATGGGTGATTTTCCCTGCTTTGGGTTTGAGCAATCTTGCTACCGCTTTTAAGGTAGTGGATTTACAGCAACCATTCGGACCGATTAAAGCGATCACTTTGTTTTTGGGAAAGCTCAGCGATAAATCTTTTACGACAATCTTATCTTGATAGCCTAAATGTAAATTATGAATTTCAATTGTCATTATTTAGTTCTCATCAATAAGTAGAAGAAATAAGGAGCGCCAATAATAGCAGTTAGAATGCCTGCTGGTAGTTCTGTTGGCGGATCAATAATGCGAGCTAAAATATCGGCAATTTGTAGCAAAACTGCCCCAATCAGCACGGCAGCGAGTAATAAAGTGTGGTGTCTACCACCCACCAAACGGCGAGCCAGATGTGGTGCTACCAAGCCTAGAAAGGCAATTGGTCCACAAATTGCTACAGCAGTAGTGGAAAGTGCGACAGCAAGCACTAACACGCTAACTTGCACTTTATTCACCGTAACGCCTAAGGTAGCGGCTTTATTTTCACCTAGTCCGAGCGTATCGAGATCACGACATAAAATAAACGGCAATGGCAATAATACCAATACCCACGGGAGAGCTACATTCAAATATGACCAGCTTCTGCCCCACAGGCTACCTGTAAGCCAAAGCATCGCTGTGTTAATTTCCACAGGGTTAGTGAGCATTAAATAATGGCTAATCGCTGCCCAAAGTGCGGAGAGTGCTACGCCGATAATCGCCATTTTAAGCGGTCGGAAATTAAAACCACAAACAATCCATAAAATTACAAAAGATAACACGCCACCTAAAAAAGCGAAAATTGGCATCCAGTAAAATGCCAGGTTGGGTAAGAACATTAACACAGAAACGGCGACTAACCCAGCGGCATTATTGATACCTAAAATATCAGGTGAGGCAAGAGGATTACGTACTACACTTTGCACCAATACGCCTGAAATCGCTAAGGCACCACCTAATAAAATTGCCAACACCGCACGCGGCAAGCGATATTCCATCAGTGTGAAATAGTTTTTATCGCCTGGGTGGAACGCATTTTTTATTTCTTCAAAAGAAAGTGTGTAGGTACCTAATCGAATGCTTAATAAAAACAGTCCGAACATTAGCCCACAGGCAATCACATAAAAAGCGATTTTGTGAAAAGAGCTTTGCGTTTTCGCCATTAGTTTCTTCCCCGAGCAAAAAAGACAAATACTGGTGCACCAATTAAGGCTAACAATGCCCCAGCAGGCACTTCACTTGGGAAATTAACAGCACGGGCAATAGTATCTGCCACCAGCATTAGAATCGCACCAAGTAACATCGACATTGGTAATACTTTGCGTAAATCATAACCAATCCAATAACGTGCCAAGTGTGGCACGAGCAAGCCAATAAATGCCACAGGACCTGCCACGCTCACGCAAGAGCCGACAATCAATAACCCCATAATGTTGGCATACCAGCGGACACGAAACAGATTGATACCTAAAGAACGGGCGGATTCATCACTTAGGTTTAGCAAATTCAAGCGACTAGCGGAAAACAAGCAATAAAGTGCGGTCAATATAAAGAACGGAAATAGCGTGTACCATTCATTCCAACGAGCATGAGAAATTCCTCCAGCTAACCAGCTCATAATTCCGAAAGCGTGATCTTCTGCGATAATCAACACCATTTTTGTCAGTGCCGCACAAAGGAGTGATACCGCAATCCCAGCTAAAATCACCCGATTACGATCACCGTTGTTATCTTTCCAGCCATTACTAATCAGTATCACCACCAGCCAGCTAATACCACCACCCACGCTTGCCACTAACGCAATGCTATAGCCTGAGAGCAATACGGGGCTAAAGGCACTGGCAGTCACCATCGCCAAACTTGCACCCGAATTCACGCTTAAAAGTGAAGGAGATGCAAGCGGATTTCGAGTAATGGTTTGTAACAACGTCCCAGCCACTGCAAGGTTAGCCCCTAAAATCATGCCCACTAAGGCTCGAGGGAAACGCAAATCCGTGACGGTGATTTTAGCGAGATCATCTGCATTAGGGAAAAAGGCTTTAAGTGCTGCAAGCGGTCGAATTTCGATTGGATAATACAAAAACAGGCTTCCCCATAATAGGAAAGCCAGAAGACACAGGGGAAGCCCCCAACGAAAAGCTGTGTTCATCATTATGGTTGTTTTACGAAAGCTTCAATTTGTTTCGCCATAAGTTTGCTTGCTTCAAGTCCACGACCACGAGCCCACATATCGCTATCTACACTATACACGTGGTTAGCTTTCACGGCAGGAATAGCTTGCCAGAGTGGCTCTTTTTCCCATTTGCGAGCAATGCTTTCATCACGATAGTGAGCAATAAAGAGATATTCTGGTTTTTCAAGCACTAATTGCTCCAAATTCACTTCCACAAAGGCTTGATTCGTATTTGGTAATTGAGTTGGGACAAAGCCTAATACGGCTAAGAGACTACCTACATAGCCGTTAGTATTTTGTAGGTTGAATTTATCTTCACGAGAAGTACCAAAAGAGGCTTTTTTACCTCGCACTCCTAAGTTTTTCGCAATATTTACCACGAATTCATTATGTTCGGCAATTTTTGTTTTCATTTCGCTACTTTTACCTACAAGATCACCAATTTTTTGTGCAGTTTCAAGATTGCCTTGATAGCTTTCATGACGAGAGTCAAACATCACCGTTGGTGCAATTTTTTTCAACTCTTCAAACACAGCTGTGTGACGAGATGGATCGGCAATAATTAAATCGGGTTTAAGTGAGGCAATTACTTCTAGGCTAGGTTGTGAACGTGTGCCGACTGATTTCCACGGCTGAATTTTGTTACGCACTTCAGGCAAAATACGCTCAATTTTGTTGTCATCCGCCACACCTACAGGACTAACACCCACTTGAGCAAGGGCATCCACAAAAGAATACTCTAATGCCACGATTTTGCTTGGCGTTTTATCTAATGTGAAATCACCATTGGCATCTTTCACCGTAACAGCAGAAGCTAAGCCTGATGCCACTAATAATGCACCAGCAAATACAGTTTTGAGTAATTTTTGCATATAAACTCCTTTGAATAGATTTAATGTATAAAGACGCTCCGATTATACGATAAAAAATCGCAAATGAGAACAGTTCTTTTTTTTCAGAATATTATCTAGATATAGACATATTAAAATGCCTCATAAACATAAAGGGAGCTTATATGATCTGCTCCCCTTATGTTCTCGGTTACATATGTAGTGATAGAAATTGTAGTAATAGTTGTCATATTACCGTAAGTTAATTCACCGAATGATTTGTGACCAAATCCAGTTAATCCGTGCCGACATTGATGACCACAAACGTTTCTTAAATGCCCGCGATGTGCTCAATACCTTGCTTGAACAAAAAATTATCCCTGTTATCAACAAAAATAATGCCGTAGCAATCGAAGAGTTTAGATTGGATTTTTAAAGACGGGGATTTGAGCTTTATTAGCAAAGAAACTGTACTTAATATATTAAAAGCCGCTATAACAACTCATTGATGACATTAGGTTTAGAGCCACCACATAACATATTCAGACGTAAATAAAAATAACGCCTATTTCTTACAATGAATAGAAAGTAATAAGTCATTTTACCCGCTTAAACCCAACGTCTCACCGCTTTTTTATACGCTAAATATTCATTACCAAATTTTTGGGCTAACGCCTCTTCTTCTGGGAAGATTTGCAGCACGTTGATGAGCCAAATAAACAGTGGAAGCACCAATAGAGCAGTAACATTTTCAAGATAAATTGCAAATGCGACAAGAAAAATGGCGAGGCTGAGATACATCGGATTACGGCTAAAGCGATATATGCCCGTTTGGACAATATGGCTGGTTTGATTTGGATGAAGCGGGCTGATGGTCGTTTTAGCAAGACGGAATGAGATAACGCTTACTATGCCAATAACGCTACTTAATCCAACCAACATCACAATCAACCAAGTTGCCTTTGGCAAGGTAAGGATAGTCGGCAAGCAATACATTATAGCCATACAAATCAGGCTTAACACAGGCGGTGGAATTTTGGTTTTCATTTGCAAATTTTCCCTTGTTGAATTTCAAATAGTTGATCTTGCGAATTTTTCTGCCATTGCATCTGGCTTAATTGTTCTTGGGTAATGGCAGTCACAAAAACCTGTGATTGGCTTTCACGCAGACGTTGTGAGAGCAATTCACGTTTGACGGGATCAAGCTCCGAAGCAAAATCGTCAATCAAGAAAATACAAGGTTTCTCTTTCTCGGCAGTTAAATATTCACCTTGAGCTAATCGTAAGGCACACATTAAGAGCTTTAACTGCCCTCGAGAAAGTACATCTTCCACAGGCAAGCCGTTGGCTCGGAAGCGGAAATCCGCTTTTTGTGCACCTAACATTGTATAGCCTAGTGAGCGGTCGCGCTCAAAGCCTTGTTGTAAGATGTCAGTATAATCAGCACCTTTTTCCCAACCTTGATAAAAGCTGACTGAAACCTCTAATTCAGGTAAGAAAAAAGCACAATGACGGGCAATTTCAGGCGTAATAGCGGCAGCATATTCGGCACGCATAGCGGTCACATTTTGAGCGGTTTTTACCAATTCAATATCCCAATGTTTCAACTCGTTGTAGTTTCGGACTTGCTGTAATGCGGCATTACGTTGTTTCAACAAACGTTTAAGATTGACCCATTGTGGATAAAAATCACTCTGTTGATGGAATAAGCCCCAATCTAAAAAAGCACGGCGATAGCTCGGCCCACCATTGAGCAACGTTAATCCTTCAGGCGTGATCACTTGCATTGGTAAAAGATGGGCAAGATCGGCAATTTTGTTGCCATCTTCACCATTGATTTTAAGTATGGTATTGCCCGAACGCTGTTTTTGTAGCCCAACCGTCCAGCTATGTTTTTCCTCATCAATTTTACCGTGCAAGACAAAATTTTCTGCCTCGTAATTGATTACACGGTTGCTGATATGACTTTTAAACGAACGACCGTGCCCGAGGTAAAAAATCGCTTCAAGCAGGCTGGTTTTGCCGCTTCCATTGTGTCCGACGATAAAGTTGAAATTCGGGCTGAGATCGAGCTCAGCTGAGGAAATGTTACGGAAATTCTGAATGATAAGGCGAGATAGGGGCATAGAAAGTTCTGATGATTAAAAGGATGATTAACATCACTTTCGTAGGGGAGGGGGTTATCCCGTCCCAATTAAAGAATATTGGGCGGGGATAAACCCCGCCCCTACGCAAAGAGCAATGTTGCTGCTAGGATAAACAACTACAACCTCATTGGCATAATCACATATTCTGCAGTGTTGTTATCGCAATCTTCGATTAAACAACTTGAGCTTGCATCCACTAGGCTAAAACGCACGCGTTCGCATTTGAGCGTATTTAATACATCTAACACATAGCTTACGTTGAAACCAACTTCCATTGCTAAACTTTGATAATGTACATCAATAATTTCTTCTGCCTCTTCTTGTTCTGGATTGTTGGCAGTAATTTTGAGTACATCTTGTTCAAGTGTTAAACGCACGCCACGGAATTTTTCGTTTGATAAAATCGCCGCGCGCATTAAAGCTCGACGAAGCACTTCAGTATCCGCTTCTAAAATACGATCTGCATTACGAGGTAAAACTCTGCGGTAATCTGGGAAACGTCCATCAATCAATTTTGACGTAAACACTACGTCATTCATCGTTACACGAATATTGCTTGAGCCAATCTCTAAACGCACGATTTCGTTGCTTACGCTTAACAAGCGGGAGAGTTCTAACACTGCTTTACGAGGCACGATTACAGAGTGCGAAACAAGCTCTTGCGTGAGTGGCATTGTGCAGACCGCAAGACGATGCCCATCAGTTGCAACTGCACGCAATAAATTACCTTCGGTTTCGAATTTCATTCCATTTAAGAAATAACGAGCATCTTGGTTCGCCATTGAGAATTGAGTTGCATCAATTAAGCGGGCAAAAATGGCTTGTTCAAGGCTGAAATCCACTTCTGGCGTCCAATCCATTAAATTTGGATACTCGCTTGCAGGTAAAGTCGCTAAACTAAATTTACTGCGACCTGCTTTAACTATGGCTTTATCCTCCTCGAACTGCACCGAAATGAGACTATCTTCAGGCAAACTCTTCGAAATATCCAAGAATTTCTTGGCAGGAATGGTAAATTTTCCTGAAAAATCGACCGCTTGAGCTAATTGGGCTTGGGTGCTTAGTTCCACCTCTAAGTCTGTTCCCGTAAGAGAAAGGCGATCGCCTTCTACTTCAAGCAAAATGTTGTTAATGATAGGCAACGTTGGACGGCTTGCAAGTACACCGCACACTTGTTGCAAGGGTTTGAGTAACTGTTCTCTGGTAATCGTAAATAACATAACCATTCCTAATCGTCGTTTTTATGATGATAATTTGCGTGTTAAAAGAGTGTAATCTTCTTGGATACTGGTATCAGTATCACGTAATTCTGCAATGGTTTTGCAAGCGTGCATCACGGTGGTGTGGTCACGTCCGCCGAACTCTCGCCCAATTTCTGGCAAGCTATGATTGGTCAGCTCTTTTGCCAATGCCATTGCGATTTGGCGTGGACGTGCAATGGTTCGTGTGCGACTTTTCGATTTAATATCCGCCAATTTAATGTTGTAATGATCCGCCACCACGCGCTGAATATTTTCGATCGTAATCAGCTGTTCATAAGCGGCAAAACGGTCACGTAATACTTCACGTGCCATATCAATCGTAATCGGGCGATGAGTTACCGTCTGCCACGCAATAACAGAGTTTAACGCCCCTTCGAGTTCACGCACGTGAGTACGTAATTTTTGTCCGATCAAATAGGCTACATCTTCTAACAATTCCACGCCTCGTTCTTCCGCTTTTTTACGCAAAATCGCCACGCGGGTTTCTAATTCTGGCGGTTCGATCGTGGAGCTAATCCCACAACTAAGACGCGATTTAATCAGCGGATCAATACCTTCAATATTTTTCGGGTAAACATTAGAGGTCAAGATCACTTGCTTGCCTTGATCAAATAAGGCGTTTAACAAGTGTAAAAATTCCTCTTGTACCTTCGGCTTATCCGCCAAAAACTGAATATCATCGATCATCAATACATCCAATGAGCGGTAGAATTTTTTGAGTTTATCCGCTTCTTGGCTGTTAGTGTTAATCGCTTTCAAAATATCACGATAAAAACGTTCCGAATGAATATAAAGAATACGCAAATTTGGTGTTTTTTTGAGCAACGAATTACCGATCGCATGCAAAAGGTGAGTTTTCCCCAAGCCCGTATTGGCGTAAAGAGACAATGGATTGCAATGACTCTGCCCCAGCTCGTTTACTACCTGTTGTGATACCGCTTTGGCAAGCTGGTTTGAGCGACCTTGTACAAAGTTATCGAAGTGCTGACCTGGGTTAATTCCCGTTTTAAATGTACCCATAGCAGGATCTTGCTGAGCATTCTGTGTTGCTTCCACGCGTTTTTCATTCGGGCGAATCCCCACGCGAGTGGTGACGATCAACGCTTCATTCTTGGACAAAAAACGAGCCAGATCAATGATCTCATTCAAGAAATTATCTTTTACCCATTTCTCAACAAACTGATTTTGAGCATAAAGCGTTAATTCTCCATCGCTAAAACTCGCCTGTAACGGGCGTAGCCAAGTGCTATAGTCCGTAGACGATACTTTTGATTGTAAATGATTAAGGCAATCCGCCCAAAGAGAAGACACGATTTACTCCCAAAACTTGTGAAAAAGGTTGTCTATAATACCTTAAAACCTTGTGGAAATCTTGCAAATTTTTTAGAAAAAATTACCGCTTATTTTTCTTCAAGCAATTTGCGGAAATTTCCGCTATAATTCGCTTCATTTACATTCATTACATAAAAGAGAACAATGAAAGAATCTATCATTAGCAAGTTAGAAAGTTTAAGTGAACGCCACGAAGAGTTACAAGCATTGTTAGGCGATGCCTCTGTGATCTCAGATCAAGACAAATTCCGTGCTTATTCTAAAGAATATTCTCAATTAGAAGAGGTAGTTAGCACCTTCAATCGCTGGAAAAAGCTCAACAACGACATTGAAGATGCACAAATCCTATTAGATGATCCTGATATGAAAGAAATTGCCGAAGAAGAGATCGCAGAAAACAAAGCCGAAATTGAGCAGCTTGAGCAACACTTGCAAATTCTCTTACTGCCGAAAGATCCGAACGATGAATACAACGCCTTCTTAGAAATCCGTGCGGGAACGGGCGGTGATGAAGCGGGTATTTTCGCAGGCGATTTATATCGTATGTACAGCCGTTATTGCGAAAGTAAACGCTGGCGTATCGAAGAGCTTTCTGCCAATGAAAGCGAACAGGGCGGATACAAAGAAATCATCGTGAAAATTTCAGGTGAAGGCGTGTATGGTCAGCTTAAATTTGAATCAGGTGGTCACCGCGTACAACGCGTACCAAAAACCGAATCGCAAGGGCGTATTCACACCTCAGCTTGTACCGTAGCGGTAATGCCAGAATTACCAGAATCGGAAATGCCAGAAATTAACCCAGCGGATTTGCGTATTGATACTTACCGTTCATCAGGTGCGGGTGGTCAGCACGTTAATACCACCGACTCAGCGGTACGTATTACCCACCTTCCAACAGGAATTGTAGTAGAATGCCAAGATGAGCGTTCACAGCATAAAAATAAAGCGAAAGCGTTGGCAGTATTGGCTTCACGCATTGTGCAAGTTGAACAAGAACGTCAAGCAGCTGAGCAGGCGGATACACGTCGTAACTTACTTGGTTCAGGCGACCGTTCGGATAAAATTCGGACTTACAACTACCCACAAGGTCGTGTGACGGATCACCGCATCAACCTTACTGTTTACCGCTTAGATGAAGTAATGAACGGTAAAATTGATGAGTTGATTCAACCAATCATTACTGAATATCAAGCTGACCAATTAGCTGCGTTATCTGAAAATGCATAATAAATTTGCCCTCATTTCGAGGGCATAAAATTTTAAGGAAATCAACATGTTAAAACGTTTATCGGTAATTTTCTCGCTATTTTTGACCGCTTGTACGAGTCATGTTTTTACAACAAGTTCGTCAAAATCAAACGAAAATGCACAACCTCAGCCCTCTTATCCAATCAAAACCTCATCGGTAAAAGCAGATTATTTTATTGGTAACTGGGCATGTGAAATGAGTGGCGGCAATACAAGTTCATCTAATACTGTCCAGCTTACACGAGATGGTTATGCATATTATTTAGGTACATTCACCATGCCAAAAGAAGAACCGCTGTTTCAATATCAGCTAGAGCGTATCGGTACCTGGTCTTTTTCAAATGATGTATTAACCTATCAATTTAGCAAAAGCAATTTTACCCGTGCCCATACTTTTGAGATGTTGAAAAAAATTAAAACCGATAAAAATCTAAATGCTGAAGAGAATGCCATTTTTAACGGGCGCTCCTCACAGTTGAATAATTCAAGCAGTAAACCTGTTTCACTTTCCGTCAGTGATTTTACCGATCAAAGTTTTGTTATTAGTCAGCAATTAGCTGAAACGACGAGAACAGGAATTTGTAAACGCATTATTAAATAGTGATACCTTACCGCAGGCAATTTCCTGCGGTTTTTTGGAAAACGCTCTCCTTTTACAAGCCAGTCAAAACTCACTAGCCCTCCATTTTATCTAAATTTTGTTGTTTTTTGCTCACCTTGTGTGATATTCGCCCGCTTTTTAATTTTGCGAATCTTTGAAGAAATTTCACCGCTTGGTAGCCTTTATCTACCCATCTTTCGCCTATTCCGCTATAATTCCCACAATTTTCCCGCTATCTTCCCTTTATCGGGAGCTAATTTTCAAAAGGACATAATTATGATGCGTACAAACTATTGTGGCGAATTAAACCGTAGCCACGTTGGACAAAATGTAACTTTAAGTGGCTGGGTACACCGTGTGCGTAACCTTGGTCGTTTTATCTTTATGCAAATCCGCGACCGTGAAGGCGTGGTGCAAGTATTCTTCGATGAGAAAGATGAAGCGTTATTTAAAGTAGCATCTAGCCTGCGTGCAGAAGCCTGCGTGCAAATTCAAGGTGAAGTGATTGCTCGTGATGAGTCGCAAATCAACAAGGATATGGCAACGGGCGAAATCGAAGTGTTAGTGAAAAATGTGTTAGTTTATAACAATGCTGATGTACTGCCACTCGACTTCAACCAGAACAACACTGAAGAGCAACGCTTAAAATATCGCTACTTAGATTTACGCCGTCCTGAAATGGCAGAAAAACTTAAAACGCGTGCGAAAATTACCAGCTTTGTA
>NZ_JAHAHT010000015.1 GCF_018373095.1 Haemophilus parahaemolyticus
TAAAGATTATGTCGATTACACGCAAGTAATGAGCTTGAAATTGCACGGTTTACGTTTAGCCTATTCTGCATTTTGTCGCCAAGATCAGACCGCTTTCGAGCAATTTATCGCTCAAAATGGCGAAGCATTGAAAATCCAAGGTACGTTTGATGCATTGCATAGTTGGCTCTCTGCACAATTTAGCGAACAATGGGGCTGGAATTTCTGGGCAGAACAATATCACGATTACCATTCGCCAGCAGTGGCACAATTCCAAGCGGAACAAAGCGATTTAGTACGTTTTTATATGTGGTTGCAATTTGTTGCACAACAGCAATTACAACAATGCAACTTATTAGCGAAAGAACTTGGAATGCCTGTGGGCTTTTACCGCGATTTAGCCGTAGGCGTAGCAGATAACGGTGCAGAAACCTGGGCAGATAAAGAGTTGTTTGTATTGGATGCTTCTGTGGGTGCCCCTCCAGATATTATGGCTCCAAACGGACAAAACTGGGGCTTATCGCCAATGCATCCTGAAGTGTTACAAGCACGAGGCTATCAACCGTTTATCGACTTATTACGTGCAAATATGAAAGATTGTGGTGCATTGCGGATTGATCATATTTTAGGTTTAGCACGTATGTGGTGGGTAGCAAAAGGCGACTCTGCGAAAAACGGGGCTTATGTTCGTTATCCATTAGATGATTTACTTGCGATTCTAGCTCTTGAAAGCCAACGCCACCAATGTTTAATCATTGCTGAAGCATTAGGCACAGTGCCGAAAGGTATGCTCGAGAAATTGGAAGAAAAAGGTATTTTAGCTTATAACATCTTTTATTTTGAAATGGATGCAAATGGAAGTAAACCGCTAGAGAACTACCCATACCAAGCAATGACCACGTTGAGTACACACGACTTACCAACGGTGCAAGGCTATTGGAAAGGTTACGACTTTGATTTAGGCGAGCAATTCGGGGTTTATCCGAGTAAAAAAGTACTGAATATTCTCAAACAAGGACGCAAAGAGGCAAAAGAGAAAATTCGACAAGCGGTGGAAAATGTGCAAGAACTTGCGAATACTGATACCAACGTAAGCAAAGAGTTCACACATCAATTACAAGCCTATGTGGCAGATACAAATAGTGCGTTATTCGGTTCGCAGCCTGAAGATTGGTTGAATATGCTTGATCCTGTGAATATTCCTGGCACAAGTATGGAGTATCCAAACTGGCGACGGAAACTCAGTCACACTATTGAAGAGATTTTTACAAATACGGAAATCAATCAGTTGCTAGAAACGATTGAGAAGAAACGAAATAAGTAATACCTTACATTAAAAAATAGCCACGCATTTGCGTGGCTATTTGTAAGGAAGTAAGCTTCTGACTTATTTCAAAATATTATAAAAATTCAATTGGTTTATGCTATATTATTTTTAAATATAAAAACAATTGAATCATTTCTATTTATGTCAAAAAAAATACCAATTCCACTTATGCCTTGGGCAGCCAAACATCAATGGCAAATCAAACCTCTTAATTTACTAATTATCTCTATTGCAATGGCAGTTATGGGAATTGGTGAAGGCTTGCTCATTTCTGCCAAACTAGGCAATGCTCCTTGGACAGTACTTTCACAAGGATTAGCTCTACAAACAGGCATGTCAATTGGCTGGGCAATCGCGCTAATTAGTGTGCTCGTTCTCTTATTTTGGATTCCCTTTAGACTCAAGTTTGGTCTAGGAACGATTTTAAACGTACTCATCATCTCTTTTTTTATCGATCAAACAACTAAATTGATTGAACCGCCTGAGCTTTTATCTACCCGCATTTTTTATATGCTCTTCGGTATCGTTATCTTTAGTATCGGTACAGCTTTCTATCTTTCGTGTAAATTAGGAGCAGGACCAAGAGACGGCTTGATGGTCGGCATTTGTCAAAAACTCTGTTGGAATATTGGTCGCGTTCGCACTGGCATTGAAATCAGTGTTTGTGGTTTTGGAATTTTAATGGGAGGTACCTTTGGTATAAGCACTATTATCTTCGCTTTAAGCGTTGGTTGGATTATTCAAGGTACTTATTCGCTGTTAGAAAAACAATTTCCGATTTTATCGTAGAACGGTATTATCTCGCATACAAAGGCAAGATAATACCGTCATTTTTATAACTTTTACAGAAAACCTATTTCACTTGCATACCCGCACGAATACCTTCATCACCTGAAAGCAAGAATAGATCTGCGCCACCTGTACCTGCCGATAAAATCATACCTTCTGATACGCCAAATTTCATTTTGCGTGGTGCAAGGTTTGCTACCATAATCACAAAACGACCATTGAGTTCTTCTGGGTTATTGTAAGCAGCTTTAATACCCGACAACACTTGGCGTTGGTGGTCGCCTAAATCTAATTGGAATTTCAATAATTTGTTTGACTCTGGCACAGCTTCGCAGCTGATCACTTTCGCCACGCGTAAGTCTAATTTTGCAAAATCATCAATGGTGATTTCTGGGGCAATTGGCTCAATTGCAAGATTTTCTTGATTTTCCACCGCTTGTTTTCCTTTTTTCGGTTCGTTTTTGGTTTGTTCGGCAAAAAGCTGTTTCGTTTCTTCAATCACTGCATCAATCTGTTTTTTCTCAAGACGAGAGAACAATGATTTAAATGGTGCAACGGTTTTGCCTAATAATGGTTGGACAATAGTTTCCCAGCTTAATTCTGTTTGTAAGAACGCTTCGGCACGTTCTGCAAGCTGTGGTAAAACGGGTTTTAAATAACTCATTAACACACGGAATAATTCAATACCCATTGAACAAACCGCTTGTAATTCCGCTTCTCGACCGTCTTCTTTAGCAATAACCCAAGGTGCTTTGTCATCAACATATTTGTTTGCGCGGTCAGCTAAATCCATAATTAAACGGATTGCTTTATTATATTCACGTGCTTCAAAATGTGCTGCAACTTGCTCTGATTGTGCAACAAATTCTGCGAAAAGTGCTTCATCTTCAAGTTTATCCGCTAATTTTCCTTCAAAACGTTTTGCAATAAAACTTGCATTGCGAGAAGCTAAGTTCACTAATTTGTTGACGATATCGCTATTTACACGTTGGACGAAATCATCAAGACTCAAGTCTAAATCTTCAATACGCTCGTTTAATTTCGCCGCATAATAGTAACGTAAACATTCAGGATCGATATGTTTTAAATAAGTGCTAGCTTGAATAAAGGTTCCACGAGATTTCGACATCTTCACGCCATCCACCGTCACATAACCGTGAGCAAATACATTGGTTGGTTTACGTTGTTCGCAGCCATCTAACATCGCTGGCCAAAATAAGCTATGGAAGTAAACAATATCTTTACCGATAAAATGATAAAGCTCTGTTGTTGAATCTTTTTTCCAGAATTCGTTGTAATCAATACCTGTGCGGTCGCAAAGATTTTTGAACGACGCCATATAGCCGATTGGTGCATCTAACCACACATAGAAGAATTTGTTTTCTGCTTCAGGAATTGGAAAACCGAAATAAGGTGCATCGCGTGAGATATCCCATTGTTGCAAGCCACTTTCAAACCACTCTTGCATTTTGTTGGCAATTTCAGGTTGAAGTGAACCAGAACGTGTCCACTCTTTTAACATTCCTTCAAAACTTGGTAAATCGAAGAAGAAATGTTCTGATTCTTTCACGATAGGCGTAGCACCTGAAACGGCTGAACGTGGATTGATAAGATCCATCGGGCTATAGGTAGATGCACAAACTTCACAGTTATCGCCATATTGATCTTCTGCTTTACATTTTGGGCAAGTCCCTTTTACAAAGCGATCTGGCAAGAACATCTCTTTTTCAGGGTCGAAAAGCTGTGAAATCACACGACTTTTAATAAAACCATTTTCTTTCAGCTTTAAATACATTGCAGTAGTAATTTCACGGTTTTCTTCGCTGTGAGTGGAATGGTAGTTATCAAAGCTGATATTAAAGCCTTTAAAATCGGCAACGTGATCGGTTTTCGCTTTTTCGATGAGTTGTTCTGGCGTAATCCCTTGTTTTGCCGCATTCAACATAATCGGCGTGCCGTGAGCATCGTCAGCACAGACAAAATGCACTTCATTGCCACGCATACGTTGGAAACGCACCCAAATATCCGCTTGAATATGCTCAAGCATATGACCTAAATGAATTGCACCGTTTGCATAAGGTAGGGCACAAGTAACCAACATTTTTCGTTTTTGATTTGACATTGTTATTCTCTTTCTTTGAAAAATTGATAAGTAAAACTGGCAGATTGTAGCTTAAAAACGCAAAAAGTAGCAAGATGCATTGATTAAGTGCTAGAATAACATCATAGCTTTTTTCAATGAATTTAATAGATTTCAATCGCCAAAATCTTTTTGTAAGATATCCTCGAAATTTATTTCAACCTAACGATTACCTATTTATTTTACAAGGAGTTTCCTATGAGTTCTTCAAAATGCCCTTTTGCGCATACTAACCTTACAATGGGTAACGGTGCACCCGTTGCTGATAACCAAAACAGCTTAACAGCTGGTCCGCGTGGTCCATTACTTGCACAAGATTTATGGCTTAACGAAAAATTAGCTGATTTCGTACGTGAAGTAATCCCAGAGCGTCGTATGCACGCAAAAGGTTCTGGTGCATTTGGTACTTTTACTGTAACACACGATATTACTAAATATACTCGTGCAAAAATTTTCAGTGAAGTGGGTAAAAAAACTGAAATGTTCGCACGTTTTACCACCGTGGCGGGCGAACGTGGTGCAGCAGATGCTGAGCGTGATATTCGTGGTTTTGCATTAAAATTCTATACTGAAGAAGGTAACTGGGATTTAGTAGGTAACAATACGCCAGTATTCTTCTTACGTGATCCACGTAAATTCCCAGATTTAAATAAGGCAGTAAAACGTGATCCACGTACTAATATGCGTTCAGCAACAAATAACTGGGATTTCTGGACATTATTACCAGAAGCATTACACCAAGTAACTGTTGTAATGAGTGATCGTGGTATTCCTGCAAGCTATCGTCATATGCACGGTTTCGGTTCTCACACTTATAGTTTCTGGAACGAAGCAGGCGAACGTTTTTGGGTAAAATTCCACTTCCGTACTCAACAAGGCATTAAAAATTTAACAGATGCTGAAGCTGCAGAAGTTATTGCAAATGACCGTGAAAGCCATCAACGTGATTTATATGAAGCGATTGAACGTGGCGATTTCCCTAAATGGACATTATTTGTACAAGTTATGCCAGAAGCAGATGCGGAAAAAGTGCCTTATCATCCATTTGACTTAACTAAAGTATGGCCGAAAAAAGACTATCCATTAATTGAAGTCGGTGAGTTTGAATTAAACCGTAACCCAGAAAACTTCTTCGCTGATGTAGAACAATCTGCATTTGCACCAAGTAACTTGGTTCCGGGTATTGGCGCAAGTCCTGATAGAATGTTACAAGCTCGTTTATTTAACTATGCGGATGCACAACGTTACCGTTTAGGTGTGAACTACCGTCAAATTCCAGTAAACCGTCCACGTTGTCCAGTTCATAGCAACCAACGTGATGGTCAAGGTCGTGTAGATGGTAACTACGGCAGCTTGCCACACTACGAGCCAAACAGCTTCAGCCAATGGCAACAACAACCAGACTTTGCTGAACCACCACTTCGTATCAACGGAGATGCAGCACACTGGGATTATCGTAACGATGATAACGATTATTTCAGCCAACCACGTGCATTATTTAACTTAATGAATGCAGAACAAAAACAAGCATTATTCAACAACACGGCAGCAGCAATGGGCGATGCACCTGATTTCATCAAATATCGCCACATTCGTAACTGTCACTGGTGTGATGCGGCATACGGTGAAGGCGTTGCGAAAGCATTAGGTTTAACCGTTGAAGATGCATTAAAAGCTCGTGATACTGACCCTGCATTAGGTCAAGGTGGATTGTTATAATCGTTAATTTTAGCTAACAATTAGATAAAAAGACGGCAGTTTTCATAAGAGAAACTGCCGTCTTTTGGATTATTCCAAAGGTTAAAAAACTTCAATTTTAGATATGTAGACTCAAACCTTTGGTGCTTTTGATTTTTTCAATTACTAATTTTCGCCGTTTCTCTAACTCATCCCGAATAGCCTGTTTCTCAAAACCATCCGCAATCACTTGTTGCACATCCACTTCATTTGCCACTTCAAAATATTGCATTGCAAGTTTAGCTTGCGGGTATTCCCGTTCTTCAAAGCCTAATCGTCCTTTACTATCCGCTTCGCAAGCAAGCAGGAAATCTTTAAATCGATTTGGTTTTCGCCAAACATCTAACGCATTAAAAAGTTTCAACACTGTTTCAGACCGAAGCTCTGCAATTTTATGGCAATGGGTGTGATATTCAGTCACCAGAACTGCAAAATCCTTGACCTCGCTCGGTACTTTTAAGCGGTTTGCTAAATTTCTTGTCGGTTGAATGCCTTTGACTTCGTGCCCGTAATGGTGAGGCAAAATCTCTTCAGGCGTTAAGCTTTTACCTAAATCGTGGCAAAGGGCAGCGAAAAGCAAAGCGGTCGGGTTTTCTGCCTGTTTAGCTAATTTTTTAGCTTGTTCTAGTACCATTAACGTATGCACACCGCTATCAATTTCAGGATGATATTTTTCTGGTTGAGGTTTACCAAATAAGGCTTCAACTTCTGGGAAAAGCACCGCTAATGCACCCACTTTTCTCAATACCTCAAAATAAATATGCGGCGAAGGCGTATTGAGCCCTTTTTGCGTCTCAAGCCAAACTCGCTCAGCGGTTAAGTGATCGAGTTCCCCGCAAGCGGTCATTTTTTGCATCAGTTTTACCGTTTCATCAGCAATCTTGAAGCCTAAATGTGCAAATTGAGCTGCAAAGCGTGCCACACGTAATACTCGCAACGGATCTTCATCAAATGCTGGTGAAACGTGGCGAAGAATTTTATTTTTTAAATCTTGCGATCCGTAAAACGGATCGAAAATTTCACCGCTTATAAGATCTTGAGCCATTGCGTTGATGGTCAGATCGCGGCGAATTAAATCTTGCTCAAGCGTTATATCAGGAGAGAAATCGCAGATAAAACCGTTGTAACCTTGCCCGCTTTTTCGTTCTGTTCGGGCAAGGGCATATTCTTCTTTGGTTTCTGGATGTAGGAAAACAGGGAAGTTTACTCCCACTTGTTGATAGCCGAGGGAAAAGAGTTCTTCAGGTGTTGAGCCAACTACTAAGAAATCACGGTCTTTTACAGGAATATTTAATAAAGCATCGCGGACAGCGCCGCCAACGAGGTAGATTTTCATAGTACAAAAAGGCAGAGATCTCTGCCTTATAAAATTACGCCACAGTTACTGATTCAATCACTACCTCTTCTAGGGGCACATCTTGGTGGAAACCTTTATTACCTGTTTTCACACCTTTGATTTTATCAACAACATCCATTCCTTCAACTACTTCACCAAATACTGCGTAACCCCATTCCTGCACTACCTTACGACCAAATAGCTCTTTTGAGCGGTAATCTAAGAATGTATTATCTGCCACATTGATGAAGAATTGTGAACTTGCTGAATGTGGATCTGAAGTGCGAGCCATTGCAAGCGTACCGCGTTTGTTGCTTAAACCATTATGTGCTTCGTTTTCGATTGGTGCTTTGGTTGCTTTCTCTTTCAAACCAGATGTCATACCGCCACCTTGAATCATAAAGCCATCAATAACACGATGGAAAATCGTACCGTTATAGAAACCTTCTTTGCAGTAATCTTCAAAGTTTTTTGCAGTAACTGGTGCTTTTTCAAAGTTTAATGCGATTTTGATATCGCCAAAGTTAGTGTGTAACGTAATCATTTTTTTGTCCTTATCTGTAAATAAAACGGGCGTATCATAGCAAAGCGAGTAAGACAAAACAAACGCTATATACCCCCTCCTCAAAAAAAGAAAATTTGCGTTTTATCATTTTTTTCATAAATAAAAAAATTCTAGGTTGAAATTTTAACTCAAATTCGATATATCTATTTTCAGTTAATTTTTAAAATCTGAAGAGGAAACATTATGAGCCAACCTCATTCTGGCGTGCGTCAAAACATTCATATGTTGGGCGAATTTTTAGGAGAAACCATTCGAGAAGCACAAGGAAGCGAAATTTTAGATCTTATTGAGAGCATTCGTCAGCTTTCAAAAAAATCTCGTAGTGGTGATGAACAAGCCCGCGAGCAGTTGCTGAATAAACTTGCTCATATTTCGACAGAAAATGTCTTGCCTGTGGCACGAGCCTTTAGTCAATTCTTAAACCTCACCAATATTGCAGAACAATATCAAACGATCTCTCGACATGATTATGATGAAACCTTAGGCAATCGCGCTTTAGGTGCACTTTTCGCCCGCTTGAAAGCACAAAATACGCCTGTTGAGTTAGTCATTCAAACCGTTGAAAAATTACTGGTTGAACTTGTTTTAACCGCTCATCCAACCGAAGTAACACGCCGTTCTTTGGTGCATAAACACGTTGAGATCAATAAATGTTTAGAACAATTAGAGCACGATGATTTAACCGAGGGCGAAAAATTCCGCCTACAACGTCGTTTGATGCAGTTAATTGCACTTGCGTGGCATACCAATGAAATTCGTGCCGCTCGCCCAACGCCAATTGATGAAGCTAAATGGGGAATGGCTATTATTGAAAATAGCCTTTGGACTGCTGTGCCAGACTTCTGCCGCGAGTTGAATTTCCAATTAGAAAAACATTTTGGCGTGCAACACGATGTAGCACTTGTCCCTGTGCGTTTCTCTTCTTGGATGGGCGGCGACCGCGATGGCAATCCGTTTGTGACCTCTGAAGTAACTCGCAAAGTATTCTATATGAACCGCTGGAAAGCCGCGGATCTTTTCTTACGCGATATTAGTAATTTAGCCGAAGAGCTTTCAGTAGTGCACTGCACGCCTGAATTCCGTGAAAAATATGGCGATCATATTGAGCCATACCGTGTGGTGGTAAAAGGCTTACGTAGCAAATTACAAAATACTTTAACTTACTTTGGCGAGTTAATTGAAGGTAAACCCGTTACCATCAGAAAAGATGAAGTGTTATTTAATGACGAAGAGCTTTGGGAACCGCTTTTTGATTGTTACCAATCGTTACACGCTTGCGGAATGCGTATCATCGCAAACGGTGGCTTACTAGATTGCTTACGTCGTATTCGCTGCTTTGGTTTAAGTCTTTCTCGACTTGATATTCGTCAAGAAAGTACCCGTCATGAAATGGCGATTGCAGAAATTACTCGCTATATTGGTTTAGGCGACTATTCTCAATGGACCGAAGATGATAAACAGGCGTTCTTAGTGCGTGAATTAAGCTCGCGCCGTCCGCTTATTCCAACCAATTGGACACCAAGTCCAGAAACGCAAGAAATTTTAGATACATGCAAAGTCATCGCTGAGCAGCCAAAAGGCGTGATTTCTGCTTATGTGATCTCTATGGCACGTGAAGCATCGGATGTGTTAGCAGTGCATTTATTACTCAAAGAAGCAGGCTGTAAATATACGATTCCCGTTGCCCCGCTATTCGAAACATTGGACGACTTGGATCACAGTGAAAAAGTAATGAGCGATTTGTTCAATATCGGCTGGTATCGCGGTATTATCAACAACTACCAAATGGTGATGATTGGCTATTCCGATTCTGCAAAAGATGCGGGAATGTTAGCCGCTTCTTGGGCACAATATCGCTCACAAGAAGCCTTAGTGAACTTGGCAGAAAAACATAATATTGAATTGGTTTTATTCCACGGTCGTGGTGGTACGGTGGGGCGTGGCGGTGCGCCTGCACATGCGGCACTGTTATCTCAACCTCCTCGTTCGCTCAAATCAGGCTTACGTGTAACAGAACAGGGTGAGATGATCCGCTTTAAACTTGGCTTGCCAGAAGTAGCTGTTGATACCTTGAATTTATACGCAAGTGCGGTGTTAGAAGCAAATTTACTTCCACCACCAGAGCCAAAACAGAGCTGGCGAGATGTGATGGATAAAGGCTCAGAAATTTCATGCGAGATTTATCGTGGTGTGGTGCGTGGTGAACCTGATTTCGTGCCTTATTTCCGTGCGGCAACGCCAGAACAAGAGTTAGCGAAATTACCGCTTGGCTCACGCCCTTCAAAACGTAATCCAAACGGCGGGGTAGAAAGTCTGCGAGCTATTCCTTGGATCTTTGCGTGGATGCAAAACCGCTTAATGTTGCCTGCGTGGCTTGGAGCGGGAGCTGCATTGCGTAAAATGATTGAAGCAGGCGATGAAACAACTCTTAAAGAGATGAGTAAAGAGTGGCCGTTCTTCTCAACCCGTATCGGTATGCTTGAGATGGTGTTCTCCAAAGCAGATTTATGGTTGGCAGAATATTATGATCAACGCTTAGTCGCTAAAGAGTTGCAACGCCTAGGGCAAAATCTCCGTACGCAATTGAGTGAGGATATTCAAACCATTCTTGCTTTATCGAGCGATGGTCAGTTAATGGGTGATTTACCTTGGATTGCTGATTCAATCGCCTTGCGTAATGTGTACACCGACCCACTTAACTTATTACAAGTTGAGTTGCTTGCCCGTTTACGCCAAACTGAGAACCCAGATCCAGAACTTGAACAAGCCTTGATGATTACTATCACAGGGATTGCAGCAGGGATGCGTAATACGGGGTAAATATTAAGATTACATAAAAATAGCTAGGATTTTTCCTAGCTATTTTTACATTTAGGACAAAAACTAAGATGCAATGAATATCTCAACTACAGAGTACAAATATATTCTTTACAAAAATCTTCAAATCCATACTATAAATCCGCACAACATAACCGCGACAAAAAAAGTGAGTGTGTAAAATCCCTCGCGTGCTATGAAGCATTTATTATGTTTCAATCGAGCTTAAGCCCGTAGGTGACTTGTTGGAATACTGCATATAAAACAGTGCACCAATAAAGAAATCGCCCCAATCGCAGCCATCTTATTTAAATGCTTACAACTATGACTGAGTAATTTTAGCCCCCATTGCTTTTATATCAAAAATCACATCAAAGATACACCATCCAATGGATTGTAATTCCTAGTTGTCCGTTAAACGATTCCGTTTTTATCGATTTTATTTAGCTATAATAAAAATATAAAGCGAATCACATTAGCCCTATTTTGCTCTATACAATAGGAAATCCACCCAAATCTTTTAGGCGATTCACCATCTTACAAAATAATTCTGTCGTTTTTTCAGTATCATATAACGCTGAATGTGCTTGTTTTCCATCAAAGGTAATTTGAGCTTCTTTGCAGGCTTTTACTAAAACAGTTTGCCCATACATAAAACCCGCAAGTGTTGCGGTATCAAACATAGCAAATGGATGAAAAGGATCACGTTTAGCATTAATGCGTTTTACTGCTGCTTGTAAAAAGCTTTGATCGAATGCCGCATTATGAGCAACGATTACCGCTCGTTGACACCCTTGCTCTTTCATCGCCCGTCGAACCATTTTAAACATTTCTGGAATTGCAATATGTTCCGCTATTGCTCCTCTCTCAGGATTATCAAGATCAATGCCATTCACTTTAAGTGATTCTGGATTAATATTGGCTCCCTCAAAAGGCTGAATATGGTAATGACATTTTTGATCTTCAATTAAATAACCATTTTCATCCATTTTCACGGTAATTGCAGCTAACTCAAGTAAAGCATCCGTTTGTGCATTCAGTCCAGCTGTCTCTACATCAATAATCACAGGCAAATAGCCTCTAAAACGGTTTTTAAGTAAATTAAAATCTGTCGTTTGTTCCATAATAAAAAACTATAAAGTAATTAGAAAGAAAAAGGCACAAGTTAAACTCGTACCTTCATAAAATATATCATTTCACGGTCTATACTACTTACAACACCATCGCTGCAATCCAACCAAACACTAATAACGGAATATTAAAGTGTAAAAAGGTTGGCACAACCGAATCCCAAATATGATCGTGTTTACCATCAGCATTTAAGCCTGATGTTGGACCAAGGGTTGAGTCCGAAGCTGGTGAGCCTGCATCGCCAAGTGCAGCGGCAACGCCAACGATAGACATTGTTGCAAGTGGTGAAAAACCGAAAGCCACACACAAAGGCACGTAAATAGAGGTAATAATTGGCACGGTTGAGAATGATGAGCCAATACCCATTGTGATGAATAAACCAACAACAAGCATTAGGAATGCAGCAGTGCCTTTGCTATCAATTGCACCACGTAAGCCTTCTACTAATTCTGCTACGCCACCTGTTGAGTTTACTACGCTAGCATAACCAGAAGCTGCAATCATTACGAAACCAATCATTGCCATTAAACGTAAACCATCTTGGAAGATGTCATTCGATTGTTTAAGTTTGAAAACGCCACCTAAAGCAAAAATCACTAAACCAACTAAACCGCCCATAATTGTTGAATTCGTCGCTAATTGCGTTGTACATGTTGCGATGATTGCAAAAACGCTTAACCAAATGTGGAATGGTTTTACGTGTGCTATACGTTCGGCAATGTCGTCTGCATTTTTCTCTTGCACTTCAGCATAATTACGCGGTTTGCGGTAAGAGACGAAGAAAGCAAATAACAAGCCTAAAATCATACCAAGCACAGGGATAAACATCGCTTTGGTCATATCAGCAGTGGTTGCGACTAAACCGAATTGCGAGCCTACATTATTGATATTTTTGACTAAAATGCTCTCAATAAAGATTTGCCCGAAACCTGCAGGAATAAGCATATAAGTTGCGGTTAACCCAAAAGTTAAACTACAAGCCACCGCACGGCGGTCAATTTTTAATTGGTTCATTACACCCAAAAGCGGAGGCACAACAATGGGAATAAACGCAATATGAATTGGGATCACGTTTTGAGACGAGATTGCAAAAGCAGTTAATACAAATAAAATGATGTATTTGAACCAGAACACTGAACGACCAGAAGGGCGTTTACCAAAGTGAGAAATCACTTTGTAAGCTAATAAATCAGTTACACCTGAGCGGGATAATGCCACTGCAAATGCACCAAGTATGGCATAGTTCATTGCAGTTTCAGCACCGCCACCTAAACCGCCTGTAAAGCTACCGATGGTCTTCTCTAATGCTTGGAAAAGCGTGGCATTATCGACACCGTAATTGCCGATTGCCCCGCAAACCAAGGCTGCAATAATCAGTGAAACGACCACGTTAATTCGCATTAAACTTAATACGAGTAACGTAATGATCGAAATCACTACTTCGTTTGAAAACATAAAAAATCCTCTTAATCTAAGTTGTTTGCATTTTGCAAAGTTTAATCCAAATTACACCGCTTTAAATTGGATCAATCCTTCCTGTGCAAATTCGTGCTCGTCTTCATCAATTACTGCACCAACAGGAATTACAGGCATTTCTTCCTTATCAAAAGCAAGATCGCCTTCTACGCCTTCAATCACTTGCCCGTGTTTGATATTTTTAAAATCAAACAGATTCGGGTCACAAAGATGTGATAGGGTGACATTTTGCAAAGCACTAAACATCGTCTCAATTCGCCCTGGATATTGGCGATCCCATGTTTGTAACATCTCTTTGATTACTTGGCGTTGAAGGTTCGGTTGTGAACCGCATAAGTTACACGGAATAATCGGGAATTGCTTTGCTTCCGCATATTTTTCAATGTCCTTCTCTTTGCAGTAAGCTAACGGACGAATCACTATTTGCTTGCCATCATCACTAATCAGCTTTGGTGGCATCGACTTTAATTTACCACCATAAAACATATTTAGGAAGAGGGTTTCGAGCATATCATCGCGATGATGCCCAAGTGCAATTTTGGTTGCACCAAGTTCTGTGGCGGTGCGATATAAAATTCCACGACGCAAACGAGAACAGAGTGAACAAGTCGTTTTTCCCTCTGGAATTTTCTCTTTTACGATGCCGTAAGTATTTTCTTCCACAATTTTATATTCCACACCAATGCTGGCTAAATATTCGGGCAAAATATGCTCTGGGAAACCAGGTTGTTTTTGGTCTAAATTAACCGCCACCACATCAAAATGGATTGGCGCGTTGAGTTTTAAATTAAGCAGAATATCTAAAAGCGTATAGCTATCTTTCCCGCCCGAAAGGCAGACCATGACCTTATCGCCCTCTTCAATCATATTGAAATCGGTAATCGCATTGCCCACATTGCGGCGTAAACGCTTTTGCAGCTTGTTAAGATTGTAGGCTTGTTTTTTTTCTTTGTCGGTTTGTGTTGTCATAAAAATTAATTAGTCAAAATAACAAAAACGGCACAAACCCAAATTGGCTCATGCCATCCAATAAAATTGAGTAAATTATAACTCATCGAAATATTTATTGCCCCACGTTTTTTCCGCAAGTTGCAATAAATTAGCGAAATCCTGATAGCTTGGAATCGATTGCACAGGACAAGCGGTCAATTTTATATTTTCATTTACCAATTTCTGACGTAGCTCTTCATACCAGCCCATCAAATGTAAAGGCAGTGGCGATTTAGACCGTTTGCCGAGAAAATATAAACCTTGATAGGGAATACTCACCGCAAAAAGGGCGGTAATTACCGAATTTGCCAAAATTGATTGGCTAGGGTCTGTAAAAAAGTATTGCCATAAAATTGTAAAGCAAGCAAAAGCGGGCATCCACTTGCCTGAAAATTTAATAAGTTGAATAAGACGGTAATCTATCATAAACAGGCTCAATTTCTTTTGTTGTGGATAGGTGTTTAAATAGCGTTGTCCTGATTGGAATGTTTCGAGCATAGTTTAAAATTATAAAAAGTGGAGATAAAAATAGCCTAAGGTAAAACTTAATGCACTTCAAGCAATCTATTGATATACTTATGAGCAATTTTTTACTTTTTATTAACGAAAAACAAGGATTTTTATGCCGATTAATTTTCCGCAATTATTACAAGATAGTTGGAATTTTATCCGAAATCGTCGTCAGTTTTCGCTAACAGCTATGGGATTATTGCTTGCTATTCAATTACTGGCAACCTTTGTGCTTTCTAATTTTATGGTTTCAGATTCAGCTGTTTCATTACTTCCCTCGTTCTTAATTGGTATTGGAAATATTTTTATTTCTGTGCTTTTAGTGCTTAATATTAACGATATTAATGCAGGCACATTCCAATCTTTTTTCCAAAATACTAGCAAAGCCTTGGCAAAATTGCTCCCCGCGATTTTGCTTAATATCATTATGGTGTTGCCTCTTTCTTTCGGTGTGTCGTCGATTTTATTTAGTAATATTTCAGGCAGTGGGGCAAGCATTTTTAGTTTACCCCTATCAGCGATTGGGATTTTTGTATTTGTGCGCTTAAATCTCGCTATTTATGTCTTTCTTGTTGAAAATTATCGTGTTGGACAAGCGGTCAAATTTATGTGGCAACTTGCAAAAGGCAAAATGGCATCCCTTTTTGCTTATACATTATTAGCAAACCTATTACCAATTTTAATTACTGCTCTAGTTGGGCGCTTAGGCGATAATATCGCAATTATGGTGCTATCTTTCGTGATCTCTGCTTTTTTATCACTCTTTACCACCATTTTGGGCTTCCGTTTTTATCAAACCATTCGCCCAAAAACGGTTCATTAAGGATCAATGATGAAACAATTGCTTGAATTTATCCCTCTTATTCTCTTTTTTGTAGTATACAAATTTTTTGGCACACAAGAAGCTGCGATTACGTTGGTAATTACAACACTCATGCAACTGATTGCCCTAAAAATGCTCTATGGCAAAATTGAAAAAATGCAGCTTTTTATAGCTAGCTTTGTTGTTATTTTCGGAGGATTAACCGCTTATTTTAACGATGATGCATTTCTAAAATGGAAAGTTACCCTCTTAAACGGATTGTTCGCATTAGTGTTGTTAATTAGTCAATTTGTATTGAAAAATCCGATAATCAAACATTTGCTCGGTAAAGAGATTCATTTGCCAGAAAACGTGTGGGCAAAACTTAACATAGGCTGGGCGATCTTCTTTATTATTTGTATGCTTCTTAACCTCTATGTAAGCCATTTTATGTCGAATGATGCGTGGTATACCTTCAAAGTCTTCGGCTTAACTGGCTTAAGTTTAGTCGCAACGATTTTAACGGGCGTAGTGGTTTACCCCTATTTACAAGAAAACCAACAGAACAAGGAATAACAAATGAAAAACGAACCTTACACAAAAAATCCTGATGGTAAGCTGATTTTACGTACACTAGCAATGCCATCAGACACCAACGCCAACGGTGATATTTTCGGTGGTTGGATTATGTCTCAAATGGATTTAGGCGGTGCGATTTTAGCTAAAGAATTAGCAAAAGGTCGAGTGGTGACGGTTACCGTAGATAAAATGATTTTCCATCTTCCTATTTCTGTCGGTGATGTCGTTTGCTGTTACGGCACCTTAGTGCGTTTAGGTCGCACTTCAATGCAAGTAAAAGTGGATGTGTTTATCAAACAAGTGTATGAAGGCACACGTGAGCGTTTTAAAGTGACAGAGGCGTTATTCACTTATGTGGCAATTGATAAAGAAGGCAAACCTCGCCCAATTCCTCGTGAAAATAACCCAGAATTAGACGAAGCATTGGCACTGCTAGAGGCGAGCCAAGTACATAATTCTATTGCTTAATCTGACTTTGAACTTGAGGGGCTACTCAGCATGCCCCTTGTATTAACAAATAAACACTACAGTTGCTAGAATAAAATTTATTTTACACAACCGAATGAAACCACTTTTCCCTTTTCTTTCACTCTATCGCAACCATGTTGGACGCTTGTTGCTCGGCACAATCCTTGCTATCACAAGCCTTTCTGCTAGCATTGGATTGCTCAGCCTATCAGGCTGGTTTTTAGCTGCTTCATTTTTGGTCGGCTCAACCATTCTATTTAACTTTTTTTATCCTTCTTCAGGTGTTAGGGGCTTAGCTATTGGGCGAACCATCTTGCGCTATTTTGAACGCTTAGTCACGCACGATGCAACATTCCGCGTGCTAGCTGAACTACGTATTTCCGTCTTTAAAAAGCTTATCCCTTTGAGTCCAAGCGGTCTAAATCGCTTTAGAAATAGCGAATTGCTAAACCGCTTAGTTGCAGATGTAGATACACTCGACACTCTTTATCTCAACTTACTCTCGCCATTTATCAGTGCAATTATGGTCATCACCTTTATAGCGATTGGCTTATCATTTGTCTCTGGCTTACTAACAATGATCATCTGCAGCACATTGCTTGCCCTGCTTTTCATTTTCCCTGCCATTTTCTACCGTTTGGGGCAGAAATCGGGCAAAAAAATCATTCAGGCACGAGCAGAATATCGCAGCCAATTTATTGAGTGGGTTCAACTAAATGCCGAATTTTTACTCTTTGGCTTAGTACCTCAAATGAGCGAAAAACTAGAAAAAACTGAACAAACTTGGTTATATTCACAAAGTAAAGAGAGCCAATTAACAGGCTTTTCCAATGCCCTGCTTACCTTTATGAACGGTATATTAGTTTGCGTAGTAATTTTCTTTGCTGCCACCGCCATTGATGCACCAAATGCAGATAGCCCCGAAGCCCTTATCGCACTGGTAATTTTCTGCGTGATGGCTTCTGCTGAAATTTTAATGCCGATTGGCATCGCCTTCTTGCATTTAGGTCAACTCATTACTGCGGCTGAACGTTTAAATGATGTGATTGAACAACGCCCACTTGTAAAGTTTAATGGCACAGCCCATTGGCAAAATATCGCAGAAAATCAACCGCTTGTCTGCTTTGAACAAGTAACCTTTAGCTACCCAGCCAGCCATCAAGTTGCATTAAACAATATCTCATTTGAAGTGAATAAAGGGCAAAAAATCGCGATTTTAGGTAAAACAGGCAGTGGCAAATCAACTATTTTCCAACTGCTCAACCGCCATTACGATCCAACAAGCGGTCAAATTCTGCTAGCAAATTGCAATGTAGCAGATTACCCTGAAGCAACATTAAGATCACATTTGGTTACACTTAGCCAACGCATACACATTTTCAGCCAGACGCTGCGTGATAATCTCTTAATGGGCACTCCTCTGGCAACCGATGAGCAACTTAAATTGGTATTAGAACAAGTCGAGCTTTCTTACCTCTTGCAAGAACAAGGCTTAGATTTATGGCTTGGCGAAGGCGGCAGACCACTTTCTGGTGGCGAACAACGCCGATTAGGTTTGGCACGTGTACTGTTGAGTAATGCGGAATTGGTCTTACTTGATGAACCCACCGAAGGGTTAGATCGTGAAACTGAACAACAGATCTTAAAACTTATTTTCACATACTGCCAAACTCGTACCTTGCTGATGATTACCCATCGCTTGCAAGGATTAGAACGCTTTGACCGAATTTATCGTATTGATAACGGGCAGTTATTGACTTAATTTTATTTAATATATTTGAATTTCTATGACAAAAAACTACCAAGATATTGCAATTGCATTCGCTGCAACCTGCCAAGCAGCGACTTTAGTACAACAATTTGCACACAACGGCATTGCAAAAAACCGTGAAGATATGGAAACTCTGATGAAAAGTTTGCTGGTAACACAACCAGACTCCACGCTTTCTATCTATGGCGATAAATTAGGCTACCTGAGCACTGGCATCGAAACCGCCCGTGCTCAACTTGGTGGTGGAAATGGCAAGCTCGACACCGAAATCGGGCGTTACTGGGTTAGACTTTTATCGCTAAGCCAAAAGCTGAATAAATCGCCAGAAGCCAAAGCTCAACTTGTACAACGATTGCAGCAAATTGAACGACAACTTCAGCTTTACGAAGGAGATATTATGGCAGACCAAATGGTTGCCAATCTTGCCGCCATTTATAGCGATGTCATTAGTCCACTAGGCACCAAAATCCACGTGTTGGGTATGCAAGATTACCTCGTCCGTCCAGACATTCAGCAAAAAATCCGTGCTACGCTACTTGCAGGTATCCGTGCAGGTATTCTCTGGCAACAAGTTGGGGGAACCCGCTGGCAATTTTTATTTTCACGCAAGAAATTGTTAAATCAAATGAAATCGCTTTATCAATACTGTTGATTCACAATGTTATTAGCACACTTTTCCCTTTATTTAAGTATTGGTTTTCATCGCTTTTTCACAAATTCAATTGCAATTCTGTTATAATTTCAACAATTTTTGACTTAATAAAATCAGATAAGTCACTCTTTTTTATAAACGTAGGAATAAAGAATGTCTGAACAAAACCAACAAACTTATGATTCTTCAAGCATTAGAGTATTGCGTGGCTTGGAAGCTGTGCGTACTCGCCCTGGGATGTATATCGGTGATACAGATGATGGTACAGGTTTACACCATATGGTTTTTGAGGTGGTGGATAATGCCATTGATGAAGCATTAGCGGGTTATTGTAAAGATATTATCGTAACCATTCATTCTGACAACTCGGTTTCGGTGCAAGATGATGGCCGTGGTATTCCTGTAGGCATTCACCCAGAAGAAGGGGTTTCCGCAGCGGAAGTCATTATGACTGTACTTCATGCAGGCGGTAAATTCGATGATAACTCTTATAAAGTATCCGGGGGTTTACACGGTGTGGGCGTTTCGGTTGTAAATGCTCTCTCTTCCAAATTACAGCTTACGATTCGCCGTGAAGGTCACGTTCACGAACAATTTTATAGCTTAGGCGAACCTGATGCGCCTCTTGCGGTAATTGGTGAAACAGACAAAACAGGCACTATGGTTCGTTTCTGGCCAAGTTTCGATATCTTCAAAAATAAAACTGAATTTGAATACAAAATTCTTTCTAAACGTTTACGCGAGCTTTCATTCTTAAACTCTGGCGTGTCTATTCGCTTAATTGATGAACGCGAAGGTAAAGAAGAGCACTTCCACTACGAAGGCGGGATTAAAGCCTATGTGGAATATTTGAACGAAGGCAAAACATCTATCCACAAAACACCATTCTATATATCAACTGAAAAAGATGATATTGGTGTGGAAATTTCTCTACAATGGAACGATTCTTACAACGAGAACGTTTACTGCTTTACCAATAACATTCCACAACGTGATGGTGGTACACACTTAGCAGGTTTCCGTGGTGCACTGACCCGGGCATTAAAAAACTATATGGACAACAGCGGCGTGTTGAAAAAAGCAGATGCCAATATTGATGCCTCTGGTGATGATGCTCGTGAAGGTTTGGTTGCTGTAATCTCGGTAAAAGTGCCAGATCCAAAATTCTCTTCGCAAACAAAAGATAAATTAGTTTCATCAGAAGTGCGTTCCGCAGTTGAAAGCTCAATGTATGAAGCATTAACGGATTACTTAAACGAAAACCCAGATGATGCGAAAAACATTGTAGGTAAAATCGTGGAAGCAGCTCGTGCACGTGAAGCTGCTCGTAAAGCACGTGAATTAACACGCCGCAAAAGTGCAACCGATTTAGGTGGTTTACCTGGTAAACTTGCTGACTGCCAAGAAAAAGATCCAGCACATTCAGAACTTTACTTGGTGGAGGGGGACTCCGCGGGTGGTTCTGCAAAACAAGGGCGTGACCGTAAAAACCAAGCAATTTTGCCGCTGAAAGGTAAAATACTCAACGTAGAAAAAGCACGTTTTGACAAAATGCTCTCTTCACAAGAAGTTGCAACCTTAATTACCGCACTTGGCACAGGCATTGGCCGTGAAGATTACAATGTTGAAAAATTACGTTACCACAAAATCATCATTATGACCGATGCGGACGTAGATGGTGCTCACATTCGCACTCTCTTATTGACGTTCTTCTATCGTCAAATGCCAGAACTTATCGAAAACGGCTACATCTATATTGCCCAACCGCCACTTTACAAAGTGAAAAAAGGTAAGCAAGAGCGTTATATTCAAGATAACGATGAAATGATGCAATATGAAATTGATATTGCCCTTGAAGATGCCCGCTTATTTGTGAGCCAAGATGCACCAGCATTAAGTGGCGTGGCACTTGAGAAGCTAATTTCGCATTACAACCAAGTGCAAAAACTCTTTAACCGCTTAACGCACCGTTATCCGTTAGCAATTCTAAATGAATTGATCTACAGCCCAGCACTTTCAACTGAATTTGCAAAAGATAAAGCAAATATTACCGCTTGGAACGAGCAATTTGTGAATCAATTGATGGCAAAAGAAATGGATGGTAGCTTCTATCGTACAAACGTGTTCTTCAACACTGAGCGCCATATTTATGAGCCAGAAATCATTGTAACAACACACGGTATGGATACCGCCTACCGCTTAGATTTTAATTTCATTACCAGCAATGAATATGCTCGTATCGTAGAATTGATGCTTGAGTTAAAAGATTTACTCACAGAAACCGCTTATGTACAACGCGGCGAACGCCAACAACTAGTAAGCAGTTTTGCAGAAGCATTAGATTGGTTAGTAAAAGAGTCTCGTAAAGGCTTAACCATCCAACGCTATAAAGGATTAGGCGAGATGAATCCAGAGCAATTATGGGAAACTACAATGGACCCTGTTGCGCGTAAAATGCTTCAAGTAACGATTACTGATGCCATTGCTGCGGATAAACTTTTCAGTACGCTAATGGGTGATGAAGTTGAACCACGTCGTGACTTCATTGAAGCAAATGCCTTATATGCGGAATTGGATATTTAATATGCAATAAAAGAAAAGCTCATTTCAAATGAAATGAGCTTTTTTAACGGCCTGTTCTACATGGTATAGTTTTAACTAATAACAATTTAGTCGACTATGCCTCCAAATTGACCACTTGTTGATTTATATATTAGTGAGCTGCCGCCATTTGCTCTAAATCTTTATCAATATAGTATAAAGATTTACCGTCTTCGCCTAATAAACGGAATTTATCTAAGATAGAATTGAATAAGAACTCTTCTTCGTGCTGTTCTGCCACATACCATTGCAAGAAGTTGAATGATGAGTAATCCTTCGCATCAAAGGTCACTTCCACTAATTCATTGATTTTAGCAGTTACGTGTTTTTCGTGTTCTAACACAATTTCGAATAATGATTTTAATGAATCATATTCTGCTTGTGGCGCTTCAATTGCATAGATTTCAGCTAATGCACCTGTTTCGTTTAAGTAAGTGAATAAACGACGCATATGTTCCATTTCTTCAGTTGCGTGTGCTTTTAAGAATTTTGCTGCACCAGGGAAGCCGTTGTTATCTGCCCAAGCTGACATTTGAAGATACACGTTAGAAGAATAGAATTCTAAGTTTAATTGGTCATTTAAGTATTTGATGATATTTTGCGATAACATTATTCTGCTCCTTGATCTAAGGTTTCTAAGTCTTTGTCGATGAAGTAAAGTGATTTATTGCTTTCGCCTGCCACTACGAATTTATCTAAAATTTCACCGAATAATTTTTCTTCTTCGTGCTGTTCAGCCACATACCATTGTAGGAAGTTGAAGGTTGAGTAATCTTTCGCAGCGAAAGTCACTTCTACTAATTCATTGATTTTAGCTGTTACGTGTTTCTCGTGTTCTAAAACCACATCGAATAACTCTTTTAATGATTCGTACTCTTTGCGTGGAGCTTCGATTTTACCTAATAATGGCGTTGCACCAGCTTCACAAACGTAGTCGAATAATTTTTGCATATGCTCTAATTCTTCATCTGCATGACGAAGTAAGAAAGTTGCTGCACCCGCAAAACCATTTTTTGAACACCATGCAGACATTTGCAAATAAACATTTGAAGAGTAGAACTCTAAGTTGATTTGTTCGTTGAGTTTATCAACGATAGATTGTTGTAACATATTTTCTCCTATGCAAATATTATGAGAATGTAAATGAAATGAGAGATACTCTCATTTAGAAATCTATATATAACAAAGGGCAGAAAAATCCTGCCCTTAAAACACTTGCAAGTATATCAAAGTTGAAAAAGTAATCAAGCATTTTAATAGTTTTTTCTAATAAATTTTCAATTTTAATAAATTTAAACAATAAAAATTCTCATTTATAGAAGCTAAATGAGAATAAATATACATAGATAAGATACATTAAATATGATGCACCACTAATCTCTTTCCTTGATGCTCCAATACTTCCACATCTAAGCCAAATACATTTTTTAGATGTTCAGTTGTGATAATCTCTTCGGGCGAACCTTTCATCACAATCTCGCCATTTTTCATTGCTACAATAGTATCAGCATAAGCGGCTGCCATATTGATATCGTGTACCACCATTATGGTTGTAAGCGCTAATTCATCGGTTAGTTTTCTCAGTAATCGCATCAATTCACGGGCGTGAAACATATCCAGATTATTGAGAGGTTCGTCGAGTAAGACGTGATTGGTTTTCTGGCAGAAAGTCATTGCAATCAAAGCCCGCTGGCGTTGCCCGCCTGAGAGTTCGTTTAGAAAACGATTTGCAAATGGTTTAAGTTCAAAACGCACTAATGCTTCATCGATAATCTCTTGATCAAGCGGTCGAATTTTGCCTTGATGGTGCGGATAACGCCCGAACATTAATAAATCTTGTATGGTAATGCGGCTGTGGATCACGTTATCTTGGGTAAGAATTGCTAAATTTTGTGCAATAGTACGAGGAGGCGTGGTCGCAATATCGTAATTATCTAGCAAAATTTGACCGTTTTGAATAGGGTTCAAGCGAGCAATTAACGAAAGTAGGGTCGATTTCCCCGCACCGTTTGCACCAACAAGAGCCGTAATCCCACCATTTGGAATAGTGAGGTTAATGTTTTTTAAAATCGGACTTTGCCCGATATGATAGGAAAGATTTTTAACTTCGATCATTTTTGTTTTTTAATATATAACACCTACTGTAATCATATCAAAATTCTCTCTTATCCTAAAGACAAGATAAAGTAAACCTCGTTAAAACCTTTTATTATTGGTTTAACGAGGTTCTATTTTTATCACTCTTGCATCATTTATTTTTGAGTATTATTAGCCTTTTTTCACCTTTAAATGTGCCACTTTATGAGCACGATAAATCGCATTGATTGCGTGAATTAATGCACGAGCGGAAGATTCTACAATATCTGTCGCTAAACCCACGCCGTGGAATTTACGTCCTTCGTGTTCTACCACAATATCTACTTGTCCTAATGCTTCTGCTCCCTCGCCTTTGGCTGTGAGGTTGTAGTGTGACATTTTTATGTCTAACCCTGTGATTTTTAAAATCGCATTGAATACTGCATCTACAGGGCCATTACCGCCATTTGATACCTGGCTTAATTTTTCGCCATCAAGCTCAACCTGTACGAAGGCTGAAGCTGGCAAGGTGCTGATGGTTTGCGAAGTAATCACATCTAATTTCAAACGATCTTCATCGCCAGATCGCATATCAATGAATGCAAGGGCTTCCAAATCATAATCGAATACTTGACCTTTTTTATCTGCAAGCTCAAGGAAGGCAGTATAGAGTTTATCTAAATCGTAATCGCTGTCTTGGTAACCCATTTCTGCCATATGATTTCTTACTGCAGCACGTCCTGAACGAGCGGTTAAATTTAATTTTTCTTTTTTCAAGCCAATGGTTTCTGGCGACATAATTTCGTAAGTGTTTTTGTTTTTCACCATCCCATCTTGGTGGATGCCTGATGAGTGAGCAAAAGCATTGCTACCCACAATCGCTTTATTCGGTTGAATTGGCATATTGCAAAGTTGGCTCACCATTTGGCTTACTCGGTGAATTTCTTGCGTATTAATGCGAGTATCCAAGCCGTTGAACATATCTTGACGTGTTTTGATTGCCATTACCACTTCTTCAAGTGCAGTATTCCCCGCACGTTCACCGATGCCGTTAATGGTACATTCAATTTGGCGAGCACCGTTTAACACTGCGGTTAAAGAGTTTGCGGTTGCCATTCCTAAATCATTATGGCAGTGCACCGAAATTACAGCTTTGTCGATATTTGGCACGCGGTTGACTACATCGGCGATAATGCTGCCGTATTGGGTTGGTAAGCAATAGCCTACAGTGTCTGGGATATTTACCGTCGTTGCTCCCGCTTTAATCGCAGCTTCAACAATACGGCAGATATTATCAATCCCTGTACGTCCTGCATCTTCACACGAAAATTCGACATCATTAGTGTAACCTCTTGCACGTTTTACTGCGTGAATCGCCATTGCTACCACATCTTCAAAAGAACGTTTGAGTTTCGCTTCAACATGTAGAGCAGAAGTTGCAATGAAGGTATGAATACGAAACGCTTCCGCCACTTTTAATGCTTCCGCTGCCACATCAATATCTTTATCTACTGCACGAGAAAGTGCACAAACACGGCTGTTTTTGATGTTTTGAGCAATAGTTTTGACTGAGTCGAAATCACCTGCCGAAGAAACAGGAAATCCCACTTCCATGACATCCACGCCTAAACGTTCTAATGCCAATGCGATTTGTAATTTCTCTTTTACAGTTAAACTGGCTTTCAGTGCCTGCTCGCCGTCACGAAGGGTGGTATCGAAAATAATTACATTATTGTTTGCCATAAACATTTCCTTATAAACGTTCGTTTATTGTGTTCAGAATAAAAAAAACCCACATACGAGTATGCGGGCAAAGTTTGGATAGTGAACTGACTTCCTTCAGATAAACCTTAGCCTCGCATGAAATACGATAACAGAGATAATCGGAGTGAAAGTAGTTTTTCCATGTGTGTTGTGTGTGTTTATGTTTGCATTATTATTCAGTTGATGTGCCTTATCATAGCGGTAAAAAAAACTATGTCAATAGCACTTTTCACTTACACAAACGTTTTTATTGTGATTTTTTAAACTAAAAAAAGCATAAAAAACTAATTATATGCAATTAAATAGTTTTAAATATAATGAATATTTAAAGCTTGCCATATAAAAGTGAGATAGAATTACAAATAGAGGATTTTTTCGCTTTACAATTAATTTACGAAAAAAATAAATTACTCTTTGATCTATTTTATAAGAAATAGTTATTTCCTTTGCTGTAGTAAGGGAAATTTGATAGCCTAACGGTCATTATGCTCAAATCCCCAATTGTAAAGGAAAGTAAAGAATGACACTCCCATTTAAAGCAATTATTTCTGATTTAGACGGCACTTTACTTAATGCTGAACATAAAATTGGCGATTTTACTATTAAAATATTAAGCGAACTATCTCAAAAAGGTGTGGATGTTTATATTGCCACAGGTCGAAATTTACCCGATGTGCAGCATATTATTCGTAAAGTGAATGTGGATGAAGCGATGTTAGTCACCTCAAATGGTGCACGAGCGAATTTTCTTTCGGGTGAATGTGTCTTAAACCATCACTTACCTGAAGATCTTGCCGTTGAGCTTATGCAAGTAGAATTTGACTCCTCACGCATTTGTTTAAACACTTATCAAGGTGATGAGTGGTTTATCAACATTGATTTAGAATCGCTACGCAAATTCCACAAAGATTCGGGCTTTACCTATCAAGTGGTCGATTTTAAACATCATCACGGCAAGCAAACAGAAAAAGTCTTTTTCATCGGCAAAGAATTAGCAGACCTTTTGCCCATTGAGAAAAAAATCCGAGCTCAATATGGCGATCAAGTTTATATGGTCTACTCCACGCCACAATGTTTAGAAGTGATGAACAAGGGTGTTTCCAAAGCCAATGCCTTAGAAGAACTTGCCGAACGCCGAGGCTACACCTTAAAAGATTGCCTTGTTTTTGGCGATGGGATGAATGATTTTGAAATGCTAAAACAAGCAGGAAAAGGTTGCGTGATGGGCAATGCAGATCCGCGTTTAAAAGAAGCATTACCAAACAATGAAGTGATTGGGTTTAATAAAGATGAAGCGGTGGCAAGATATATTCAGAAAGTGTTTGATTTATAATCTTATTTAT
>NZ_JAHAHT010000016.1 GCF_018373095.1 Haemophilus parahaemolyticus
TGAGCCACGTTCTTCAAAATTAAATAAAGACATACGTCCTCCGAGTGGAAAAAATTAGGGCGAATTTTACAGAATCCACATAAAATAAGCAAACGTTTGCTTATTAAAAATAACTAATTCTTATTCATTTTTCATATGTTGTACAAGAATTCTTGCTGGAATATTATTTACTCTTATGTGATATTTATAATTATAGATAAACAAAAAGGCAGGGAATTCCTGCCTTTTGCGATAATACTTTCGTATAGATACTCAAAATTAACGTTTTGAGTATTGTGGACGACGACGTGCTTTGTGTAAGCCCACTTTTTTACGTTCAACGCGACGAGCGTCACGAGTAACGAAGCCAGCTGCACGAAGTGCTGGGCGTAAAGTTTCGTCGTATTCAATCAATGCACGTGTGATACCGTGACGAATTGCACCTGCTTGACCAGAAATACCACCACCTTTTACAGTGATATATAAATCTAATTTGTCTAATAATTCAACTAATTCTAATGGTTGACGTACGATCATACGTGAAGTTTCACGACCGAAGTATACGTCTAAAGAACGTTGGTTAATAGTAATGTTACCGCTGCCCGGTTTGATAAATACACGAGCTGAAGAGCTTTTGCGGCGACCTGTGCCGTAGTTTTGATTTGCTGCTGTCATTTTGATGCTCCGTGATTAGATGTCTAAAACTTGTGGTTGTTGTGCAGCGTGGTTATGTTCGTTACCTGCGTAAACTTTTAATTTACGGAACATTTCACGGCCTAAAGGACCTTTTGGTAACATACCTTTTACTGCGATCTCGATCACTGCTTCTGGACGACGTGCAATCATTTCTTTGAAGGTTGCATCTTTGATACCACCTACATAGCCAGTGTGCCAGTAGTAGATTTTGTCAGTTTCTTTTTTACCTGTTACAGCTACTTTCTCAGCGTTGATAACGATGATGTAATCACCTGTGTCAACGTGTGGAGTATATTCAGCCTTGTGTTTACCACGTAAACGGCGTGCTAATTCAGTAGCTAAACGACCTAAAGTTTTATCTGTCGCATCTACTACATACCAGTCACGTTTTACTGTTTCTGGTTTTGCTACAAAAGTTTTCATTAATTAAATACCAAAATTTAAAGTTTAAACCCAATATCCTTGCAGATATTACCTATTAATTTTTCGGCTAAATCCGACCCCTTCGAGTCTTATTTAGACCAACTTGTTTGGCGGGAAAGACCAAACAAAAACAGGGTTTTAATATTATACAGATTTTTTGCTAAAAATCTAATACTTTCGCCACTTTTTTGCATTTGGTCAATATAACTAAATTTTTGACTACTTGTTACTTAAAAGAACCCCAGACAAAGCTGGGGTTTTTCTATTTACTCTTTTTCTGCCTTTTTCGCTTTGAACAACATAATCAATACTAACATTGTAATACCTGCTGTAATAAAGCCAAGTAAACCTGATTCCGTAAAACCTACAACTAAGTAACCAACCACTGATGCTACCGCTACTAATAGTGCATAAGGCAATTGTGAAAGCACGTGATCCATATGGTTACATTGGGCACCTGTTGAAGAAAGGATTGTTGTATCTGACACTGGCGAGCAGTGGTCACCACATACAGCTCCTGCCATTACAGCAGATAAACAAGGTATGATTAAAGTAGGATCTGAGTGAACAGCCATAGATGCCCCAATTGGAAGCATAATGCCAAAGGTTCCCCAACTTGTACCTGTTGAGAATGCCATTGCTGCCGCTAATACGAATAAAATAGTAGGTAATAATGCAGGAGAAATATTGCCAGCGACTAAGCTTGAAAGATATTTACCTGTTTGCATATCACTTACAACACCATTGATTGTCCAAGCGAAGAAAAGAATTAAAATCGCACCAGACATGATTTTTATACCTGCACCATAAGCTTTTATATAATCACCCACAGAAATATGACGACGAACTAATAAGCAAAGTGTTAATACGATAATACTTGCAACACCACCAGTGACTAATGATATCCCAACGGTAGTATTTTCAAATGCACCTAAAAGAGTAAAAGGATTACCCGCTTCTGCCAGTGCATCACCACCTGTTTTAATCATCATCGTTACTGTGCCAATAATTAGCGCTAAGATTGGAAGTACTAAATCGCGTACCCCCGCTTCTAAAGAGCCTTGTTGTTCAGAAGATTTCTCTTCTTGGCTCATGGCATTACGCTCAAAACGAGCCATAGATCCAATATCAAAGGAGAAATATGCAACAAAAAATACCATTAAAATCGAGAAAATTGCATAGAAGTTCATTGCACTCATTGTAACAAACGCACCTAATGGTGTGTAACCTACGATAGAATGTGTCGCCAATAATCCTGCGATGAGCGTGATAATGTAAGCCCCCCAGCTCGAAATAGGCATTAACACGCACATTGGTGCGGCAGTTGAGTCTAAAATATAAGCAAGTTTTGCACGCGATACTTTGAATTTATCCGTTACAGGACGAGCAATAGCACCCACTGCAAGACTATGGAAATAGTCATCAATAAAAGTAACAAAAACTAAGCAAGCCGCCATTAATTTGGCACCACGTCTACCTTTAACTTTCTCTTGAGCCCAATTTTCAAAAGCTTGGTTTGCTCCTGAAACGCTTAATAAAGAAGTTAAAATGCCTAATAATACTAAAAATAAAATAATATTGATGTTGTTACTATTAAACCCCTCTTCGCTACCTTTATAAAGCAAAGAAACTACACTATTTTTTAAATATAAAACGGCATCAAGCACATTTCCGCCAGCTAACATTAATGTACCAACAATAATACCCAAACTTAATGAAATTAACACACGTCTAGTTACAATCGCAAGCAGAAGTGCAATTAACGCTGGCACAACAGACCAAAGCGATGATGAATAATCAACAAGATTCATAAAACCTCTAATTTATTAAAAAATATTTTTATAATGTCATTGAATCTACTGAATGTATTTACTCAGGAAGGCAAATAATAAAGGAAGGATAAAAGGAAGAATCCTCACCTAACTTACAGTAGCACTCCGCAGTGATACAAGGAATATCAAAACTGCGACAGTGTCGTCCCTTTCGGCAACGACCCCAACCAACTAAGATGACGCTTAATTGATTTCGGCAAATACGCCTTTCATTTTTCCTCATCGTTTTCCACTCAGAAAAAGTACTTATCGTATTTGCAACCTCTACAATCGTAGGATTGGTTAAGATTACCTGAAATAGAGGTATTAAACAAGCGATTTTTTCGGAGTTTTAATGTGATTTAAAAATCTTTTAAATTTAAATTATTTACCTTAAAAATATATTCGGGTAATATATCATCCACTTTCAAGTTATATAATATTTTTATAGGAGCTTATAATGTCTAATGTATTAAAAACCTTATCTAACATCCGTAGTTTACGTGCTCTTGCTCGTGAAACATCATTAGAACAATTAGAAATTTTATTAGATAAATTAACGATCGTTATAGAAGAAAAACGTGAAGAGATCAAAGTTGAGAAATTAGAACAAGCTAAACGTTTAGAGAATTTAAACAAATATAAAGAAATGTTAGCTAAAGATGGTATTTCTCCTGATGAGCTTGCATTATTACTAGGGCATTCAGCACCTGAAAAAAAAGTACGTAAACCTATTGAGCCTCGCCCAGCTAAATATAAATTCGTGGACGTAAATGGAAATGAAAAAACTTGGACGGGCCAAGGGCGTACGCCTCGTGAATTAGTAGGAAAAAATCTAGCAGATTTTGAAATCTAATTTAACTTCATAAAAGTTAAGTAATATCATATGCTAAATAATTAAATAGTATTACTAAATTTAAATATTTATAGTCTCCATTGAACTTAAGTTCAATGGAGATTTTTCTATTTATATAGACGTCTTTATTTTTGATTGGTTTTTTAAATTGACTAACTTAGTATATAATACACAAATTTTGCAATGTACGAAGGCTGAATTTTAAAAGGATCGAGAAAATGACTCCAGTTGTTGCTCTTGTAGGCAGACCGAATGTGGGTAAATCCACGCTCTTTAACCGCTTAACTCGCACGCGTGATGCGTTGGTGGCGGATTTTCCAGGTTTAACCCGTGACCGTAAATATGGTCACGCTAATATCGCAGGCTATGATTTTATCGTAATTGACACAGGCGGTATTGATGGCACTGAGGAAGGTGTTGAAGAAAAAATGGCGGAACAATCCCTTTTAGCCATTGAAGAAGCTGATGTAGTCCTTTTCTTGGTAGATGCACGTGCAGGGCTTCTGCCAGCAGATGTAGGCATTGCACAATACCTACGACAACGTGAAAAAACGACTGTTTTAGTAGCAAACAAAACGGATGGTATTGATGCTGATTCACACTGTGCAGAATTCTATCAATTAGGCTTAGGCGAAGTAGAACAGATTGCTGCAGCACAAGGTCGTGGCGTTACGCAGTTGATCGAGCAAGTTTTAGCACCATTAGGTGAGCAATTAAATGCGGATAAAGCGGTCGAAAATGGTGAAGAATTTGCAGAAGAAGAGGAAACCTCGCAAGACGAATGGGATCACGATTTCGATGTGGATAATGAAGAAGATGCGGCATTATTAGACCAAGCATTGGAAGAAGAAATCGAAGAACGTATTGAAGATAAAAATATTAAAATTGCGATCATTGGGCGTCCGAATGTTGGCAAATCAACGCTAACCAACCGTATTCTCGGCGAAGAGCGTGTGGTGGTTTATGATATGCCAGGCACAACCCGCGACTCCATTTATATTCCGATGGAACGCGATGGTCAGCAATATACCATTATCGACACTGCGGGGGTGCGCAAACGTGGCAAGGTGAATTTAGCGGTAGAGAAATTCTCAGTAATCAAAACCTTGCAAGCGATCCAGGATGCGAATGTGGTGCTATTAACCATTGATGCTCGTGAAGGGATTTCCGACCAAGATTTATCGCTTTTGGGCTTTATTTTGAATGCAGGACGTTCGCTTGTCATTGTAGTAAATAAATGGGACGGTTTATCACAGGATATTAAAGATCAAGTGAAATCAGAGCTTGATCGCCGTTTAGATTTTATCGACTTCGCTCGTGTGCATTTTATTTCCGCATTACACGGTTCTGGCGTGGGTAACTTGTTCGATTCAGTGAAAGAAGCTTATGCCTGTGCAACACAAAAAACATCGACCTCTATGCTTACCCGCATTTTGCGTATGGCAGCAGATGAGCATCAACCGCCACTTGTGAATGGTCGTCGTGTGAAATTGAAATATGCCCACCCAGGTGGTTACAACCCGCCGATTATCGTGATTCACGGTAACCAAGTGGAAAAATTGGCGGATTCATACAAACGTTACTTATCAAACTATTTCCGTAAAAGCTTGAAAATTATTGGTAGCCCAATTCGCATTCAATTCCAAGAAGGGAATAACCCGTTTGCGGGCAAACGTAATAAGCTCACTCCAAGCCAGTTGCGTAAACGTAAACGTTTGATGAAGTTTATTAAGAAATCAAAAAGATAAGAGAAAACATTATGATGATGCAATACTCTCCAAAATTTAATCAAGCCAAAGTATTGGTGTTAGGCGATGTGATGCTCGATCGCTACTGGTTTGGGGCGACCAACCGTATTTCGCCAGAAGCTCCTGTGCCAGTGGTAAAAGTGCAAGATATTGAAGAGCGTGCGGGCGGGGCTGCAAACGTGGCGATGAACATTGCTAGCCTTAATGTGCCTGTGGCTTTGCACGGTTTGATTGGGCGAGATGATGCGGGTAATGCGTTGGATAAATTGCTCAACTCGCACAACATTGAGAACCATTGTTTGGCGGTGCAAACTCACCCAACCATTACCAAATTGCGTATTCTCTCTCGCCATCAGCAACTGTTACGTTTAGATTTTGAAGAGGGCTTTCATAATGTCGATAGCCAACCACTTCTTGCAAAACTATCTCAAGAAATCACCGCTTACGGGGCGTTGATTTTATCAGATTACGGCAAAGGCACGCTGGAAAGCGTACAACAGATGATTCAAATCGCACGTAAAGCGAACGTGCCTGTGTTAATCGACCCGAAAGGCACAGATTTTGAACGCTACCGTGGGGCAACTTTGCTCACGCCAAATATGTCTGAATTTGAAGCTGTGGTTGGGCATTGCAAAGACGATAAGGACATCGTGGCAAAAGGCTTAAAAATGATCGCCGACTTTGATTTGTCAGCGTTATTAGTCACTCGTTCTGAAAAAGGAATGACCCTGCTTCGTCCAAATCAAGCCCCTTATCACTTACCGACCCAAGCGAAAGAAGTATATGATGTGACGGGTGCAGGCGATACGGTAATCAGCGTGTTGGCAACAGCGATTGCTGATGGTCGCCCTTATGAAGAAGCGTGCTATTTAGCCAATGCCGCAGCAGGCGTGGTTGTGGGTAAACTAGGCACTTCAACCATTACGCCAGTGGAATTAGAAAATGCAATTCACCAACGTGCAATGACGGGTTTTGGTGTGGTCTCTGAAGCTGAGTTGAAAGAGATCGTGCATGATGCCAAAAACCGTAGCGAGAAAATTGTGATGACCAACGGTTGTTTTGATATTCTTCACCCAGGACACGTTTCTTACTTAGAAAATGCACGAAAACTTGGTGATCGTTTAATCGTTGCAGTAAATACGGATGAATCAGTGAAACGTTTAAAAGGTGAAGCCCGTCCAATTAATAATTTAGCTGCTCGAATGGCTGTACTTGCTGGCTTGGCTTCAGTGGATTGGGTAGTACCGTTTGATGAAGATACGCCTCAACGCTTGATCGGCGAAATTTTGCCAGATTTGTTGGTGAAAGGTGGCGATTACAAACCTGAAGAGATCGCAGGCAGCCAAGAAGTCTGGGCAAATGGCGGTGAAGTACAAGTATTGAACTTTGAGAATGGTTGTTCTACCACCAATGTGATTAAGAAAATTCAATCTTTGGTATAGTTGAACCTTTTGTGTTTAATTTGCTCTAAGATCCCATTATTTAATGATTATTATAGGGAACATAAAATGAAAATGACTTCCGCGAAATCTATTTTAGTTGCATTGCTTGGTACGTTATTTATGATTCAATCTGCAACAGCTGAAGAGCGTGTTATAGCAACGGTTGATGGCAATATGATTATGGAAAGCCAAGTGATTAATGCATTAGGTAAAAAAGCCAATAATGAGGTAAACCGTAAAGCAGCACTTGAAAGCGTGATTGATGAAATGTTAGTGCAACAAGCAGTACAAAAAGCTGGCATTAAAATTGATTATCGCCAAGTTGATCGTGCTATTGAAGACATTGCTGCTCGTAATGGTTTAACCTATGGTCAATTATTAGATGCATTGGATTACCAAGGTATTAGCCTCAATCAATATCGTGAGCAAATCGCTCAACAGATGATGATGGAAGCTATACGCCATCAAAGTATTGGTCAAGCTATTCAAGTGCAGCCAGAGCAAGTACAAGCTCAAGCAAAAGCAATGTTAGAAAAAGATAAAGCAGCAGGTAAGCTAAAAGCAGTAACAGGACAAGAATATCGCATTAGCCATATTCTTATCAAAACCAACCCTGTATTAAATGATGCTCAAGCTAAAGCAAAATTAAATCAATTGGTTGCAGACATTAAAGCTGGAAAAACCACCTTTGAAGAGGCAGCAAAAGCAAATTCGGTAGATTATGTTTCCGCAGCAGACGGCGGTGATTTAGGTTTCCAATTCTTAGATACTTTTGATCCTGCTTTTGCTAACGTGGCAAGCCGTGCGAAAAAAGATCAAATCTCTACTCCATTTAAATCACAGTTCGGCTGGCACGTTTTGAAAGTGACTGATACACGTCAAGGCGATAGAACTCAAGATGCCTATGCTCAAAAGGCCTATGAAAATTTAGTGAATAAACAAGCCGAGGAAGCCTCAAAAGATTGGGTAAAAACCTTACGTAAAGGGGCAAATATCCAATATGTAGACGCTAAATAATTCGAGCTATTTCAGGAACCTCGCTTAAGCGGGGTTCTTTAATTTCAAAAACATTCTTTATAGATTGAAAACATAATGAGTACAAATTCAAAAAAACATTTAGGTCATACTGCTCGTAAACGTTTCGGGCAAAATTTCTTACACGATATGAATGTGATTCATCATATCGTATCAGCAATTAACCCGAAAAGCGGTCAATTTTTATTAGAAATTGGCCCTGGTTTAGGTGCATTAACAGAGCCTGTTGCCGAATTAGTAGATAAACTCACCGTCGTAGAACTTGACCGTGATTTAGCTGAACGTTTACGCCATCATCCTTTTATCAACCAAAAACTTACCATCATAGAACAGGATGCATTACGTTTTAATTTTCGCGAATATTTTGAAAGCCTAAACTTACAAGATAGCGAAGGAGTACGCGTGTTCGGTAACTTGCCTTATAACATCTCTACTCCCTTAATGTTCCATCTGTTTAAGTTCCACGACTTAATCCAAGATATGCATTTTATGTTGCAAAAAGAGGTAGTAAAACGTTTATGTGCAGCCCCCAATAGCAAGGCTTATGGACGCTTAACCATTATGGCGCAATATTATTGTCAAGTCATGCCAGTGCTTGAAGTGCCACCAACAGCATTCAAACCCGCACCCAAAGTAAATTCTGCGGTCGTGCGTTTAGTGCCATACAAAACCTTACCACATCCCGTAAAAGATATTTATTGGCTTAATCGCGTAACAACTCAAGCATTTAACCAGCGTCGCAAAACCTTACGTAACGCATTATCAACACTCTTCACAGCAGAACAATTAGAAGCATTAGGCATAGATTTGACATCTCGCGCTGAGAATCTTAGCATCGCAGATTATGCTCGTTTAGCGAACTGGCTATGCGATAATCCACCCGTAGATGTAAACCAAGAAGAAGTGTTAGAAGAATCTTTTGAAGATTAACGTATATCCTGATAAAACAAAGGCTAATTTCATCATAGAATTAGCCTTTTATATTGGATAAATTATTTTTATATAGCAAGGCTTGCTAAGTTTCTGAATATAAAATAAGCCCTTTTATTTATTTTCAATGCTTTCTTTTTACGATAAGCGTAATCCCGTCCATACGTTCAACATAAATCGTATCACCTACAGCCAGTTGCTCACCTTGGATTCGCCAAGTGGTATCACCAAAAATGCCTCGACCAATGCCATTAGGTGAAATTTCTTGCACTGTGCCAAATTGACCAATCAAAGCGTAATTGCGTCGATTTAAACTAGAATGTGATTGTTCTTGGCGATCTTTCCCATTTTGATATTTCCACCAAATCATTGAAAGGATACAGGCTAAAACAGCATAAAAAATTGCGAAGACAGAGAGTGGTAGTATAGGGAAAAGCCATTGTAATAGTGCGGTAACTAAGGCAGAAAATCCCCACCACATTAAGAAAACACCTGGTGTGAGCACCTCGCCAATCAGCAAAATAAAACCTAAAATCAACCAATGCCATAATGACCAAGTTGTTAGCCAATCCATAATGCTATCCTCTTTTATTACGCGAAATTATACACGTTTTTCGCCTTTCAATAATTCAGCAATGCCTGCTACAGAACCTATTAGATTCCCTGCTTCGAGCGGCATTAACACCACTTTACTGTTTTGTGAGCCACCAATCTCTTTTAATGCTTCGGTGTATTTTTGAGCAATAAAATAGTTAATCGCTTTGGTATCACCATCGGCAATCGCATCTGAAACCATCTGTGTTGCTTTTGCCTCCGCTTCAGCTGCACGCTCACGGGCTTCAGCTTGTAAAAAGGCTTCTTGACGCTCACCTTCCGCTTTCAAAATACGCGCCTGTTTTTCCCCTTCAGCACGTAAAATTTGAGCTTGGCGAATCCCTTCTGCCTCTAATACTTCTGCACGTTTATTTCGTTCCGCTTTCATTTGAGCATTCATTGAATCAATCAGCTCACGCGGTGGACGTACATCACGAATTTCAATACGAGTGACTTTTACACCCCAAGGGTTGGTTGCTTCATCCACTATTGCAAGTAATCGGCTGTTAATCGAATCGCGTTGAGAGAGCATTTCATCCAGTTCCATTGAGCCTAAAACAGTACGAATATTGGTCATCGTTAAGTTGATAATCGCTTGTTCAAGGTGGTTTACTTCATAAGCGGCACTGCGAGCATCAATGACTTGTACGAAGCAAACAGCATCAATCGCAACATTGGCGTTATCTTTAGAAATAATCTCTTGCGAAGGAATATCTAACACTTGCTCCATCATATTGATTTTACGACCAACGCGATCAATAAATGGCAAAACTAAATTCAACCCAGGCATTAAGGTGCGTGTGTAGCGACCAAAACGCTCAATTGTCCAGTTATAACCTTGAGGCACCGTTTTGACAGTGGAATATAAGATAACAACAACGAATACCACAAAAATTAATGCGACCAGTGTGAATCCATCTAGCATTTTTACTCCTTCTGATGATTGTTTAACCAGAACAAGTCTAGCAAATTCATTTCATTTTTTATAGTAGAATCTGCAGAAAATTCTCGCTACAATGCAATGCTTCCACGGTTAAATGCGTAAAGGCATTTTCCTTTAGCGGTTAAAAAGAAAGAAGGTTTGCAAAATACTCTGTAAAATCGACCGCTTACTCACTTTCATCAAAATAATGATGTTTTTTCCACAGTTTGCACTACGCAAACGTTTTCTTTTTTTGTAAAATAGGGCGGATATTGCCCGTAGAGGTTTATATGGTTGATATTATTATCGTTGGTTTGATTGCATTTTCTATTCTAATTAGTTTATGGCGCGGCTTTGTGAGTGAAGCATTATCGCTGGCTGGCTGGGTATTGGCGTTTTGGGTAGCAAGTAATTTTTACCCTTATTTGAGTGGTTATCTTACCCAAGTAAACTCTATTTACTTGCAAAATTCAGAATATTTACGCAATGGCGTAGCGGCAGCAGCACTTTTCGTGCTCGTGCTGATTGTATGCGGTGTCATCAATGCGTTATTAAATAAGATCATTTCAACCACTGGTATTTTATCTACTACAGACCGTATTCTCGGTGGGGCATTTGGTGCATTGCGTGGGATTTTAATCGTCTCTGTAGCACTTTTCTTCCTTGATACCTTCACATCAGTAAGCCAAAATGAGCTTTGGAAAGAATCGCAACTTATCCCGCATTTTGACTTCATTGTGCAATGGTTTTTCGAGCAATTACAGGCAAATTCTAGTTTCTTAAATTCAACTAAATAGGGGTTATTTTTTATGTGCGGCATTGTCGGGATTATTGGGGGATCGCCTGTAAACCAAGCGATGTATGATGGTTTAACATTACTTCAACACCGAGGGCAAGATGCCGCAGGTATTGTCACCATTGATGAGGAAAACCGTTTTCGCTTACGTAAAGCCAATGGCTTAGTAAGTGAGGTTTTCCGCCAAGAACATATGTTACGCTTGCAAGGTAATGCGGGTATTGGGCACGTACGTTACCCAACCGCAGGCAGTTCAAGCGTTTCAGAAGCACAACCCTTCTATGTAAACTCACCGTTTGGTTTAACGCTCGTGCATAACGGTAACTTAACCAACAGTATAGAATTAAAAGAATTACTTTTCACTGAAGCACGTCGCCACGTGAACACCAATTCTGACTCCGAAGCGTTATTAAACATTTTTGCTCACTATCTTGATCAATATCCAACCTCACACCTTTCACCTGAAAACATTTTTGAAACTGTCCGCAAAACCAACAAAATTATTAAAGGTGCTTACGCTTGTATCGCAATGATTATTGGGCATGGTATGGTGGCATTCCGCGATCCATTCGGAATTCGAACGCTTGTATTGGGTAATCGTGTGGTAGATGGTAAAACATAATATATGTTTGCTTCTGAAATTGTGGCATTAGACATATTAGGATTTGAATTTGAACGTGATGTGCTGCCAGGCGAAGCAATTTATATTACCTTTGATGGTGAGCTTCACTCACAAATTTGTGCAGAGAATCCAACGCTTAATCCTTGTATTTTTGAATATGTTTACTTTGCCCGTCCAGATTCGGTAATTGATGGCGTGTCTGTTTATGCTTCACGCGTACATATGGGCGAAATGTTGGGCGAAAAAATTAAACGTGAGTGGGGCAGAATAGTGGATGAAATCGACGTGGTTATCCCTGTACCGGAAACCTCAAACGACATTGCGGTTCGTATTGCGAATGTGCTTTATAAACCGTATCGTCAAGGTTTTGTGAAAAATCGCTATGTGGCACGCACCTTTATTATGCCAGGTCAAGCACAGCGGAAAAGTTCGGTTCGCCGTAAATTAAACGCAATTGCGGCAGAATTTAAAGGCAAAAATGTGTTGTTGGTGGACGATTCTATCGTTCGCGGCACAACCTCTGAGCAAATTGTTGAAATGGCACGTGCTGCTGGGGCAAAAAAAGTGTACTTCGCTTCCGCAGCACCAGAAATTCGCTATCCAAACGTGTATGGGATTGATATGCCAACTAGTGAAGAACTAGTGGCGTATCATCGTGATGTGGATCAAATTGCAGAGATGATTGGCGTAGATAAATTAATTTTCCAAGACTTATCTTCGCTTTTCAAAGCGGTACAAACCGAAAATCCTGCAATTAAAAACTTTGATGCATCGGTGTTTACAGGCGAATATATCACAGGTGATGTGGACAAAGCTTATTTAGATGCGATTGCCAATGCCCGTAATGATAAAGCGAAAGCAAAAAATGCGGCTCAATCAGGCAATTTAGAAATTCACAACATTAGTGCAAGTGCATAATGGGTGAAAATCGGGTAAACTCAGAAAAAAGGGCGTTTTTTACGCCCTTTCTCTTATTCTTCAAAAGGAAAATATGATGGCACTTTTACCTCTCAACGAGGCTTTGGCAAATATGCTTGCCCAGCTTCCAACCCCAACAGAAACAGAAACTCTTTCCCTTAATCAAGCTGCAAATCGTGTACTTGCTCAAGATATTATTTCTCCGATTAATGTCCCAAGTTTTGATAATTCAGCGATGGATGGCTATGCAATCAAATTGGCGGATTTAGATCAATTTTCTACTTTTACCATTGCAGGCAAAGCTTTCGCAGGTAAGCCGTTTGAGGGCGAAATCAAATCAGGCGAGTGTATGCGAATTATGACGGGAGCAATGCTGCCAACAGGCTGCGATGCCGTGATTATGCAAGAAGAAACCGAACAAGCGGGCGAAAATCAGATTAAATTTACCAACAGTATTAAGCTTGGGCAGAATATCCGCCGCGTGGGCGAAGATGTGGCTAAAGGCAGTCTTGTGCTTGCCAAAGGCAGTTTATTAAACGTGGCGAGTTTACCGTTGTTGGCATCGCTTGGCATTGCGAAAGTAGAGGTATTTAAACGCACTAAAGTCGCGATTCTTTCTACAGGAGATGAATTAGTGAGTGTGGGCAAACCACTTTCTACAGGGCAGATTTATGATACTAACCGTTTTGCGGTACGTTTAATGCTGGAGAAACTGAATTGCGAGATTTTAGATTTTGGCATTCAGCCTGATGATCCGGAAATTTTCGAAGAGACTTTTATGAAAGCACAACAAGCTGCAGATGTGTTAATTACCAGCGGTGGCGTGTCAGTCGGTGAGGCAGATTTCACCAAAGATGTGCTCGAAAAATTGGGTAAAATCGCCTTCTGGAAAATCGCAATGAAACCAGGTAAGCCATTCGCATTTGGCTTTTTAGGTAATGAAAACGAAAAACAAACTGTCTTCTTCGGTTTGCCAGGTAATCCTGTTTCAGCCTTAGTTACTTTCTACCAATTAGTGCAGCCTGCTTTGGCTCAACTTGCAGGCTTAAATGCAGATTATCTTGCAAATTTAATGCCAAAAATGACCACTTGTGCAGCAACTAATTTAAAGAAAGCAGCTGGTCGCGAAGATTTCCAACGCGGTTTTTATTTCATCAATGAGCAAGGCGAATTGATGGTAAAACCAGTAGGGCAGCAAGGCTCGCATATTTTCAGTGCTTTCTATGAAAGTAACTGTTTTATCGTGCTAGAGGCTGAACGAGGTAATGTACAAGCAGGCGAAAAAGTGACCATTCAGCCTTTTAATGGCTTGTTGAAATAGTAGGGAATATGGAATTAACCGATCACGAAATGTTGCGATACAACCGACAAATCAGCCTAAAAGCGGTTGATTTTGATGGGCAAGAAAAGCTCAAAGAGAGCCGCGTGTTAATTGTCGGTGCGGGTGGGTTAGGCTGTTCTGCAAGTCAATATTTGGCAAGTGCTGGAGTGGGTAAAATCATTCTGGTGGATTTTGACACTATCTCGCTTTCTAATTTGCAACGCCAAATTCTTTATACAGATGCCGATATAGGTAAACCTAAAGCGGAAGTAGCAAAGGTTCGTTTGCAAGCAATCAATCCGAATATTGAGGTGCAAGCAGTCGTGAAAAAATGTGATGATGCAGAATTTGCCGAACTCATTAGGCAAGTAGATGTGGTGGTGGATTGTACCGATAATGTTGATGTGCGAAACCAGCTCAACTTGCAATGTTTCGAGCAAAAGCGACCGCTTATTTCAGGTTCAGCAATCCGTTTTGAAGGGCAAATTTCCGTTTTTACCTATGCTGAAAATGAAGCGTGCTACCAGTGTTTAAGCCAGCTTTTTGGAAGTGATACGTTAAGCTGTGTAGAAGCGGGTGTGATTTCCCCCATTGTAGGTGTGATTGGCAGTTTACAGGCATTGGAAGCTATCAAAGTCCTACTCAATATTGGTAAAACTTTAGCAGGAAAATTGTTAATTATTGATGGTTTACATTTTTCTGTGCGAGAAATGAATTTGCCGAAAATGGCGAGTTGTTCTGTTTGCAGTGTATCGCACGAGTAAGATGCATAAATAAGGCTAATATGACTTATAATTTTATTTGTGAAATAATCAGTTTGACAGCTAAAACGCTTTAGCCTAAAATACTCACCGTTTTATTCCTCCTTAGTTCAGTCGGTAGAACGGTGGACTGTTAATCCATATGTCGCAGGTTCGAGTCCCGCAGGAGGAGCCAACTAATTTTCTTTAGATTTTGCTTTTGTTCTTGTTTTATTTGTCTCCTTTTGTAAAACAGTAATTCTTACCTCCAGAATTAGAACAAAAGATTTGCCCTATAGCCCTTTTGCTATAGGGCTTCTTTTTATTAAGCCTTTCAAAATGTAAATAGTACTAATTCATTTTTTTCTTACTTAAATTTAGACTATAATATTTATTCATAAGCGGTAGAATTTTCGATCAAGTTTATACCAAAAGAAGATAAAATTTTACCGCTTACTTTTTCTTGTGGTTCGAGAACCTCCCACATAAAAAAACTAAGGATACACAATGAACCTATCTCAACAACCTAAAAAGGCCCTCGTGATTTTCTCAGGCGGGCAAGATTCCACTACTTGTCTTTTCCAAGCGATTAAAGAATTCGGCAAGGAAAATGTTGAAGTGGTGACCTTCCAATATGGGCAACGCCACGCGATTGAGCTTGAAAAAGCCGAATGGATCGCCAAAGATGTTGGCGTAAAACAGACCTTAATTGACACATCGGTGATCAAAGCGATTACTACCAATGCCTTAATGCAAGAAGCTGTAGAAATTCAGCAAGAGGGCGATAAGCCTAATACCTTTGTGGATGGACGCAACGCTTTATTCTTACTTTATGCGGGGATTTATGCCAAAGGGCAGGGCATTTCGACCATTTACACAGGCGTGTGTGAAACCGATTTCAGCGGTTATCCTGATTGTCGTGATGTATTCGTAAAATCAATGAATGTAATGATGAACTTGGCGATGGATTATAACTTCAACATCCGTACGCCGTTGATGTATCTCACCAAAAAAGAGACGTGGAAATTGGCAGATGATTTGGGTGTGTTTGACTATATTCTTGAACATACACACACCTGCTATTTAGGTGTGGAAGGTGGCTGCCACACTTGCCCAAGCTGTGTGTTGCGTGAAAAAGGCTTGAATGAATACCTTGCAGAAAGAGAGAAAAAAGATGTTTAAAATTGCAAAAGAATTTAGTTTTGATATGGCGCATATGCTCGATGGGCATGATGGCAAATGTAAAAATCTGCATGGGCACACATACAAATTGCAAGTTGAAGTAGCAGGCGAGTTAGTCGCAGAAGGGGCAAAACGTGGGATGGTGATGGATTATACCGATCTGAAAGCTGCCGTTAAAACACATATTTTAGACCCGATGGATCACGCTTTTATTTACGATCTTAACAGCCCAAAAGAGAGCAAAGTGGCAAATTTGTTAATCGATTTAGATTCAAAAGTCTATGGCATTCCAAGCCGATCCACGGCGGAAGAGATGGCAAAATATATGTTTGATAAGCTCAGAAAAGAGGGGTTGCCAGTTACTCTTATTCGCCTGTGGGAAACGCCAACGTCTTACTGTGAATATTCGCAAGCCCCATACTTACAAGCGGTGTAAATTGATGAGTAAAATGCAAAATACCATTTTTAGTACCATCACTTACCCGATTGTTGAGATTTTTGAGAGCTTGCAAGGAGAAGGTTTTAACACAGGAATGCCGAGCATTTTTGTCCGTTTTGGCAAATGTAACCTTACTTGCCCGTGGTGCGATACCGATTATATGACGTTTGAAAGTTGGACATTGGAGCATATTTTAGCCAAAGTGAAATCCTATTCAGCAAGGAATATTATCATCACAGGTGGAGAGCCAACTATTCAACCTAATCTAAGCGTGTTATTGGATGCATTTAAACTAGAGGGCTATTTTTTAGCGATTGAAACTAATGGCTTGAAAGAAGTACCGAAACAGATTGATTATATTGCAACCAGCCCGAAACGGTTGTATCAAGAGAAATATCAACGCCGTTGCATTCCTTTTGCTCATGAGGTTCGCATTGTGGCGGATGAAGATGTGTTAGCATTTTGCGAGCAGATTGAGCAACAAATTCAAGCAGAGCATTATTATCTCTCGCCGTGCGAAATTGATGGCAAAATGAATTTGCTCGAAACAATAACCCAGTTAGGACAGCTTAATCAGCGCACAAATAAACCCAAATGGCATCTGAGTTTGCAAACGCACAAGATTGTGGGGATTGAGTAAATTCTATTAGATAAAAACACTGTTTATATTGACAGTTTAAAATACCTTGTTATACTGTATTTAAATTCACTAATCTTAAATACAGTTAATAAGGTATTTTTATGCAAGCAACTATCAATATTCGTATAGCCAACACACAAAAAATGAAAGATCACAAATTCGACCGCTTACTTGAAATTGTAGAAGAAGAGGTAGCAAAAGAGTTTCCAAAAACGATTGTAAGAGTCAGGAAATCAGCCTCAATAAGTGATGTTTCAGTTTTTGGTTTAGGGAAAGAAGGAAAGAAAAATGTCTCTGAATTTTTAGAAGAGCTATTTAATGATGGCTCAGCGTTTGATGAGTTAAATGAACAGTATTATTAGGCCAGCACGTAAGATAATACGAGGTATAATAGAGCATGTTAGTTTTGTCTACTTTATGCCATTTTATTGAAAGCTATTTTTACCAACACTTTTAGTATATTATTTTAATAAAAAGTTGCTAACATTATTAAAAATATATGTTAGCAACTTTTTTACTCATTATGCTATTTATTATTTCAATTCATCTAAATACGCTTTATTCGCTTTTTCAAAGGTTTCAGATGTTTTGGCATTTGGTGCTGGTGTAATGAGAGAAATCACGACAATCATCAGTGTTGCAAGTAAGAAACCAGGGATCATAGAATACATTTCTGGCAGTTCAAGTAAAGCGGTTAAATCTTTCCAGAAATACACAATTAATGCACCTGTGAGCATACCTGCCATTGCACCTAAACCATTCATTCGTTTCCAGAATAATGAGAGTAAGACGATAGGACCAAATGCTGATCCAAAGCCTGCCCACGCATCTTTTACTAATCCAAATACTTGGCTGTTTGGATCTTTAGCGATGTAAATCGCAAGCACAGCAACAGCGAGCACCATTAAACGGCTTAACCAAACGAGTTCTTTATCAGAGGCTTTTGGACGAAGGATGCCTTTGTATAGATCTTCGGTAATTGCACTTGAGCAGATCAAAAGCTGAGCTGAAAGCGTGCTCATTACAGCGGCTAAAATGGCGGAAAGTAAGATGCCTGCAACCCACGGATTGAATAATAATTTTGCAAGCTCAATGAAAACCTGTTCGTTGTTTTGGCTCACTATACTGGCTTTTTCTGGATATACGAAGAAATAAGCCATACCAAAATAGCCGATACCAATTGCACCAGCAAGGCAAATAATCATCCACGTCATACTAATACGACGAGCATTTTCGAGTGATTTAACACCTTCTGCCGCCATAAAACGAACGACAATATGAGGCTGACCAAAATAACCTAATCCCCACGCCATTAAACTTGCTACACCTAGTAAAGTTGTACCTGTAAACATATCGTTATAGTTACGTTGAGTGATTGTTTCTGTGTACTCAATAGCGGTTTCCATTACCTCAAAACCACCAATATTTATTAGAACAAAAACGGGCGTAAGAATTAACGCAAAAAGCATTAATGTAGCTTGAATGGTATCCGTCCAACTCACCGCTAAAAAGCCGCCGATAAAGGTATAAAGAATCGTAGCAACGGCACCATACCAGATTGCATCCGCATAAGGAACACCAAATAGGTTTTCGAATACGCGAGCACCAGCTACAACCCCAGAAGCACAGTAGACGGCAAAGAAAAGTAAGAAAATCAGTGCAGATAAGATTTTAATGATGCGAGTTTTATCGCCAAAACGGTTGTGGAAATATTCTGGTAACGTTAAAGCATCGCCAAAATATTCAGTTTGGGCACGTAAACGACCTGCAACCAATTTCCAGTTAAGATATGCCCCTAATGTTAAGCCAATTGCCAACCAGGCTTCAATTAAACCACCCGCATAAATTGCCCCTGGTAATCCCATCAATAACCAACCAGACATATCTGATGCCCCCGCAGAAAGTGCGGTAACAAAGCTACCTAAGCGACGGCCGCCTAAGATGTAATCAGAAAGATTATTGGTAACACGATAGGCGGTAAAGCCAATTAAGATCATCCCTAACAAATAAATCAGGAAGGTAGTTACGGTTGGATCTAAGCCAAACATTATGCATCCTCTTAAAATTTTAAAGGAAAAAGATTACTGATTTTTAGTAAAATTTCAACTTAAACCGCATAAAAAGGAAGATTTTTTTGATTTAATCGGGCTTATTCCGCAATAATTAAATGATGCAGTGGCTTATCCCAAGATTCAAGCGGTAACTTTTCTACACACTGACAAGCGTGAGCCAACCCTATGCGAATCGCTTTCGGATTTTGTTCAAAGGTACGATCGTAAAAACCACCGCCATAGCCAAGTCGCCCAAGCTGTTTATCGCAACCAACAAGCGGTGTAAAAATCATCTCAATTTGCGAAGTCGGAATCACATTTCTCACATCTAATTTCGGTTGTAACAAACCCCACGGATGTTTTTCTAACGGTGTGACTGATTCAAAACGAGAAAAAAGCAAATTTCCCTTTGAAAAAGGATGAATAATCGGTAAATAGCATTTTATGCCTCGTTTGCGTAACTCTTCAACTAACACAAGCGGTGAAATTTCGTGTTTAAATGGCAAATAAACGGCGATATGCTCAGCTTTCTGTTTTTCGATAATATCTAATGCAATAGGAACAAGATCGTGTGAGGCTTGTAACTGTTTTTCAGCCGATAAATGTGAGCGTTTTTCAAGAAGTTGTTTACGAAGAACTTGGCGGTCTGTTTGAATGGATGATTGCATAGGTAATAGTTGGTGGGGTGTCCGAAGTGCCGCTATCGGTAATAGTCCTTGAACCAGAAGGTTCAAGGGAGTCGAACGTATTTGTTTTTAGGCTTCTTACTTAAAGTAAGCATGCTCACCAACAACTGGATGTCCAACTCAAAGTTTTAAATTATCGGCTCAGGGACGTAACCAACAACGCACACCCCAGACAGGTTAGAATATTAACGGAATTTTGCCTTTTTTCCTAGTCTTAAACGTAATTTATTTTACGTTTGCCTAGCTTTTAGGCGAGCATATAACAGTTATTCATCAACCGTAATTGATGCGGCTGGCTGAAGTTTATTCAATGAACTATCTAGCTGCTGAATGCAGTTTTGTAACACATTTTTATTGTTTTCATTGCGTTGTTTTTCAAGCTCAAGTTCATAGTTTAAATTAAGTGCCACGATTGCCAATACTTTTTCTAACTGAATAATGCCTGATTGTTCTTTTAGAACGCCCACACGCTCTTCCAAACGTTGGGCAGAGGCAAGTAAATTATCTTTCTGTTCTGGTGGACAATGTAATCGTAAAACTTGCCCAAAAATTTGTATCTCAATATTATTTGCCGACATAACAAGCCGTCCTTATAAAGAATAAATTAGTTTATTATGCCATTATTCAATTTAATCATAAATAGAAAAATCGCTAAATTCCATTCAACAATTTTAATTATGTTATAGGTAAATCAGTATAATAGCCCGATTTTTATCCCTTATTTTATGTTTTTTTGCTATTATGCGAGCCTGATTGATCATCCTCTGATTTTATTAATATGACAATACAAGTAGAATTTAAACAACTCGTTGCCCAACTGCAAATTGAGCTTACACCAGCCGAATTTCACGGCTTTTTAAGTGGCTTAATTGTTGGCGGTGTTCAAGATGAATCTTGGAAAACATTAACCTACCAATTTACCAATGATGGGCTCGCATTTTCTCAAGCTCCTCTCAAAACATTGGAAAACTTTTATCAAGAATTGACCGCTAGTTATACGGAAGCCAACGCGCTTTTCAGCCTTTGGTTACCTGAAGATGAAAATGATGGCTTCGCTCTTGCTGATAGCATTGCGGAATGGACAAGCCACTTTATTTTGGGGTTAGGTTTAGCTCAACCCAAATTAAGCGAAGAAAAAGATGAAGTAGGCGAAGCAATTGATGATTTAGAAGAGATCTCACGCCTTGGCTACCACGATGATGACAAAAACGAAGAACTCATCGAAGCGGGCGAAGAAGTCGTCGAATATTTACGCGTGCTGGCTCTTTTCTTGCACAGCAATTTCGCATTAAATACCACACCTGCAAACAAAGCTCAACTGCACTAATTTTGAAGAATAAGGATAATTATGACTCAGCTTAAAAATGATCGTTATTTAAAAGCCCTATTACGTGAACCTGTGGATATGACCCCCGTTTGGATGATGCGTCAAGCAGGTCGTTATTTGCCAGAATATAAAGCAACTCGTGCACAAGCAGGCGATTTTATGTCGCTTTGTCGCAATGCTGATTTAGCTTGTGAAGTGACTTTACAACCTTTACGCCGCTATGCATTAGATGCAGCGATTTTATTTTCAGATATTTTGACCATTCCTGACGCAATGGGCTTAGGTTTAAGTTTTGGTGCAGGCGAAGGTCCTAAATTTGCTCGCCCAATTGAGCATAAAATCCAAGTGGATAACTTGCCAATTCCCGATCCTGAAGGTGAATTACAATATGTAATGAATGCTGTTCGCACCATTCGCCGTGAATTAAAAGGCGAAGTGCCGTTAATCGGTTTCTCTGGCAGCCCATGGACTTTAGCAACTTATATGGTAGAAGGCGGTTCAAGTAAAGCATTCACTAAAATAAAAAAAATGATGTATGCCGATCCGCAGCTTTTACACGCATTATTAGACAAACTTGCAGACAGCCTCATTCTTTATTTAAATGCACAGATTAAAGCGGGTGCACAAGCGGTAATGGTATTTGACACTTGGGGCGGTGTGTTAGCTCACGAAGAGTACAAAACCTTCTCATTGCAATATATGCAAAAAATCGTGGAAGGCTTAATTCGCGAAAATGATGGCAGAAAAGTACCTGTTACACTTTTCACCAAAGGTGGTGGATTATGGCTTGAAGCGATTGCTGATACAGGTTGCGATGCAGTTGGTTTAGACTGGACTGTTGATATTCGTGAGGCGAAAAAACGCGTAGGGCACAAAGTAGCACTGCAAGGCAATATGGATCCGAGCGTATTATATGCTCCAGCTGCACGCATTGAGCAAGAAGTTAAAAACATTCTTGCAGGTTTTGGCGAAGGCTCTGGTCACGTATTCAATCTAGGGCACGGCATTCACCAAGATGTTCCAACCGAAAGCCCGAAAGTGTTTGTAAACGCTATTCACGAGTTTTCGAAGCAATATCATAAATAATTAGCTGCAAGCGGTGGAGTGTTGTAAAACTTTTACGAATTCGACCGCTTTATCATTAACTATCGCGAGGAATTATATGCGAAACCCCATTCACAAACGTATGGAACGCTTTGAACCTTGGCAACACCTGACCTTTATGGCGTGTTTGTGCGAAAGAATGTACCCTAACTTTCAAATGTTCTGCCATGTTGCTGAGCAAGAAGAGAATGCGAAGGTCTATCAGAATATCTTAAATCTCGTTTGGGAGCATCTCACTGTTAAGGGAGCGAAAATCAACTTTGATAATCAGCTCGAAAAATTAGAAAACATCATCCCAGATGTGAACGAATATGAATTTTTCGGCGTACTTCCTGCCCAAGAGGCGTGCGAAGCACTTTCTGAGTTGCTACACAGCATCATTGCAGGCGCAACACTTGATCAAGCAATTCGCATTAGCCAAATCTCGCTTGGCACAGTGGCAAGCTATTTAGAGATGCAAAATGAACGAGAATTAAGCGAAGTAGAGCTAAAAAATTCAGAAGAAATTCAAGAAGAATTAGACGTACAATGGCAAATTTACCGCCTTCTCAATGAATGCGAAGAGCGTGATGTTGCCTTGATTTTAGACCTTAAAAATGAGATCAGAAGTGTGGGAATAAGCAATATTGGTGTGATTTTTAACCAGTAGAATTATTTTTCGATAAAAAATAATATTTGCCTATTTGAGAAATTCGAACTTTGAATTAAGCTACACCAAGTTATATCAACCCTTTCGGCGATTTTCGCCATAACTAAACAATCTTTGAGGATTAAACTATGAACAAAAGTGAATTAATTGATGCTATCGCAGCAAAAGCAAACTTAAGCAAAAAAGATGCTAAAGCAGCTTTAGAAGCAACGTTAGAAGCAGTATCTGAAAGCTTAAAAGCAGGTGATGCTGTTCAATTAATCGGCTTCGGTACTTTCAAAGTAAATGAGCGTGCAGCACGTACTGGTCGTAATCCACGTACTGGTGAAGAGATCAAAATCGCAGCAGCAAAAATCCCCGCGTTTGTTGCTGGTAAAGCATTAAAAGATTTAGTTAAATAATTTGATTATTTAATCATTCTTTTTTGAACACCTTAGCCCTCCTGATTACTAAGGTGTTTTTTATTTCCTTTCTTTTTTATTTTTTCGATCACGCTCGAAAATTTGAAAGAAAATTCTGCACACTTTTCCCTTTCTTGGCATACTGTCTAGCAAAAACAGATTGCTATGACATTAGACCGCTTTTTCATTCTTCTTTGTCTCTCTTTTTTGCCTATTTTATGGCTGCCACAACAGGCTTTATTGCCTGTGATGTTATTCGCCACACTCTTGATGTTTTATTTTGGCTTTAAACACCAGCTTTTGCCGTTTATGTTGGGCTTGATAATATTGCTAAGTTACGGGCAAGTGTTAAAAATTGCAAATCAGGCAGAAAATTTTACCGCTTATAAAAGCACGCAACCGATTGAAATCATTAAAATTTTAAAGCAACAAGAATACCAAACCGCTGTTGGGCAACTTACAAGCGGTCAAAAAATTTATCTGAATTGGCAAGCCAAAACGCCTTTGCAATTGAACGCCACTTATCAAGCAGAGCTCAATCTTCGCCCGATTTCTGGACGTAGCAATATCGGTAATTTCGACCGTCAACGTTGGTATTTCGCCAATGATATTGATGGGCTGGCAACCGTTCGCAAGGCAGAATTTGCTCACGCCAATCACTTGCCCCTGCGAACCCGATGGATAAATCGCACTTATCAACAAACCGAAACGCTTGAAACCCAAGGGCTATTACTAGCTCTTGCCTTTGGGGAACGTGCTTGGTTGAAATCAGAGCATTGGCAAATTTTCCAACAAACCACCACTGCACATTTAATTACAATTTCAGGGCTACACATTGCCCTTGCTTTTGGTTTCGGCTTTTGGTTTGCCAAGTTCGGGCAATGGCTTATGCTCAGTACAAAATATCGTTATAATTTTGTACAGCGAATGGGATTTTCTTATCTATTTCCTCGCTTAATGGGCTTTGCTTTTGCTTTAAGTTACAGCTATTTGGCTGGTTTTGCTATTCCAACCATTCGAGCCATTTTTGCGATTAGTTTGATTTTGCTTTGCCAATTTGCACGCAGGCATTACACACCCAGCCAATTTTGGTGGCGTATTGTTGCGATCTTGCTGGTTTTAGATCCGATTACAATATTATCTGACAGCTTTTGGCTTTCAATCTTAGCTGTAGCAAGCCTGATTTTGTGGTATCGCTATTTCCCGCTTAAACAGTTTGAATGGCTCATTCCGAATTGGCTAAACCGCCCCTTTTTCAAGCCTGTGTTATCGTTATTGCATTTACAAATGGGCATTTTTTTCCTTTTTTCGCCCGTACAATTTTTCTTTTTTGGAGGTTATTCTCCACTCGGTTTTGCAGCCAATTTATTGATCGTCCCGCTTTACAGCCTTGTGCTTGTGCCGATGATTCTATTTACTCTCTTAACAGATAACCTGATCCACACTTGGCAATTGGCAGACTGGTTAGCACAATTTAGCTTATGGCTGATTAAACCACTTTCTCATTCGTGGATAACCTTATCTCAACAAAATCAATGGCATTTGCTCGCATTTTATACACTGATTCTGAGCGGCATTTATGCGAAAAATTGGCTGAAATCTTGGCAGTTTTTTGCCAAATTCAGCATCGTTTTAGCTTCAATTTATCTTGCTGGGCTTGGCTATCTGAAAAAAGATCATCACATCGAATGGATTACGTTTGATATTGGTCAAGGCTTGGCTCAAGCCTTGGTTTACCAAAACGCAAGCGGTCAAAAGCAGGCAATTTTTTACGATACGGGAGCAAGTTGGGGAGAAGGATCGCAACGCAATTCAATGGCAAATTTAGAGGTGCTACCTTATTTAAAACGCAATAATATTCAGATTGAAGCGATTTTTATCAGCCACGATGATAACGATCACTCAGGGGGCGTTGCCGATCTGCTGGCGGCATACCCCCATGCCCAGTACTTTTCAAGTGGACAAACGGCTTATGCTCAGCGTATTCCAGAGCCTTGTGTTGCAGGCAAAAAATGGCAATTTGACAGCATAAAACTGACCGCAATTTTCCCCGAACAAATCACAAAGCGAGCAGAAAACCAACATTCTTGCACTTTATTAGTCGAAATAGACCGCTTGAAATTGCTTTTTACAGGTGATGCAGGCATAGAGCAAGAGCAAATTTTTTCTCCGATAATTGGAAAAATCGATTTCTTACAAGTCGGGCATCACGGTAGCAAAACAAGCACAGGCAAGATTTTAGTGGCAACAACAAAACCTAATATTGCGGTGATTTCAGTTGGGCGTTGGAATGCGTGGAAAATGCCGAATAAAAATGTCGTCGAACGACTGGAAAAGCATGGCGTGCAGATTTTAGATACATCCAAGGTAGGTATGGTGAAAGTGATTTTTGAGGAGGGAAAATATCAAATAAAAACAAGCCGAACACGAAGTTCGGCTTGGTATCAAGCTTATTTTAATTACAATCCTAAGGATTAGTTCATTATAAAACGCCTTGTTCTAACATCGCAGTTGCCACTTTTTTGAAGCCCGCGATGTTTGCACCGTTTACATAGTTTACATAGCCGCCTGCTTCTGTACCGTTTTCCACACAGTTTTCGTGGATTGCACTCATAATGCCGAATAAGCGTTGATCAACTTCTTCTCGTGTCCAAGATAAACGGATAGCGTTTTGGCTCATTTCTAAGCCTGAAGTTGCTACACCACCTGCGTTTGCTGCTTTACCTGGTGCATAAAGAATTTTCGCTGCAATGAACACTTCCACACCTTCTAATGTGGTTGGCATATTCGCACCTTCTGCTACACAGATACAGCCGTTTTTCACTAACTCTTTTGCAGCTTCACCATCTAATTCATTTTGGGTTGCACACGGAAGTGCAATATCACATTTCACGCCCCAAGGTTTTTGACCTTCGAAGTATTGAATACCTTGCTCTTGTGCATACACAGATAAACGTTCACGACGTTCATTTTTAAGCACTAATAAATCCGCTAATTGTTTTTCGGTCATCCCTGAATCTGGGAATAACACATAACCGTTTGAATCTGAAACCGTTAATACTTTAGCACCTTTTTGGATTGCTTTTTCAGCTGCATATTGTGCTACGTTACCTGAGCCCGAAATCACCACACGTTTGCCTTCAAAGCTTTGACCACGAGTTGCAAGCATTGCATCGGCAAAGTACACCGCACCGTAACCTGTTGCTTCAGGACGAATTAAGCTACCACCCCAAGTTAAGCCTTTACCTGTTAATACAGATGCAAATTCGTTACGTAATTTTTTGTATTGACCATACATATAACCGATTTCACGACCGCCTACACCGATATCGCCTGCAGGTA